>CAYYPV010000076.1:0-73852 GCA_964473665.1 uncultured Candidatus Bathyarchaeia archaeon
CAGTCAAATTGGTAGACAAGGTATGCGCTTCTATTTCCCGAAATATGAAACCATAAGTAAACTCGAAGAAATAGGAATATATGCTGACAATGTCTCCGTTTACTACAATGAAGAAGAGATTCCGCTTATGAAGGCTTATGAAGAGTATGTTAAGGGATTCAAAGAAGCAACTGAAACAAAAAACGAAGAGAAAATAAGCCCATTCATATACTCAAATAAATCAGAGCGGGAGTGGATTACAAAAGCCATTTAGGGAAATCCCCGCGATGGCCCCTAAAGTTGATGGGCTGGTAGCTCAGTCTGGTAGAGCGTCCGGTTCGCATCCGGGAGGTCTGGGGTTCGAATCCCCACCAGTCCACTATTCTGTTTTTCAGTTAATGTTAAGGTAAAGAGTTAAAAATATTATTTGAGATTTAGAGTGAGGTTAGTGATTGTTATGTCTGTTGGGAAAAAAGTTGCTGGAAAGCATGGTCTGGAAGTTAAAAAGCATAGAGTAGTAAAAATTGTGGATCATATTTTGAGTAATCCTAATGTTAGAAAGATTGATTTTGGCCGCGCATCTTATATTGGCATAAGAACATCAGAACATCCCATTAAGTTTGATGACCCCGATGATAATGGTGTGATTAAAGCCTTCTTAGAGGCTGAAGGACGATTACAGTATATTTTTATTATTCCAGTTAAAGGTGTAGATCCCGCAAAGCTAAAGGCTGAGCTTGAAGCGAAGTGTTTAGAGCTATAAATTTACTTATGCCCACCAAAGAAATACTGTAAAAGGCTGGTTTTTTTGTCCGAGGCTGAATTAATCTTCCTCGGCACGGGAGGAGGAAGGTTTGTTACTATCACACAGAAAAGGTGGACTGGTGGCATTCGTTTTAAATATGGTGCGCTTAACATGCATCTGGATCCCGGTCCAGGCGCATTAATCCATTCAATAGAACAGGGGCTTGATCCACAAAAAATCAATTCAATAATGGTTTCCCATTCACATCCCGACCACTATACAGATGCGGAAATACTCATCGAAGCAATGACGAGAGGTACAACTAAAAAAAGGGGAACTCTTGTTGGTCCCCATAGTGTTTTATTCGGCAATGATGTTTGCGAAGCAGCCATCTCGCAATATCATCAAAGTATACCTGAGTCTGTAATAGAAGCTAAGGCAGGTGACGAGTTTAATTTAGAAGATGCGACAATTAGTGTAACAAAAGCTGTTCACAGCGATCCAGACGGCGTTGGATTTAAGTTTAATTTGCCAACCACAGGTACAATAGGATACACCTCTGACACTCAGTTTTTTGACGAGCTTCCCAGCTTCTACAGTGGAAGTAGACTTCTGATTATCTGTGCTATGCGGCCGCGGAATGCGCCATGGCCATATCATTTGTCGACTGAGGATGTTGTAAAAATAGTAAAAGCTGTTAAACCCGAAGTGGCAATCATAACACATTTTGGAGCGAAAATGATTTTCAGCAATCCTTTTGGTGAAGCAAGTTTCATTAAGCAACAGACAGGCGTGCAGACTGTAGCAGCTGTAGATGGAATGAGAGTAAAATTTGGTAAAGAAATTCTCATATTAACCAAAGGAAGGTCGCAGAGTGAACTTTCACACTTCTACCCCAAAGCATAAACATTTTCTGAATGTTTATTAGCCTTAAAGTATGCAACCGTTTTCTGCTCTAAAAAAACCATAATTTATGTTAAAAGGTGAGGGAAATGGAGAAGTTTACACCTACAATTAGAGAGAAACGGTGGAACCTGCAGTTCGAAATGGACCTATTGAAAAAATGGGAAGAAGAAAATTTCTATAAATTTAACAAGGATTCAAAAAAACCCATCTTCTCAGTTGACTGTCCACCCCCCTATTGTAGCGGCCGTTGGCATGTCGGCGGAGCTGCTCATTATGCGCAGATAGACATTGTTGCACGATATTTTCGCATGCGAGGGTTTGAGGTTCTGTTCCCATTCGGTGTTGATAGAAACGGTCTACCTGTCGAAGTTGAAGTTGAAAAAATTTACAAGATAAGCGCTCACGAAGTGCCTAGGGAACAGTTCGTTAAGCTTTGTCGTGAATTTTTGGATAAGGCCGAGATTGAGATAATTAAAATTGCGCGAAGGATGGGAATGAGTTGTAATTTAGACGATTATTATCGAACAGACAACCCTGAGTTCAGACAGCTTACACAGTCATCCTTCATCGAACTTTGGAATAAAAATCTGATTTATGAAGATGATAGACCGACCAACTGGTGTCCAGTATGTCGTACAACAATTGCTGATGCTGAAATTGATTACCAAGAAATTGAAACAGATTTGTATTACATCCAGTTTAAATTAAAAAATGAAGAAAATCTCGTCGTAGCGACAACGAGGCCTGAACTGTTATGCTCATGTGCCGCAGTTATTTTCAACCCAGATGATGAGAGGTACGCAAAACTTGAGGATCAAATCGCCGTTGTGCCGTTATACGCAAAAGAGGTCCCTATTTTTCCTCATAACTACGCTAAACCGGAGTTTGGAACTGGATTAGTGATGGTCTGCTCATTCGGGGACTATTCAGATATACGCCTATTTAGGGAACTGAATCTACCATCCAGTATAGCAATAAATATTGATGGTAAAATGAATGAGAAAGCTGGCCATTATAATGGGCTATCAGTCTATGAAGCGCGAAAGAAGATCGTTGAAGACTTAAAGAAACTTGGGTTAATAGTTAAGTCAGAAAAAATTTTACATAGAACGCCAGAGTGTTGGCGATCAAAAAATCCGATTGAATTTATTTCAATGCGTGAATATTACCTTAAACAACTTGAAGTTTCTGACGACTTACTCCAAATAGTTGACTTAATTAAATTTTATCCAGCTGCATCAAAACAACTCTTACTGAACTGGATTTCTTCAATAACAACTGATTGGCCGATTTCGAGAAGGAGATACTATGGTACCGAAATACCCATATGGTACTGTAAAAAATGCGGTAAACCACATCTACCCAAAACCGGCAAATACTATCAGCCTTGGAAGGAAAAAGCACCATTTAATAGATGCGATTGCGGGTCAAATGAGTTTTTAGGAGAGACGAGAACTTTCGACACATGGATGGATTCAAGCGGATCCGCATTATACATAGCTGGATATGAGCGTGACGTAGACCTCTTCAATAAAGCGTTTCCAGTCTATCTCAGACCACAGGGCACAGACATTGTTCGATCCTGGCTTTATTACTCAATTTTAAAAGCATACCATCTAACCAGAAAACCTGCATTTAGAGAAGTTAGAATCTCAGGTATGGGTCTTGACGAAAAAGGTGAAGCCATGCACAAATCAAAAGGTAATGTGGTGTATCCCGAACCGCTGTTCCAAAAATACGGTGCAGACGCATTTAGGCTTTGGGGAGCAATGGAAGCTAAAGTCGGCTCTGACTATCGATTCTCAGAAAACAGAGTTGAAGGAGCTTCAAAGTTTATAACAAAACTTTGGAACATAGCTAGATTTGTGTCCTCTTTCCCACAACCGCAAGAAGACTATGAGTTAACTAGTTTAGATAAAATGATTTTGGCTGAATTAAATAAATTAGTAGACGCATGTAGAAAAGGTTACGACTATACGGATGCATTTATTCCATCTACCGCTATGAGAAATTTCACATGGAGCCTGTTCGCTGATCATTATGTAGAAGCCGCTAAATCAAGAGCGTATAACCCTAATTACTTATTTACTGAAAAAGCGCAGCACGGTGCATGGTATACTCTGCACGCATGCCTGCAAACTTTACTGAAGTTGCTGGCGCCACTATGCCCATTTGTGTCAGACTTCATATGGCGTGAATTATATGGAAAGGAAAGTATACATTTAGAATCCTTCCCAGAGAAAAAAGCGGAATTGGACAGCGAGTTGATAAAAATAACTGAAAAGTTCATTGAATTTAACACTGCAATCTGGAAGTACAAGAAAGACTCTGGAATAGCGCTAAATGAAAGCTTGGATTTAGTTTATGCGCCTGAAGAATTGAAGCCTCTAAAAATAGATTTAGAAGCAATGCATAAGATTAGAGATTTAAATTTCGGCGTAGCTAAAGCTGAACTGCTAAGAATCGGAAAGGATATTTACGTTGCTAAATGATCTCAACCTACGATTGTTTAAAGCGTAATATCGCTGCAACTCCGCCGAAGCTATTAAGCAGTCCTTGGCCCTCTTCAGTCTCTGTCGAAATTGTTTCAACATTGACCCCTGTCTGCTCTCCTAATTCTGCAAACTCATCGACTAGATCCCTAGTCTCAAATAGTGTAAGCGTAGGTGTTGAGCAGTTAGGGCATGGTTTACCTATTAGGCTCTGTTTAAGTTCAGAAACTTCCGCAGATTTTACAGTTTTTTCCTCAACGTAATTGCAATTAGAACATTTTATTTTCGCGCGCACAACGTCAAGCCCTTCAGATATTATCAGAGTCTTTACAACTCCTTTCTGTAAAGCTTCTCTGACCTCATTTTCACCATAGGTTGCTAATCCTGTTTCATGACCCAATTCGTATAGAAATTGTTGCACTAAGCTTTTCTCTTCAACATAGCGGACATTTTTTAGGATTTCTGGAGCTTTTTCAACAACCTCCTTTACACCCTGCTCTCCTACATAAGCTGTGTCAACTCTTGATAGGATGACATTTTTTAATTCATAGTGAAGATATTCTCCCTCTTCAAAATCCGACTTTGTCGGCCCTGGTCCACCGATAATTAATCCACTTAAACCAGAAATGCCCGTAAATATTTTATTAGCATATTCCCCAGCGCGCTTATAGTATTCGTTTACTTCAACTTCCCTTAAATGTTCAAAGCGTCTAGCTGATTGCCCTCCTGCTCTATGTTTGCCAGGTAAACCTGAAGTTATTTCTTTAATGATCTCAAGTCTTTGGCCTCTAAGTGTTGCGTATGTTGCTCCACTGCCATCAATGACCATGATCCCATAAACTTTTTTTTCTTTAACCATTTCTTGCAATGGATCAATGTGAAACTTGTCATCGCACCTGTAGAGGTAAACGTTGATGGGTTCCGGTGGAATTATTACATACAACTCCATTTCTTCAGATCCTGGAGCGCCTCTAGGGATTGCACCGCAGAACATTATTAGACCATTTTTAGGCGGTTCTTTGAATAATTTGAGACGCTGCATAACTTTTGTAATTGCATCCAGTACATGCTTACGTGTAACTGCTGATTTAATGTTTGATGCTGTACTGTACTCCTGCCTAAGATAGTTCATTACATCGCTAATTTGTCTTCCTGGAGGGATATATAACGAGATTAGTTCAGTCCCACGTCCCTCCTTAGAGGCAAGAGTCTCCAACGCCTTTTTGAGTCTAAAACGTGCTACAGAACTACGCTCGGACATAGCTAATCCCTCTTAATTTACATCGCCGTTATCGCAATCACTTCAGCTCTTTATAAGATTGATGGTCAGCGTAAATAAGTAAATCTTTCAATTAGAAGCTAAACTGATAGAAAATTGAACATAAACTTCTTCAGGTAACGGGCTAATTAGGTGCTTCAAATATTATTATAACCTGTCATCTGAAAAACTAACGGTGACGGAGGAGATAGAATGAAAGTTGTTGTCAAGTTTAGTGGATTCTTCTTCCCATCAGAGTTAGAAGTTAAAAACATAGAGACTTATGCAAATTTGTTCAAAAAACTCCATCGAGCTGGACATAGAATTTTAATTGTGACTGGAGGTGGAGAGAATGCCCGCAAATATATCAAAGTTGCTAGGGCGTTAGGCGCAGACGAAGCCTTATGCGACCAGTTAGGCATAGAAGTTACAAGACTGAACGCCCGGCTACTTATCTCAAAATTAGGTGAGGAGGCATATCCTGAGCCTCCTAAAAGCATTGATGAACTAAAACATGCTTTGATAACCTGTAAAATCGTCATTATGGGTGGTTTAACCCCCGGTCACTCTACCGATGCAGTAGCAGCTATCGCAGCTGAGTTAATGGGAGCTAATGTTTTGATTCGTACACTTGATGTTGACGGTGTTTACACTGCGGACCCGAAGATAAATCCTGATGCGAAAAGATTGAGTAAAATCACTCCGATGGAAATGTTGGAATTAGTCATGTCAGGTAAATGTTGGGCGGGAGGTTACGCTTTACTAGATCCTGTTGCAATAAAAATCATTGAACGCTCACACATACCCACATGGATCCTTAATGGAAAAGACCCGCACAATATAGAAAAAATAATTAAAGGGAAGAAAGTAGGCACATTGGTTATGAAGGAGCAATAAAAAATGTCAAAAGAAACACGTATTCCCCCCCACAAACACTGTACTGTCTGCGGTAAGGCCACTTCGGAAAATCAGGAGTTCTGCTCAAATAAATGTAAAGAAGAGTACACAAAAAGGGAACGCAGATACAAAACGACAACCCGCATCACATATCTTCTGTTCATAGTTCTAATACTCTTTTTTGTAATAATCTATCTCAAATAGGGGCCGTAACTTGACTAATTTAACCGGCGTGTTCGGAAGTAGAGCACAGACAAAGTTAATCCAACATTTGCTTGATAATCGAGGAAGAATTTTTAACCAAGCGGGCTTATCGCGGTTTCTAAATCTATCACCATCAACAGTAGCTAGAGTAATTGATCCCTTAATCAAGGAGAACATCCTAAAGTACGACCAGATAGGTGGACAAATGAAGATTATTGCATTAAATGAGGAGGAGCCGAAAGTACAGATTCTTATTGAATTTTATGAAAAATTCAAGAAAGTTTAAGTTAACGACGCAGCTCATAATTTTCAGGCGGAACTCAATCAGACTTCGATGCATGAAAAAGACAGAAGAACCAGATAGAAAAATGCGGGGATGGCAGAGCCCGGTCAAACTAAGAAATGGACCACACGCGCGGGACTCAAGATCCCGTGGGGAAGCCCTTCGAGGGTTCGAATCCCTCTCCCCGCACCTCCGTTAAGGAGCCCCGTCTCGTCTACGGCGCCGATTTCTTCACAGTTTTTCAAACAATTCGTTATTAAGCAAAAGATTTTACAGAATCAAGTTTTTCTCTAAACAAATCGGATAGCCGTTGATATGTCTAAAATCTGCCTTATTACTAAGCGTTTATGTGTTAACTAGAATTTGGTCTCCTTCTATCTTCACTTGGAACATGGGTTCCGGTTTATTTGCAGGCCCTTTTATGACGCGGCCAGTTTTAACATCAAAAATAGAGCTGTGGCATGGGCATACAATTTTTTCACCGTCAAGCATTCCGCTTGATAGCTTGCAACCTTTATGTGAGCAACGATTCCCTATAGCATAGTAATTGCCATCCAAATTTGCGACAAGCATTTCTCCAAAACCAATCATTTTGCCTGGTTCTAATTCCTTTGTAGACACAACCTTAACAAACCCCATATTCACAATCACCTTTCATTGTCTAATTATTGACTATAACAAAAAAAGTTATCGCTTCACCAGCGAACAAAGAATAAGTCAAACTCTTTCAAGAATCATGATAATAGCATATAACATAATTCCAAAATTATTATTAACTCAAGACAGCAGGAATAATTTAATTAGGGGAGATTGTGTTGAGCTCATCACACAGAGTTTTAAAAAAGAATTATGAAACTGAAATGTGGGTTAATGATAAGGAATTGCCTTTGAACCATTTCGTTCAAGAGACCTTAGCAAATATGATGATAGGTTTTTTAAAAACCCTAAAGGAAACTAATGAGCTTCCAAAGAACATAGACATAAAAATTAAAAAGCTAACTAAACCTATGGATGTAGATGCGCACACCTATCCATGAAAAATTTTTACAAACTTTAAGAAACAATAAAAAGTTCATGGGATAGCCAGCACATTGGCTACTGTACCTTATGGGCCATCTTCTTTGTAACCGATTAAAATGACCTGTGAATATGGGGCTTACTGAATCAAAATTAAGCGTTAACTTTAATACTGTGATTGATTCTTGTAGGTTCTACAATTTGTACAAGAGGGCATACTTAATGGCTGAAGGATGCTTTGGATGCAAGTTTCTAATTCGTAGTCGCTGTCAGAAAACTGGGAAGGCTTATTGGGAATCTAAACGATGCTCCGAATGGGTTCAAAGATAGTTTAGAGATCTATCTTTCCCGAAACCCAGTGTGAATTTTTCTCAGTATACTCCTTTTTCCAGATAGGCGCTTCACGCTTAAGGCGTTCAACAGCTTCAGCTACTACTGGAAACACATCCTTGCGGGATTTACCGGCTACCACTACGAAAACTATGTTTTCGCCAACTTTCAGTGTTCCTGTCATGTGGTGGATGAGTACGTCAACGATGCCTGGTTTTTTCATTAAGTCGCTAGAAATTTTCGCAAGCGATTTTTCTGCTTGCTCTTTGTACGCTTCAAAATATAGTTTATTCACTTTTGTGCCTTTAGAGCGGCCTCTAACAATTCCGATAAAACACGAGATCGCTCCCGCTTCTTTAATGCGCGGATTTTTTCGCACTGTTTGTATAATGTCGTCAAGGGATATTTCTCCCCTCTTATGTATGCCAACTCGCTTAACCAATTCTGTTCACCGTAACTCTTTTTTAATAAAAGAGAGAATGCCCTTTTTGAAATAAAAACGTTTCAATTATACGAATTTAAGCGCCTAAGTTTTTTCAATCTTGGCTTTTTTCAGCGGCTTTCTTTTAAGCGCTGTACCGCATACTCCGCACGATTCACCAATATAACCTGAGGGGTATTTCCGGTGGCATGCTGGGCAATATAATATCCAGTCAAATTGATATCGGATGCCGAATGTAGCGAGGGATTTGTACTTCAAGCCTATTCTCTCCGCAACATTTTGGATAGCGTAATCATCGCTCACTATTACTGGGTCTTTCCCCTCACTCTGTAATTCAAAGGCTAGCGACAATATTTGTATATCAGTATCAGAAAGGGTTCTAATATCCCCCACACTTGCGGAGAGAAATTTAATTTTTTCAACGGACTTCTCCGATGGTTGTTGAATCTTTAATTTTCCACTCTGCTCTGCGACGCTACATCTTAACCATTCGGTTGTTTCTGGAAGCAATTCATTTAGAACAGATGGCACTGAAAATTGGGGATAACTAACAGAAAGAGGATCATAACCCATTATGAATGCTGATGCATCTAATATCAATACAAAACCTTTCTCAGCCATTAATTATTCCTAGCTTACAATGCGAATTTTTTCTAAACGCCGTTTAAAAAAATCATTTTTAAATCTTACGAAAACTGCTCTATACTTTGATTTCTTTATTGTCAGCAGATCTTTAGTGGCTATATCACCTCTATGAACTCCGTCAATTATTACAGTTGCCTTAGATTCACGTTTAATTAGCTTAATTTTTAGTGTGCTTGATGAAGGAAACACAACTGAATGAATATGAGTTAAAGGACATATCGGAGTTAGAACAAATGCTTCTACATGCGGATTCAAAATTGGGCCGTATGCCGAGAATGAATGGGCCGTTGATCCGATTGGAGTTGAAATTATTATTCCATCGGAACGATACTCAGGGAAATAAGCGCCATCTTTTTCGATGTTGAAATGCAGCATCTTTAGAGGAGGACAAGCAGTTATCAGCACCTCATTTAACGCGTCAGGCAATTTTACGTTGTTAACCGTTGTAGAAATTTTTATGCAATCTTCAGTCATGTAGTTTCCGGACAAGCAGTTATCAATGGCCTTGAATACATCTCTTGGCGACACCTCCGTTAGAAGACCCTTCGTACCCATGTTTACACTTAGAATAGGAGTTTCAGGGTTAGGCAGAGATGCACATGTTCTTAGAACCGTTCCATTTCCACCAACAACAATTATTAAGTCCGCGTAAAGTTCAGAGAGATTAAAACTATTTTTAGGCTCTTTTTTAAATGAGGCTAAATCAGATTCCAATAAAACTGCTAATCCTTTTGATTTTAGGTAATCATCTATTTTACTAGCTAATGTTAATGCACTTAATTTATCGGAGCGCGCTACAATGCCAGCTTTATGAAACATTTCCCGCCACCAATAGCTCCTTAATTTTTCTAACCAAACTATCTATAAATCTGATAGGTAAACTTTGGCTAAGAATTTGAGTAATATTAATAAAATCCTATTTTTTACCTCTTCCGCAGGCATGCATGCTCCGTTAAAACTTTCTCTCTCAAAATTAGCTAAAAACCTTTACCTTAAAAACATATTCAATAGAAGTAAGTAAAATGAAATTACGGTCTTAAGTGGGGAGAGAAATATGAGTAAACCAGCTGAGGTAGGTTCGCTTAAAATTGGGCACAATATAATTGTAGATGGAGAACCATGCAGAATTATTGAGCTTGAAAAATCTAAGCCAGGCAAACATGGTTCAGCAAAAGCAAGAATAATCGCAATAGGCCTTTTTGACGGTTCAAAGAGAAGCATAGTTAGTCCTGTGGACGCCAAGATTGATGTGCCAGTGATTGAAAAAAGAAGCGGACAGGTTTTATCGATGAGCCCTGACGCAGTCCAGCTGATGGATCTTGAAACATATGAAATTTTTTGGGCAAGCATTCCAGCTGAAGAGGAAATAAAATCAAAACTTTCATCAGGCGTAGAAGTTGAATACTGGAGAGCCTTAGAAAGATTTAAGATTGTACGTGTAAAGGGCGCCTAGACTTAATTTTACCTTAATTTTTTACTCTCTTTCATAGGGTAACGGTTGGAGAGCATTTAGTTGAAGAATGTCAAACAGATGAGTTTGGAGACTAAGATGAGCGTAGGTCAGCTAATTAATGAGATGAGTAAAACAGGGGTTCTTGGAGCTGGCAGATTAGCGAAGGGTGTCGATGTTCTGGTCGAGATGTTCGAGGATAAGAATTACACAGTTTTTCTTGGGATATCCGGTCCAGCTGTACCAGGTGGATTAAGGAAGATATTTGGCGACCTTATCGATCGCGGATATGTGAATGCAGTAGTATCAAATGGAGCAAATATTGTCCATGATATTGTTGAATCACTCGGTTTTAAGCACATAAAGGGAGAATTTTTAGCTGATGATGAAAAGCTCAGAGAAAAAAAAATTGGTAGAATAGGTGATATTTACATTCAACAAAAGGCGTTTGAAGCTCTAGAAAAAAAGACCTATGCAGTTCTTAAGGCCATTCCAGAAAAAGAGCGAATTGGCATATCTATCAGAAAATTGCTCTATGAATTTGGGAAAAGTATCAAAGACAAGGAATCTATTTTATTTAAGGCTTCGAAGAGAGGAGTGCCTATTTTCTGCCCTGGATTCGTTGATTCAATGCTTGGGCTTAATGTCTGGACATTCAGTCAGCTTAATAAGATAAGCGTTGACTCGGTTGCTGATTTAAATGAATTATCTAACATTGTATTTGATTCAAAGAAAACTGGTGCGATAATTCTTGGCGGCGGATTAACTAAACATTACATTCTCGGCGCTAACATATTACGTGAAGGCGTTGATGCTGCTATCCAAATTACACTCGATAGACCTGAGGGCGGAAGCTTAAGCGGCGCTCCTCTTGAAGAAGCAATTTCATGGAGAAAGGCTAAGGAGAAAGGTAAACTTGTTACAATTATTGGCGATATGACTATAATTTTCCCAATCATGATAGCGGCTGCTTTTGAAAGAATCAGGTAGGAAAGACGTTATAGTAGTTCCATTTGTGTGATATCAACTTTTTCTCGGAATATGTACTTCTACAATTCCATTTTTGCATCGCATTTTCATTTTTGCCATATTAACTGGAATAGGGACTGCGATTTGCGCATAAAAGTTTGAAAATTTTCCTCTCCTATGAGTAATTCCAAACTCATCAAAACTTATAATTCGTTTTGTTTTTGCTTTTATTTCAATTATGTTTTTCTTCAAAGGCTTTATATTAACCGATTTCATATCCGAGCAGGGCAAATCCGCAGTAATTATCACTTCTTTTGCCGATACGGACACATAAGTAAGAGGTTCTAATGTCGCAGAAGCCACATGCCAATTCAGCCTTTCAATGGATTTAGTTTCGAGCATCCTATACATTTCTTTACTCATCTCCTCCATATTATTTGTCGGTTATTTCTAAAATACGCGTCTTTTTTTATCATAATGGGTCATACTCATTATACGTATAAGGGAGGAACATCGTACTCCTGTGTCTTTCTCATCTCTTCCATTTCTACTTCAGTACGCTTCATTACATCTCTAGCTTTCAAGCGAATTTCTTCACCTCTCTTTATCAAATCAGAGGTATCGATATTCGTGCCCAGTAACTTATTTAACTCAGTTAGCACAGCAGCTGCCGCTTCAGGATCTGGGTAATTATAGAAAGATTGAGCAAGCAGCGAGATCGAGGGGATTTTTTTCTCAACACAATCTTTCAAAATAAGGGCATAAGCACCCACTAAGTAACCCTCTTCCAAAATCTTGATATTGTGATCTTCTAATATTTGTAAAGAAGTTCTATCAGACGCTGCGCCAAATACATCAAGATTTTTTATATTCTGTCTATCCTGCTCCGCGACGCCTCCTATTGAAATAACTAATTCAGCTTTCTTCTCATGAGCCCATTTTACAATCGCTTCTGAAATCGGAGCTACTGCTAAACTTGGTAAAGCGATCTCAGAAACTAGAGTCACCAAATTACCATGACCAAAGAATCTGACAGGAGCATAAGGCAATCCTTCGTGAAGGACAACCATTGGAGGAAAAAGCTCTGATTCTACTCTAGCTATCTCCTGCATCTTTAGGTAAGATATAATTTCATAGGCAGCTATAACGCCAACCAAACCAACATCAGGCAGCCCAGTGATGATAATCGGCTGTTTGGGTATTGGCTTTTCCTCAACTATTTTGACTATGTCAGCCATAGATGGTCCTCTATATGCTAAATCTTACTAGATTTACGAGTAGATGAAAAAGCTTACGAAAATTATGCATCAATGTTTAAGAATATGTTTCTTAAGGAGATAACCTAAGGTAACCTACTATGGCTCTGGATAAGCTCGGCTCTTCTCTTTATGAAGCTATGAGAAGAGTTCTTAGAGCACCAATTGTGGATGAGGCTGCCGTTAAAGAACTTGTTAAGGATATTCAACGGGCATTGCTGCAAGCTGACGTTAACGTCCAACTTGTTCTAGATGTTTCAAACAGAATTGAGAAGCGCACCTTAGAGGAGAAACTGCCACCAGGCATCTCAAGGCGAGAGCATGTAGTTAAAGTTGTTTATGAAGAATTAACAAAATTCCTTGGAGAAAAATCAGCGACTGCCAGTGTGGAAATGGGTAAGACTCAGGTTATTATGCTGGTCGGAATTCAAGGTTCTGGAAAGACTACGAGTGTAGCTAAGTTAGCTCGATACTACAAAAAAAGAGGGCTAAAGGTGGCAACGGTTTGTACAGATACATTCAGACCAGGAGCATATTACCAGCTAAAACAACTTGCAGATGTAATAAATGTTCCAATTTACGGTGAAAATGAAGGCGATTCTATAAAGATAGCATTAAGCGGTGTTAAGAAGTTTAGAGACGATAAGTATGATGTAATTCTAATTGATACCGCTGGGCGGCATAAAGATGAGAAAGGGTTACTTAAAGAAATGCAAGTAATGTCTGAGAAAGTAAATCCTGATGAAATAATTCTTGTGATAGATGGAACCATCGGCCAGCAAGCTTCGGCACAGGCTAAAGCATTCAATGATGCAACAAAAGTCGGTTCAATTTTTGTTGCAAAACTTGATGGGTCGGCTAGAGGAGGAGGTGCATTGTCGGCGGTTGCTGCAATAGGTGCACCGATTAAGTTCATTGGTGTTGGTGAAAAAATTGACGATGTTGAGCTTTTCGAACCTTCTCGTTTTGTCGGAAGACTACTAGGCATGGGCGACTTGAAGAGTCTAGTTGAGCGCGTAAAAGAAGCTGAGGTAAAAGTTCCCGAGAAAAAGGCTAAGGCATTTCTAAGCGGAAAATTTACGTTGATGGATATGTATGAGCAGTTTGAATCTATGCAGAAACTTGGATCACTAAAACGTCTCTTGAACATGGTGCCTGGACTTGGATATAACCTGCCCGAAGATACTATTGTAGGAGCTGAAGATAAGATGAAAAAATGGCGCTTTATAATCCAATCAATGACCAAGGAAGAAAGAGATGACCCAAAGATGCTTAATGCTTCAAGGATTCGGCGAGTAGCCCGCGGAGCTGGAGTTAGCGAGCATGATGTGAAGGAGCTTATACAACAATTTTTATTGATGAAGAAAATGACCAAACAGATTATGAGAAAAGGACGAGGACTAAACCTGCAAAAACTCGGTCTATCCTAATTATTCGCGACATAGATTTGTTTTAGCTAGAGAAAAAGCATACAGGTAACTTTATGAAAAATAGGGAAAACCGCATGGCTTTCCCGATACATGTTACCTAATTTTCCCTCATCCCGACCGACCGCAAAAACAGCTAAGCAACAGGATAAAATCATTTTGTAATTGTTTAAATACTACCTTCTTATTTTTGCCTTAAAGGTTGAAGCTTCAACCTGAAGTAAGTTTTAGTTTTGGAGGAAAATTACATGAAATCCAAGGGTTACCGCTCAAAAACTAGAGATCTATTCCGCAAAAACCCTCGGGAGAGAGGGATGTCGCCCTTGGGTGGGTTATTACATGAATATACGCCGGGTAGCAAGGTAGTTATCCTAATAGATCCAAGCATTCAGAAAGGTATGCCGCATCGACGTTTTTACGGTAAAACAGGCGTCGTTATTGAGAGAAGAGGAAGAGCATACTGCATCGCTGTTGAAACTGGCGGAAAAACCAAAAAGGTGATAGCCAGACCTGAACACATTAAACAATACTGACCAGTGGAGGATTTAAGTTAATGCCAAAGAAAAGTTTGAGTGAGAAACCTATCACTATAGCATCAGTAAAGAAAATTCTTGAGGAAAGAGGGGAAACTGAACTTGATCAATTCCAACATAGAACTCTTGATTTTGTACAGAAGTTCGCAAAATTGGATGCAAATAAAGCTGAAGAACTTGTCGGTAAACTTACTGAAAAGTTTGGTGTTGATACAAAGGAATCTGTTCAGATTGTTAACTGTATGCCCAAGAGCGTGGAAGAACTGCGCATTTTTTTTGCGGTAGGTAAACGTCGAATTATCGCAACAGCTCAACTTGAGGACATTTTGAAACTCCTAGATGAATATCGAAAATAGAATTCCTGGTATACGTTTTTCTAAACGATGGATGTTGAGCAATCATGGAGAAGAAAATAGAAGGAGTACCTAAGCGTTACGAAGAATACGCTTATGTGTTGGATCACCTTACCCTCGGGCGACCTACCGTTGGAAAACCGGCGTTTCGAGCGGAGCCCGTTGTGCAGGTTATTGGAGAAACCTATTTTACCTTGCTAGAGGCAGCAACAAGGGTTGGAGTAAACTTTTCACTGCATGAACGCGTATATGTTGGGAAAGACTCTCGTGAAAAAATTGAACACATAACTGGGCGCGTAAATTACGATGAACTAACTTCAACAGCAAAAAGCGAGTTACCAACCGTCATAGAGGAGATGATTAAAAATCAGGAGGATCGGTTTGTATCTTTCTTTAACAATGCACCTGCCATAACGCCGAGAATGCATGCACTCGAACTCATACCAGGGATAGGGAAAAAATACATGTGGCAGATTATAAATGAGAGAGAAAAGAAGTTTTTCCAGAGTTTTGCTGATATCCAAAAACGTGCAAATGTTCCAGATCCAGCCAAATTAATTGCAAAGAGAATTTTAGAAGAATTAACGGAAGAGTCCAAGTATCGCCTTTTCACCCGTATACCGTAGTTAAGCCGTGCATCTAGATGAGCTTGCTTTCTGAAGTTAGGCTGCTCCTCCAACGTTACAAGGTTAAGCCTAGAAAGAGGCTAGGGCAAAGCTTTGCTATCGACCGTAAATTTCTAGAGAAGATGACTGAGTATGGGGAGCTTAACCAAAGTGACATTGTGCTCGATGTAGGTGCTGGTTTGGGTTTTTTAACTGAAATGCTTGCTGAGAAGGCTGGCGAAGTAATCGCTGTTGAAGTGGACGAAAACCTCATTATAGCATTGATAAATCACCTTAGTCCTTTTAAAAACATAAAAATTATTCAGGGCGACATTCTGAAAATTGACATTCCTCATTTTACTAAGGTTGTCTCAAACCCGCCCTATTCGATATCATCACCGCTCATGTTTAAACTTCTCTTAAAGAAATTTGATTATGGCATCTGCACATTTCAAGAGGATTTTGCAAGACGCCTTACAGCAAAAACGAAAGAACCTGATTACGGTCGCTTAACAGTCATGACATACTATCACGCTGACGTACAGCTATTGGAGCACGTATCCCCTAGGTCATTTTACCCTATACCCGAAGTTGGATCTGCTATTGTTCGTTTAACCCCTAGAAGCCCCCCATTCAAGGTCATTAATGAAGAATTCTTCTCAGATCTAGTTAGACTACTGTTTACTCAGCGCAGAAGGGAGGTTAAGAAGGCGCTAAAAGTCTTTTTTAACGCCAAAAAAATTCCAAAGAATGAAGAATCAGGGCTCATAGATAACTTACCCTTCCTTAAAAGGCGAGTTGAAACACTTGAGCCAGAAGATTTCGGAGAGCTTTCCAACGAAATTTATATCGGGATGCATGTAAAATGAAAAGCCTAAAAGATGCGGATGAAGGACAATGATTCTCTCAGATTTTGATCTAAGAAATTACATTAAAGCAGGCCGATTGATGATTAAGCCCTTCTGCAAAGAAATAGTTAGAGAAAACGGTATAGATTTCAGACTTGGTAACGAAATTGCTCGGCTTAAGTCCAAATCTAAAGTGCTTGACATGCGTAAAAGCGAAGTATCGGATTTTTACACCGTTGAAAAAGGCGGGAACTTCATTGTATATCCAAACGAGAGAATTCTGGCGTCAATTTTGGAAAGAATTGAGATGCCAACGGATTTAATGGGTTTTGTCCAACTGAGGTCTACTTACGCCAGACTAGGATTAGCGTTACCTCCAACAATTGTAGACGCAAATTTTTCAGGGCAATTAACCCTTGAAGTACTAGGAGGCAGTTTTCCAGTTAAAATCTATGCTGGAGACCGTTTTTGTCACGTTATTTTTGCGAAATTGACATCGCCAGTTGAAAAACCATACATGGGTAAGTATCAGCGCCAACATGGAGTGACATTGCCAATACCCGATAAGACAAGACGCTTAAAGAAACGCTGATTACATCCGTTTATTCAGTTTCTTTTTCCCTATCGCTTAAAACACATTCAAGTAGAATTTTCTGTTCAATAGATGCCACTAGTTTTCTTGTAGCTATCACAGTGTCAGGGTTAACACTCATGCTGGTTGCGCCCTGCCTCACTAAAAATTCACAGTACTCAGGATAGACTGATGGAGCTTGTCCGCATATGGATGTAGTAACGCCGTGTTCTTTGCATGTTTTTATCGTGCGAGCTAAAGCTCTTAGAATGCCTGGATCTCTCTCATCGTAAATTTCAGCTATACTGGCATCGTCACGATCAATTCCTAAAATTAGCATCGTTAAATCATTAGTACCGAACGAAATTCCGTCAATACCTGTTTCGATAAACTTGTCTATTAGAAAAACTGCATTAGGGACTTCAACCATGATCCAGAGTTTAAAGTCACGACTACGTTTTAGATTTTCTCCCTCCATTATCTTCTTAGTTTCTACAACGTCGGCGAGTGTTCTAACGAACGGAATCATTCCTACTACATTTTTTAAGCCAAAATCCTCTCGAACTTTATTGATTGCACGACATTCTAAGCGGAATATTTCCGGTTCTTTCCGGTACCTGAAGGCGCCTCTATAGCCAATTAATGGATTAGGTCCAACATGTCCAAGTTCCCTCTCAATTTCGCCCCCCTCAAGACCTAGAAACTCATCTGGTTTAAAGTCTAGGAATCTGTAGACTACAGGTCTTGGGTAAAATGCCTCAGCAACCTTTCTGATGCCTTCTGCGAAGGCATCAATCATTTTGTCACCTCCGCCTTCTTGAATAAGTTTCCTTGGATGCTTACCAATGCTTAGCAGCATGTGTTCTGCCCGCAGCAAACCAACGCCGTCGGGCTGATTTTCTTTAAAAACCTTTTCAGCGATTTCAGGGATGGATAGGTTTACGTAGATTTTCGTAGCTGTTGTTGGTATGTAGGTTACGTTAGACACCAGCATAGCTGGGGCTGCTGCTTCTGGCTTAACAACGGACTCGATTATTCCTTTGTATATTATGCCCGCCTTTGCATCAACCGTATAATTTTCTCCCGTAATCAACACCTTAGTCGCTTCCTTTGTTCCTACAATGCAAGGTATTCCCATCTCGCGGCTAACTATCGCTGCGTGACACGTCATTCCTCCCTCATCAGTAACTATGGCTCCCGCCATTTTCATAAAGGGCGCCCAATCTGGGTTTGTCATTTTAGTAACAAGAACATCACCGTTCTTCATCATTCGGTCTGCTTCTTTGGTTGTAAAAGTTACTTTTGCCGGCCCTGCATAGACACCTGGACTAGCAGGAAGACCTTTGAGAACAATAACTCGTGAATTGGTTACCGCCGCGGCTTTAGACGCTTCAATTTGAGGCTTAACCATTTTAGCACTCCAAACCGTTTCAGGTCTTGATTGAACGATAAATATGCTATCTGGAAACGGTAAGTCATTGTCGATTGAAAATTCAATATCCTGTGCCTTTTGGTAATGGTCTTCAATTTTTTTAGCTAATTCTGATAGGCGAATTATCTCCTCATCAGTTAAGCTTGACGATGCCTGTTTTTCTCGAGGCAGATTCACATGAATAGTCTTTCCAGTCTTTTGATCCTTTAAATAAGCAATTGTTTTATTCGCTATCTCTTTATCCAAGATTTTAAGCGTATTTTTATCTATTGTATAACGGTCGGGGGTAACAGCTCCCGAAACTAGGCTTTCTCCAAGCCCCCATGTGGCCTCTATTATAATTTTACTCGTATCACCTGTAACTGGGTGAAGAGTGAACATTACGCCTGCTGCTTTCGCGTTGACCATTTTCTGCACTCCCACGCTTATAAGGACATTTTCATGTCTGAAGCCTTTCTCTGTCCTGTAAAAAATAGCTCTTGGAGTGAACAGGCTTGACCAACATTTTTGTACACTTTTTAGTAGTTCCTCATCTCCAGAAACGTTTAGAAAGGTTTCCTGTTGACCGGCAAACGATGCGTCAGGTAAATCTTCAGCTGTAGCTGAAGAGCGAACAGCTACAAAGACCTTCGATGAACCGATTTGCTTGTTGAGTTTTTTATAGGAATCCTTAATTGCAGCTATAGTATCAACAGGCATCGCCGTAGTTTCTATAAGTTTCCTTATCTGCTCTGAAGCTAGTTCATACTCCTTCGGGTCATTTATGTCCTTTACATTATCATTTATTATCTTGTAAATGCGTTCAGCTATTCCTGTGGTAGTTATAAATTGTTGATAGGTATAAGCGGTAATAGCAAACCCTGGTGGAACAGGTATTCCTGCACTGATCATTTCACCTAAATTTGCATTCTTTCCTCCAACCAAAGGAATATCGTCCTTACGCAGCTCATCAAACCATAAAATCATTTTTTCTGTTTTTGCAATCATACAAATCACAATCTCAGCATATTCGCTGAAGCGGGCAATTAAGTAAAGGAATAAACATCAAATTAAAAACCTGACGGTCAATTGTCATAGTGTTCAACGCTTTAAAATATACCTTTAAAGCCGCTTAAAAGACGAAATGCACGTAATTTTTAGCATGAATTATGTTGTGTTCAGATAATCCATGTTGTAAAACCAAACCGTTTTCTTCACGTGAAGACCCCATTTTGGCTCAACAAACAACCATTTGTTCTAATCTTTAACTTCAAGAATCCGCTTCACTCACCCGATTTACCTCATTATAGCTTCTGAAAAATAACTAAACATTAAAATAAAGCCAATAAGACGGTATTCTGAGCGGAGGCTAAGTTTATTGAAGGGAAAAAATTATCGAAGCATCACCGGCCAAGCATATACTAGGAAGGAGTATATCCACGCTTCTCCTCAGTCCAGATTGGGTAAGTTTACTATGGGTGATACAAAAGCAAAATTTGAGCAGAGAGTTTCATTGGTTTCCATTGAGAATGTTCAAATTCGTCATAATGCGTTAGAGGCGGCACGCATTGCAGCTAACAAAGTTCTCTTTGATAAACTTGGAGAGAAAGGCTACTGTCTCCGTATTCAAGTTTATCCGCATCAAGTGTTTAGAGAGAATAAGATGATGGCTTTTGCTGGCGCTGACCGATTGCAGAAGGGAATGAGACAGTCTTTTGGGACTCCAACCGGAACAGCAGCGCGAGTAAGGATAAATCAGGCTATAATGTTTGCAGATGTAAATGCTAATGGGATAGAAGTCGCCAAACTTGCGCTTGAACAGGGATCTAAAAAGTTACCGACAGTTTGTCGCGTTGAAATAAAAAAGCTCGATCTTTCAGCAGCGTAAGTAGGCGTGAAATCATCGGGATTTCTATTGCAGAAAAAGATTCCGAAAAAAAGAGACCTTGAAATTGCTTTATCCGTAATAAAGCCACATCCGGTGCCTAAAGTTTGGTTGGAGCAATATACTATCCCGCCAAATAATGCTGCGGACATTCTTCATCTGGCAGCTTTCACGTTTAACGATGTGGTTGGAAAAGTTGTTTTTGATTTAGGTTGTGGAACTGGGCGGCTTGGAATCGGCGCTGCTTTACTCGGGGCGAAAGAGGTTGTCGGAGTAGATATAGATACAATGTCTGTGAAAGAAGCGCGCAGAAACGCGAAGAAATTTGATGTTCAAGACAGAACATTATGGGTTGCTGCGGACATAGATTCAATTCATGGATCATGCGACACGGTTATACAAAATCCTCCCTTTGGCGTTCAACGGCGAACCATTGACAGAAGGTTCATCCAAAAAGCTTTAGAGGTAGGAAAAGTTGTTTACTCTCTCCATAAAAGCGGAGAAAGCAATAGAGAATTCATAAATGGATTCGTTAAAAAATGTGGAGGTAATGTTAAAGGTATATTTCAGATGACTTTGATAATACCGTTAACATTCAAATTTCATAATAGGAATAAGTATCCTGTTAAAGCTGATCTGTATAGAATTATAAAGGGGAAAAATGTTGAATAGCGAAAAAGTTAACAGAAGCGGTAAATTCGTTGTGCCAGGAGATAAGCTTGGTGTTATAGAAGAATTTCTTCCTGGTCTTGGTACATATGTAAGCGGTGGAGAAATCTATTCCTCAGTAACAGGTCAAATAATGATAGATACATCTAGTAAAACTGTTTCTGTCAACTCACATGTACACTCTCCAATTGTACCTCGTGAGGGAAGTATCGTTATAGGACAAGTCTCAATGGTTCAGGATAAGATTGCTGTTGTGCAGATTTTTAACATTGGAAAGCAGCACATTCCTTCAGGTCTTTTCTCTGGGAACATTCATATTTCGATGGTTAGTCAAGGTTTTGTTAAGTCAATGTTCAACGCCTTAAAAACAGCGGACATAGTTTTAGCCAGAGTAACAAATGATAAAAATGCTTCGTATCAGCTTACAATAGCGGACAGAGATCTAGGTGTTCTATATGCATTCTGCTCACGCTGCAGCAATCTCTTAATGTTAAAAGATCATCATCTTCAATGTCCTATCTGCGAAAATGTAGAGGAGAGAAAGATAGCTGCCGAATACGGTGTAGCAGCCATTTAAAGTGATTAAGTGGGATAAATTATGAAAGTAAATATTTTGAATAAGACAAAAAACGAATTAAAAATTGAAATTGAAGGCGAGGGACATACGTTTTGTAACATATTACATAAAACCCTTCTAAATGATAGCTCTGTCGAGTTTGCAGGATATGAAATTCCTCATCCGCTTACCGCTAGTCCAGTAGTCTACGTTCGGACAAAAAGCCAAAAAAGTCCTGAAAAAGCGTTGATAAATGCTGCTAAAAAAATTGGGACTGACGCAGAAGAGTTTCGAAGAACATTTGGAGAAGCTTGTAAGAAGAGCGTAAAAACATAAATGGCACTCAATACGCCACCTCCAGGAATGAGGGAGAAGATTCTCGGAGGGAAACGTGAGAGGACTATACGGGAGATTCTTTTGGATAAGAATTTAGCTGGACTTGGTGATGCTTATGTTAATTTTATTTATTCATTGGCCGGCTCCGAAAAAATTGGGAAACCCTTAGGTTTAAAGGCCACAGGAAAAACTCTGGCCGAAGCGATAAAAAGAGCAGGATTAAGAGATTTTTTGCCAGGCAGGATCGATCGCCATAAGCAAGGTGACGCAGCTGAGGCGATGATTCTTTACGCATGGTTATGCGGTAAAATCACAATCGATGAATATGTTTGTATCCTTGAAAACAATTTTAACGACCCAGTTAAAGCATTCACTGAACTTCTTATAGAAGCTAAAAAACGTCTTGGGTGCTAATTTACGCCACAAACAGCAAAGTTTAGAGAGATAAAAGCAGAGATACGCGTACTCGGTATAAGCTGTTCTGTTACAAATCAAAGAAAACTCGTCCCTGTGATCGGTGTTATTTATCGAGGAAAAATGTGGCTTGACGGAGTTATTAAGACCGCTGTAAAAAAAGATGGACTTGATGCAACAGAAAAAATAACTGAAATGATAATCAAATCGCCTCACTATGAACAGTTGAGAGTTATTCTGTTAAATGGGATAATCTTAGCGGACTTCAATGTAGTAGATATAACGCAGCTCTATAAAAATACAAAATTGCCAGTTATTGTTATCACTAATAATAAGGTTGATTTAACAAGAATAAAACCTGCGGTGATGCAGAAGCCAAATTGGAAAAAACGATGGGATGCAATGCAGAAGGCTGGGGAAGCATATCCACTTAAGTTAGAAACCGCTGCCCAGAATAAGATTTTAATACAGATTGCTGGCATTTCCAGGCAGGATGCCGAAAAAATTGTTGAAAAAACCTGTGCTAAAAATAAAATTCCTGAAGCATTACGAGTCGCAAACATGATTGCAAAAGGATTTGGTAAGGTTAAAATTGATTGACATAAAGTTTAAAAGAACGGTAATTATAGGAAGGAGAAACCGTGAAAGGGTGAAACCTTATTGGAATTCTGCCCCAAATGTGGAACAAGGCTTGTACCAACCCAGAAAGGTAAGAGGAAAATTAAGGTTCTATTAACCTGCTCAAAATGTGGTTATGAAAAATCCACAAATGAGAAAATAGTAGCCGCCTCTCTTGCAAATGAACATACTCCGCAAAAACAAATAGCAATAATTGGAAAGGAAGAGCAGAAACTTCACACAATGCCTAAAATTAAAACCGAATGCCCCAAATGCCAACACACCGAAGCCTATTGGTGGCTTGTTCAAACTAGGGGCAGTGATGAAAGTCCAACTCAATTCTTCAGATGTACACGCTGTGGATTCACGTGGAGAGAGCTTTCATAATTTTAAATCTGCCGAAAATTTAGATTAACTGAAGCTATATCGGAAACTTAAAGAATAGATAATAGTCCTATAATCGATTACCTGGAGGTTTAAAGTTGTTTAAGGTAAAATTGGCAGACGCTAAACTATGGAAGGACCTGATGACGGCGATTTCAACATTAATTGATGAAGCTACTTTTAACATAACCACTGATGAAATAACCTTACGAGCTATGGATCCATCACATGTTGCAATGATCGATTTTGCTTGGCCTAAAGCATCATTTGAAGACTATATCTGTGATCAATCAACAAAATTATGCGTGAACATTAGTGAGATGCTAAAATTACTTAGGGGAGTTGGTTCAGGGGAATCCATCGAGCTTTTTATAGACGAACAATCAGGACGACTAAACATGCAGCTGAAAGGCAAGTATACTAGAACATTTAGTTTAGCAACGTTAGAGACAGTTGGAGAAGAAGCACCTACACCAAAGATTACGTTTAACGCTAAAGCTAAGCTAACAACCGACGTATTAAAACAGAGTATGGACGACGCTTCCACAGTTAGTGACCATGTAAGCCTTGAGGCTGGCGCAGATAAACTCGTCATAAACGCTACTGGCGATTTAGGCAGTGCAAAAATTGAATTAGACAAAACAAGTGAGGCTCTGCTAGGATTAGAAGTTAAGGCGGAGGCAAAGGCTACCTTTAGCTTAAACTATTTAACTGAAATCATTAAGGCGGCATCAACCACTTCAGACGTCGCAACTATGGAGTTCTCCACAAATATGCCCATCAGATTAGATTTTGAGTTACCACAAGGAGGAAAGCTTCAATACTACCTAGCTCCTCGGATAGATGAAGGAGTTTGACGGGCGCAGATTTCGGTGTAGTCCTTCCTTGAGATTTAAAATCAAAAACTTCAAAGCATAACACCAGCTAAACAGCAGTCAATCTGGTTCGCTTGTTTTTCGTTTATCTATACAGAGCCAACTTTTTATACTTAAAACTCAATTTTTACAAAAGCAACAATAACTTTTAGGTGAACCAAAATGACTACAGTATATGATTCTGTTGAACCTGGAGTGCTTATACTCGATGCGCAGTCACCGATAGGTCATGTCTACCAACTTCGTTGCTATAAATACACTAGCGAAACAGAAAATAAAGAAATATACGGAAATTTTACGGGTTACATTAGTAAACAAGTTATTGAAAAGATAGAATCTCTTCGCGACCCGCAAGACCCGACTAAGCCCAAATATCAAATAAGCACAGATGAAATACCTGCCTTGTTAAGTAGACTATCGATTAAAATTTTGGTAAAAAAAGACAACAATCCTAAAGAGAGTATGGTCTTACATCTCACAAACCTAAAACTAAGAGAAGGACTCAAACCAGTGATAAATTTTTCGGAAATCCCCTCTGGCTATGTCTTAAAAGAAATCGAATTTGTCGCGCAGATCGAACCATCTCCTTAAAGAACACCCAGAAAAATTGGCGGAGAGGTAGCATCTCTCTTCAACTGTAGTAAGTAATTTTTGAAATGTATCGCTGCAAAGCTTCTCTTAACATGGAACTTATAGATCTATTCAGGTTTTACTTAACTGGTTTAGACCTTTCCAGACTGGTTCAAGTAGTCCTATCTCGTTAAACTTAATTAATTCTAATATTTCGCCTCCATTTTCCTGCTCGATTCCTTAAAATTATAACATTAATCATCAATGAAAGTATCTAAAACCGATTTTATAAAAAATTAAAACCGTAGGGGACACTAAACTTTAGCCTATAAAGGCTAAGATAATTAAAAGAAACTATTTTATCTAGGGTTATCTTCAATTACTCCACTTCCGCAGTTTATTGTGAGAGAGAAATGTTAACGAGTGAAAGTGATTGGGCTAAATACCCATTCACTGTTGAAGCTGGCAGATACGTTCAGGAGAGGGAACTAAAAATCGATGATTTAGCCAATCAAACCTATATGCAGATTTTCGAGAAAGCTGTCAAACGGGTCGAGGAATCTATTCTTAACGGGGTGATACACCCGAGTTGGCGGAGAGTTGAAGATAATATCGAAATTCTTTCCTACCCTGTCGCCAACATGATCGTAATGGCCATAGGCGACTCTTTCCTGAAGAGAAGATACTCATTAGCAGAGGCAAAACGAGCTCAGATGCTGCTGGTTAACGAGCCGCCAAAAAAATCAAAGGAACATACGCTTGATATAGCAATAAACACATTTGGTTGGGGAATTCGCTACGTTGACAAGCGAATTAATGAACGACATTTTGATTTTGCAGTTAGTTTTGCCGATTACTTGCGTGATGCAACAGGATTTCGCGATGACAAATGGAAGTTGGTAAACCGAATCGTCATTGGAGGCTATGTCTACTTGACGACTGAAGAAACTATAAGATTATTGCAGGAAGAGATTCGTAAAAAAATTGAGAAGAAACTTGAAGAAAGCTTTGAGTTTGATATGCCACCGTTAATCGATCAAAAAGTAGAACTGCTTAAAAACATTGTAGCCAAACGGAAAGGAGAAATTACAATTGAAGAAATGCCGAAAGAATTTATCGTCGCCGCTTTTCCTCCGTGCATTAAAAGTTTATACAGCGCAACTTTCTCGGGTCAAAACATTCCTCATTTAGGCAGGTTTACATTAACATCATTCCTGTTAAACGCTGGGATGACACCCGAAGAGGTCATGAAACTATTTTCTCAGTTGGCTGATTTCGACCAAAAAATGACTCAATATCAAGTTGAACATATAGCAGGCGTTAGAGGCTCAAGGACAAAATATTCGCCACCTAATTGTGACACCTTACGCACCCACGGAATCTGTATAGACATGGATGAATTATGTAGCAGGGTTAGACACCCGCTCACCTACTACAAAAGGAAAATGCGAGTTCCACAAAGAACCGAAGTAAAAAAGGGGCGTGAGCAGCGATAGAAATTGATGAATTTATTAGGCTAAAATTTGCAGAGTATTACCACGAGAACTCACACGAAATTAAGCCGCCGACTGCCTTCGCGAGAAGAGAGTTTGGTTTCCTACTTATAAAAGATAGAGCAATGATTCGCCATAAGAGCTTTAGAAATGTTGACGAACTTACACGCTTTCTCGAGACAAAAATCCCGTCAGATGTTTACTATTCAGCAGCATACTATAACCAGCCAGAGGAAAACATGGAGGCGAAGGGATGGCTCGGGGCCGATTTAATTTTCGACATCGACGCTGATCATATCGAGACTCCTTGTAAAAATGAGCACGATAGCTGGGCATGCCTTAATTGCGGTAAAAGCGGAAGAGGCTTACCGCCTGACAATTGTCCATCATGCAATCAACAGAAATTTGAAGAGAGAACTTGGCTTTGTGAGAGTTGCTTAGAGGCGGCAAAAATGGAGACGCTGAAACTTATTGACATGTTATTAAGCGATTTTGGTTTCTCTAACGAAGAAATATTTGTATGCTTTTCTGGCAACCGTGGATATCACGTTCACATTGAGAGTGAAAGAGTACGCTGTCTCGACCAGCTAGCTCGTAAAGAAATAGTTGACTTTGTTAAAGGAACTGGTTTAGATACGACATACCATGGACTTTACGAGAAGCCGATAGAGGTGCAAAAAATGGGAAAAACAACGGTTGGACCTGACATTAACGACCCTGGCTGGAGAGGACGTTTATCACGCGGAGTGTATGATTTTTTAGCAAATGCAACTCTTGAGCAACTGGAAAAAACAGGATTACAAAGGAAAACTGCTAAAGCTATCATTGAACACAGAGAATCTCTTCTAAAAACGTGGCAAACTAAAGCCCCATGGGATGCAGTTAGAGGCTTTGGGATTGGGGCTTGGAAAAAAATTATAGATTACGCAATTAAAACACAAGGCGCGGATGTCGATACGGTTGTCACGACAGATATACATCGGCTAATACGTTTACCCGCAACTCTTCATGGAAAAACTGGATTGAAGGCAGTACAGATTTCTGTTACAGATTTAGAAGCCTTCGATCCTTTAATTGAGGCAGTAGCTTTTACTAAAGGAACTCTAACCATAAATGTATCTGAAGCGCCGAAATTTAGAATCAGTGACCGATTTTATGGTCCGTATAAGCAACAAAAGGTTGAGCTGCCGACAAGCGGTGCCATGTTACTAATGTTAAAGGGATGCGCAACATTGGGCGAATAAGTTGTCCAATGAACAGCATAAACCACATAAACCAGCTTTTCTATGACCATAACCTATGATTTACAATGAACTGTATAAAGCATGGAAACAGGAGAAAGATAATGTTACGTTGCAGCCTTTGCAAAAGGACTTCTTCACTAAACTGAGTGCTTATGTAAAAAGTTTGAAAGAAGAACAACGTATGCTAGATGAGAAATCGACGAGGGCTAGACTAATTTTAACTGAACATAATCATGTAAGACGATTAATTTCAGAGTTGATTCAAGTGAGGCGTATGAAGATTCTTAATGGAGTTTTGGAGGGGGGCTCAATCCCAGTTGAAGACTGTACCATTGAGGAAGAAAAAATGCATAGTACCATAACATCGATTATAGACACTTATGATGGGATTCTTAATACCATCATTGAGGGAGGGGATATCAAATTGAAAATGAGTGCTGAGAAGCCAAAAAAGATATTAGTTCGGTTCATACAACCCCTTCCAGCCATTGTGGGTATAGATATGAAAAGTTATGGCCCGTTTAAATCTGAAGACATTGCCTCATTGCCAACTGAGAATGCAGAAGCATTACTTAAACAGAAGGCAGTGGTGAGAGTGGATATTGAAAAATGAAGGTCCCAAAAGAAATTACTACATATTGTCCAAAGTGTAAGAAGCATCAACCGCATACCGTGACCTTATACAAAAAGGGTAGGGCGCGAGCAGACTCTGAAGGTACGAGACGCTATGAACGAAAAAAGCGCGGATACGGTGGGCAAAAGAAACCTATACAACGAAGGACCGCAAAAACAACAAAAAAACAAACATTATTATTGACATGTAAAGTCTGTGGGTATACTATACAAAAGGCTGGGATTCGGTTGAGAAAAATGGAGATTACAGCGTAGGGTGAAGTTTTTGGTAGAGTGGAATAAGCTAATTCCGAGACCCGAAACCAAGTTTCTGAGCGTTAAGTGTCCTAAATGTGAAAATGAACAGATAATTTTCAGTTCCTCTGCAACACTAGTGTACTGTAATAAATGCGGTGAATTGTTGGTGGAGCCGAGCGGAGGAAAGTCCATTATTAAAGGAGAAATTGTTGGCGAGTTCGAGTAAAATTATCTGTTAGTACTAAAATTTTCTGTTAGTACTTAAGGTGAAAATTCATTGTCGCATGAAAAAGCTGAATGGCCAGAAGTAGGCGACCTAGTAATGGTGACTGTTAAGAGTATTGCTCCATATGGCGCTTATGTTACACTTGATGAGTATGATGATAAGGAAGGGTTAATTCATATTTCTGAGGTTTCTTCCAGTTGGGTCAAGAATATACGTGACCATGTACGTGAAGGGCAAAAAACCGTTTTGAAGGTTCTTAGGGTTGATCAAGAGAAGAAACATGTAGATCTCTCTTTAAGAAGAGTTAGTGGTGCAGAGAAAAAAGAAAAATTGTTTCAATGGAAGCACGATAGGAAGGCTGAATCGTTGCTAAAAATAACTGCTGAAAGGCTCAACATGCCGCTTGAGGAATTAAAAGAGAAGGCTGAATTGAATATAGTGGAACAGTATGGAAGTTTGTACATTGGATTAGAGGAGGCTTCTGAAAAAGGAGCTGGCGCCTTAACCGAGGTTGGAGTGCCGGAAAAAATTGCAGATGCGCTAGCTGAAATTGCCCACTCTAAAATTAAAACTCCTAAGGTAAAAATTAGAGGAATCCTTGAACTCACATGCCCGGCATCTAATGGAGCAGAAATTATCCGCGACACCCTCATAGCTGCAGAAAATCTAAAGAAAGCTAGAGATGCCGAGGTCAGTATTCACGTAATTGGAGCTCCAAGATATCGTGTAGAAGTGTCAGCTAAAGAGTATAAGGAAGCTGAGAAGCTACTTCAGAGAATATTTGAAACTTCAATACAAAGTCTAGAGAAGAGCGGTGGACAAGGTTCATTCAAGAGGGAATAAGTTGGTATATTTAATTAGGAAGTGTGGAGCCTGCGGACGGTATACAATTCAGCAAGATAAATGCCCAGTCTGTGGGAATAAGGTCTACGCAGTGCATCCAGCAAAATTTTCGATAGATGATAAGTACTGGAAGTACCGGTATGCGTTAAAGAAGGAAGAAGGAGCTAAATGACTAAAACTGCTGTCCATGAAAAGTCAGGTGTTAAATTAAAAAATCCAATATTAATTGAAGGATTGCCTGGTCTTGGATCCGTTGGCAAAATTGCTGTAACATATCTTACTAAGCAGTTAAATGCAAACGTTTTTGCGCGTATGTACTCACAGCACTTTCCATATCATGTAATTGTTAACAAAAAGGGAAGCGTGAGAATGTTACGGTACAATTTCTATTATTGGAAGAACACCGATGAGAATGCCGACCTCATTTTTTTAACAGGAGATAGCCAAGCTCAGACGATTGAAGGGCAATATGAAATTGCGAACGAAATCCTCAAATTTGCTACTGTCCATGGAGTTAAATCCATAATTGCTTTAGGAGGATTCGGTACACCTATTACGGAAACGGAGCCACAGGTTATTGGCGTAGCGACATCAGCAGAGCTACTTAAGAAGCTTAAGGATGCGGGGGTTAAGTTAAGCCAAGAAGACGTTCCCATTGTTGGCACTGCTGGTTTGCTGGTAGGGTTATCCAAATTTAGACACACTAAAGCCGCTTGTCTTCTAGGCGAAACTATGGGATATATGCCTGACCCGAAGGCTGCGAAGAGCGTACTGAAAGCATTAACGTCCATATTAGATATAGAAATAGATTTTAGTGATTTAGACAAGGAAATTGAAAAAACAAGCAAACTGTTGAATAAAATGAAAGAAGTTGAAGAAAAGATAGAAATATACGAAAAGACTTTGCGTAAAGTCGAAAAGGAAAAAACATCCTACATCAGTTAAAACCCAATATTTCAACTATTCCATTTTCAGTAATTTATTTTATAAATGAATATTAGATTGTTCGAAGAAGTATATACTAAGCTGAAGTGGGAACTCGGAGGGATCGCTCCATACGTGGTCATTTGATTCCCCAGAACTCCATAAAGTGTAAGCTCAGTAAATACCGTCCAGTTTTGCGGAAGATACAGCCCATAGCTGGTCAGACCCAGATTTTGCGATAAAGTTGTATCTTGAAGCCGTGTAACATTCAAACCAGCTATTTCAGCCATCCAAGTCCACTTCACTTCATCCCCATAGAAGATTGGACTCTGCTGCGAAATGTAAAGGCTCAGCGTTGTGAAGACGAGAATGTAGGAGGTATTATACCGTTTTAGAATTGGAAGCGCCACAGATTCATTACTCATATAAATAAGGCCTATGTTCGCAATTTGCGTTGTATTCAATGTTGCATTATCAGCGAGTGTTGTTCGATTACCGAGGACTGTAACATAGTATCCATAGTCCCACCAACAGCACACCACTGAATTTTGAGGAGTATTATCGTGAAGCCATGCACACGCCTCCAACCAGTCACCAACATAGGCTCTCGTCGGTATTGTTGAAGAAGCTATTGTAACCGGCTGATAGGCACTAGACACACCTTGCACTACTGTTGAAAAAACCAGTAAAAATAATAGGATTACAGTAATTGCTCCAAACTCTACACTGACATGAGTTGCTGAACGCGCTTTTCGCTTGGGGAACAATGAAACACCCCGTATTATATCAACGAAAGGTTTCGCCATTTCTACTACAGCTAATGAACTGAGAACAGCGAAGGCAGGCGCCAATATCAAGTCAAGTCGATCATATGATGTTGCAAAATAAAGAGCAGTTACACCGAAGAGTATTAGGTAGATGTTCTTGTTATTCGGCTTCTTAAAGGCAAAGTAGAAACCGATTAGGGCGAATATGCTAAGAAAACCAAATTCATAATACATCGACGCCCATGTAGCTGGCTGATGTTCAGCGACAGATTCAATTATAGGCATTTGGAGGCGGAGAATCGGATTAACAACCGAAAGAAGTTTACCGCCTATAGCTCCGAACAACCTGGTTTTAAAAAGTACAAAAACTAAACCTAGAACCGACACAACAGAAAATGCCATTGCAACTACCTTCATTTTTAATGTTCTGGCATGCATAAAAATTTCAGAGAGAACTAAAAGACCCAATGCACCATACACTGGCAGAGTGCCCGAATACGTCAGAACACCCATCCCTGGCCTCGGAACTTGTGACGCAACTAGAAGGCTTATTCCCATTGTTATGCTGAAGGAGATTAGAATGTTCGGACGATATCTACGTAAGAATATTAGGGCGACAACAAATATTGCGATCAGGTCCATAGAATAATAGAATGCAGTCCAGGAGATGTCGAGGTAGGCTAGCACTAGCCCAGCTGCAATTGAGTAATAGATGCATTTGGATAGAGATTTCTCCGGTTCAATAGCGCGCAAATAAAAGAGAGCGATTAGAATCAGAGCAAAAATTCCAATGGTCTCATGTTTGAAGAACCCTAAGTATGTTCGGCTAATATACGCTATATTCAGTGATAAAATTAAGGCAGATAAGAGGCCTACTTCTTTGCCTCCTATATCTTTAGCGAAGAAGTAGAGTGGAATGCATGTAATTGCACCCATAACAGGTGGAAAGAAAATGAGTGCTTCCTCGACTGAAACATGAAATCCGAGAAAGGACAATATAAAGTAAAATATTGCCCCTGAGAATGGCAGTCCAGGTGGAGTAGTTGCCCAAATATTACGCCCTCCAGGATACCAAAACTGATAACTCACCCAATTCCAGAATGATGCACCTGTGCCAGGTATAGGCGCATTAGTAAATGCATACTGAAAATTTTTTACTACATACTCTGTAACGAAATAATGATAGTATGGGTCAAATTCTGACAGGTATGCCCCCCATTGGAGTGGCAAAATGCGGACTAGAAATGCAATGATGGCAATTATGCTTAAGCATACGTAAACTATTAAACTGCCTAGTGAAATTTTTGGGTAAGCACTTTTTAATGAACTGAATAAATCCTTCAAACCTTCCTTGCTAAAAAGTTTCCTAAACTTGCTAGAAAAGCTCACCCATTTTTGCCTCCAGACTTCTAAACGCTCTCATCTTTAATCGAGTCACAGTCAATTAATGCTAAATAGGTTAAATACATTGCTTAAAGTTTCTCTAAAAACACAAGACCTTCCTTTAAGTAGAAAAATTAAGAACCTTAGCGCTACATTAAATGTGTTTATAATAAATGATAAGATAATAAGGCTATGAACCTTAGACCTGGCTAAATACAGCAAGCCTCACGAAATTCAGTAAAATACAGGATAATGCTGAGTTTAATAGAGCTCAAATGGAAAACATTGAATTGGATGCGAACAACGCATTCAAGACTAAAAATGGCAGCATTAAAGGGCCCGTAGTCTAGCCCGGATATGACATCGGCCTTCGGAGCCGGGGATCGTGGGTTCGAATCCCACCGGGCCCGCCATATTTTGATTTTGAACTCAAATGTTACAGTGTTTTTAGTATCTTTTTCCCTATACTGATGAATTTTAAGAGGAGGGAATCATTACTTTACAAATTTTGGTGGATGAATGACAGTAAAACGGAACATGGGGTATCTTCGGATGAAGATGAAAGTATCGCGGAAAGTTACGTAATTGGGGCTTCCAATGAAAAGGGTGTCGTGTACGCTTTTATTTATCCTAATTCGCGTGAAAAAGAAAGAAAACATAGAGAATCATGGATGAAAGGAAATAGAGAAAGAAGAAATGGAAGACGCATTCTACTCTAAATAATTTTTTTACTTTTCCAAAAAGCATTTCGATTAGTGGATCGGGCAGGCCGGATTTGAGCCGGCAACACTCCGGTTTCCAATGTTCGCCTGGCAGGCTGGAATGATGCCCGCGACTCGGCGGACGTCTACAGCGTCTCCACCAACCTCGTGAAATAGGTTGATTCGGAAGCTCTACCAGGTTGAGCTACTGCCCGTATGCCATACTTCTTCTTTGCCTCTTCTATATTTTTTATGCTAATATTCTTCAAGGCTCTCTTAGCTTAATCATTTATGAATTCTGGATGGATTAGACTGCGGAAGCGCTTAGGGTTAGATGATAGATTTTGAGCTATTGGATTACTTTACCGCGTTCTTCTTTGAAATCCACTCGATAAACTGGACAATAAGCTGGTTACATGGATTTTTACTAAGCAGAAATTAGGATTTTAACTTTTAAGATGAGAGTGAGAATAATTGTTAAGCTTCATGGATACGAATAAAAAAGTAATTTATGTTATCTGTATTTTATAATTAACAGGTGTTGATATGAAAATAGGAGTTATAATTAGCCAAAATGATCCTGAAACTGTATGGAGTGCTTTTCGATTTGGAAACGTTTCATTGAGCAGACATCATGAAGTTAAAGTATTCCTCATAAGTAAAGGAGTTGAAAGCGAAGATATTGTTGACGAAAATTTCAACGTTAAGGAACAGATGGAGAAATTCATTAATACTGGTGGCAAAATCTTCGCTTGCGGAACATGCATGAAATTGAGACATAAAGAAGGCTATATCTGTCCACTATCCACTCTACAAGATTTAATGAACATCGTGGAAGAATCAGATAAAATTGTTTCATTTTAACTAGTGTGAAAGTAGATTTGTTCTCAGAGAGATTATGAAGGAAGAGGCGTTATTCCTCTTTATTTTTAAACATCTCCAGCCAATTGAGTGAAACTTTGCAGTCAGATGTAATATTTATCTGCGTTAAGAGATAAATTGATTATTGATAATAGAACTTATCATAAATATTCTACAAACTGTCTACATAGCCCAGAATACATAATTCTAATCGCCATCTTTAAATAAATAAGTAATTTTCCAACTAATCACGACAGATAAACTGCCCTGGTAGTATAGCGGTCCAGTATGCGCGGCTGTCGCCCGCACGACCCGGGTTCAAATCCCGGCCAGGGCGCCTTTACTTTCTTTCCTTCCCCACTCCTTACCTTATTCACTTATTATTTATTGTACTCAATTGGAAAATATAGGTCATTCTTTAGCTAACATATGCTTTCATTTTTTTAAAGATGAAATTTTGAGTGAGGACCTGACAAAGCGGAGATTAAAGGCTTTTAGGCTAGATTTAAATATCGCTGCAATTTTATGCAGAGTGTTATAGGGTTCAAGGGCCCGTAGCTCAGCTAGGAAGAGCACCGGAAAGGAAAGAAAGATGTTTTTTCCTTGGTGAAACTTTTAATCCGGGGGTCCCGGGAGATCGGTGTGTAAGCATCGATCCGGGAATCCAATTCCCGGCGGGCCCGCCATCAATCGTGCTTTTAAATCATTTTTCCCAATTTTTTCTATTTACGACAAGTTTATTAATTTCTTTTCTGTATGCTGTGATAGCTCCGCCGGAGTTGAGGCAATAGCCCTCGGAGACCCTTCTTGGGTCGGATGAATTTCTACTGGCTGGGGGAATTATTAGTATTTGGTTGAAGAGAAAGAAGCTAAACTCGATATTTTAAATCATGAGCTTGTGCCAAAACATAGTATACTCACTAAAGAAGAAGCTGAAGAATTACGCAAGAGGTACAAAATTGAACTCTACCAACTTCCTTACATAAAGTCTTCAGATCCAGTTGCGGAAATTATTGGTGCTAAACCAGGTGACGTAGTGAAAATTATACGGAAAAGTCCTACTGCGGGCGAGGCTGTTGCTTACCGCTATGTCCTTGAAGGATAATTGGGAGGTTTTAGTTTGTCTTTCACAGAGTCACAACTTTGGTCTCTCATGGAATCTTTCTTTAGAGAAAAGGGATTAGTTCAGCAACATTTAGATTCATTTAATAAATTCATTGAACTCGGTCTCCAGGAAATTATAGATGAAGTTGGAGAAATTCCAATCGAAATTCCCGAATATCCATATAAAATTAAGTTTGGTAAAATTGAGGTCGACCGCCCGAGAACTATAGAGATTGACGGTTCTCCTCATCCAATTTACCCGATGGAGGCTCGTCTTCGTAATCTAACTTATGCCGCTCCTATGCTTCTTGAAGTAGCCGAAGTTCGCGATGGTAAAGAAGGTCCATTTGAATCCATCTACATCGGCGACATTCCAATAATGGTGAAGTCTGCACACTGCCTTCTTTCTGGGCTGTCGCCAGAAGAGCTGGTTGAAAAGGGTGAAGACCCAAAAGATCCCGGTGGCTATTTTGTAATCAATGGTTCAGAGCGCGTTATAGTCGCCCTCGAGGATTTAGCCCCTAATCGATTCTTGATAGACATTGATGACAGTGGAACAACCCCAATTTATCGGGCGAAGGTCTTTTCCACAACAGCTGGTTTTCGAGCTAGAATTGAATTAAGGATAAAGTCAGATGGGGCTCTTTATGTTTCTATGCCTGGGGTTCCAACCGAAATTCCATTCATAATTATTATGAGGGCGCTCGGGCTCAAATCAGATAAAGAGATTGCGGAAGCAGTATCTCCTAATGAAGAAGTTCAGAACCTCCTCGACTCATCATTCGAAAAAGCAGTTGGCGTAACGACTGTTAAAGAAGCCATCTTGTATTTAGGAAACCGCGTTGCCCACGGACAAATTGAGGAGTATAGAGTAAAGAAAGCAGAGACAGTTCTTGACAAAAACTATATGCCGCATATTGGCAGAACCCCTGACAAACGAGTTGAAAAAGCCCTTTTTCTGGGCGAGATGGCTGCACGGATTTTTGAATTAAAACTTGGGAGACGAGAATCTGACGATAAAGATCATTACGCAAATAAACGACTAAAACTGGCTGGCGCATTACTTTCTGACTTATTCAGAATAGCTTTCAGGGGATTATGTAGGGACGTAAAATATCAGATGGAAAGAATGAGCCTTAAATGGCATGAAACAGGTATGATCTCCGCTGCAGTAAGGCCAGGAATAATCACTGAGAGAATTCAGCACGCATTAGCAACTGGTAACTGGGGACGTGGCAAAGTTGGTGTCACGCAGCTCTTGGATAGGACCAACTTCACTTCAACTCTAAGTCACCTAAGACGTCTGCAGTCACCATTAAGCCGCAGTCAACCAAACTTTGAGGCTAGAGACCTGCATCCAACCCATTGGGGGCGCCTTTGCCCAAATGAAACACCTGAAGGCTCAAACTGTGGCTTAGTTAAGAACCTATCTCTAATGGCTAATATTTCAATCAGCATAAACCCTGAAGAAGTTAAACAAATTCTATACAAAATTGGCACCGTTAAGATTGAAGATGCAGACGCGGCTCTACGCTCCACAGGGGCAAAAGTCTTCATTGAAGGCAACTTAGCAGGCTATTCCAAAGACCCGAAAGGCCTTTTAGATGAGCTTCGAAATATGCGAAGAAGCGGAAATTTAAGCCCAGAAATAAACGGCGCTTATCACATCGCTGGTTTAGAAGGCGCTCGAGAAGAAGTATACATAAACTGTGATATAGGCAGAGTACGTCGACCATTAATAATCGTTGACAAAGGTATACCTAGACTAAAATCAGAGCACATATCAAAAATTCAGATGAACGAATTACGATGGGAAGATTTAGTTAGACAGGGAATAATCGAATACCTTGATGCTGATGAAGAAGAAAATGCATACGTAGCACTAGATCTTAATCAACTTACCCCTGAACACACGCATTTAGAAATTGCGCCTTATACTATACTTGGAATCTGCGGATCAATCATACCCTATGCAGAATACAATCAATCTCCAAGAAACTCATACGAGGCAGCTATGGCTAAGCAGGCACTAGGTGTTTATTCTACCAACTATTTCAATAGAGTCGACTCCCGTTCACACATTCTAAATTATCCACAGGCCCCAATTGTACAAACAAAACCAATGAGCACAATCGGATATGCTGACCGCCCATCAGGGCAAAACTGCGTTGTCGCCGTACTATCATACAGAGGCTACAACATGGAGGATGCGTTAATATTCAACAAATCATCAATAGAAAGAGGACTTGGACGCTCCACATTTTACAGAGTTTACGAAGCAGAATGCCGACAATATCTCGGCGGGCAGAAAGATACATTTGAACTTCCAGAATCTGGAACCCGCGGCTACCGCGGCGACCAATTTTACCGCCTATTAGAAGAAGACGGTATAGTAAATGTGGAAGCAAATGTCACCGGAAGCGATGTTTTAATAGGTAGAACAAGTCCGCCCCGTTTCCTTGAGGAATATAAAGAATTTGAGGTTAAAGGTCCAACAAGAAGAGATACCTCAATTAGTGTAAGACCAGCTGAAGTGGGAACGGTTGATTCTGTTCTAGTATCTCAGACAGCTCAAGGCAGCAAACTTGTTAAGGTAAGGGTTAGGGATCAACGTATTCCAGAGCTAGGAGATAAATTCGCTTCCCGTCACGGCCAGAAAGGCGTGATAGGATTTCTAGTTTCACATGAAGATATGCCGTTCACTGAAGACGGGGTCATACCCGACGTCATAGTAAACCCGCACGCAATACCATCGAGAATGACAATTGGGCACTTCGTAGAGTCAGTAGCCGGCAAGGTTGCAGCTCTACAGGGGCAAATCTTGGACGGGACACCGTTCAGCGGCATGAAACAAACGGACATAAGAAAAGTCCTATTGAGCTTAGGTTTTCAACACGGTGGACGCGAAACTCTATACGACGGCGTAAGTGGCCACAAATACAAAGTAGACATATTCATCGGTGTCGTTTACTACCAGAAACTCCACCATATGGTCGCCGATAAAATGCATGCAAGGGCACGAGGACAAGTTCAAATGCTGACAAGACAGCCAACTGAAGGCAGAGCGAGGGGTGGAGGATTAAGATTCGGCGAAATGGAAAGAGACTGCCTAATAGGTCACGGAGCAGCAATGTTACTCAAGGACAGACTTCTAGAGGAATCTGATAAAGCCGTCGTATACGTATGTGAACGGTGCGGTTACGTCGCATATTTCGACCTCAAACAGAGAAAATATATCTGCAAGATGTGTGGTGACGAAGCAGTAATATCCCCAGTAGCTATGTCTTACGCTTTCAAGTTATTACTACAAGAATTAATGAGCCTATGTATAGTTCCAAGACTAAAACTCAAGGAGAGAGCTTAAAAATGAGTTCCGAAGAGACCGATATCTACAAAATTATTGATGGAATAAAGTTTGGGGTATTATCCCCAACCGGCATACGCAAGCTTTCTGTCGTAGAAATTCAGACAGCCGACACATATGATGAAGACGGTGCACCAATAACTGCAGGTTTAATGGACGGTCGACTAGGAACACTTGAACCAAGGCAGAGGTGTAACACCTGCGGCAACACGGCTACAAGATGTCCAGGGCATTTTGGCCACATTGAATTGGCACAGCCAATTATCCATGTGGATTTCGCGAAAATAATTAATGAACTTCTTACAGCAACCTGCAGAACCTGCGGGAGAGTGCTCCTTTCAAACACTAAAATTGAGGAATTTAAGGCGAGAATAGAAGAAGCAAGGGGAATGCTTGGAGCCGTTCCCGACACCTTATATGACGAAGTGAAAAAGACCGCAAAGAAAAATGCGGAGTGTCCACAATGCGGTGCGCCTCAATTCACGATTGATTTCAGTAAACCGACAACCTTCCATGAGGTCTTAGAGGAAGGTGGCGCTAGGCGACTTATACCTAGTATGATTAGAGATAGGCTAGAACGAATATCCGACGACGACTTAAGGCTTCTTGGCTTCGAACCTAGTGTAGCAAGACCTGAATGGATGGTGCTCCAAGTTCTACCAATACCTCCTGTATACGTCCGTCCTTCTATTACGCTTGAATCAGGCATCCGATCCGAGGACGATTTGACTCATAAACTGGTTGACGTAATTAGGATTAACCAGAGATTAAAGGAAAACATCGAAGCCGGTGCTCCAACACTAATCATTCAAGATTTATCAGAACTCTTACAGTACCACATAACTACCTACTTCAATAACGAAGCATCTGGAATACCTCCAGCAAGGCATCGCTCTGGTAGAGCATTGAAAACTCTTTCACAACGTCTTAAGGGAAAGGAAGGACGCTTTAGAAGCAATCTCTCAGGGAAAAGAGTAGACTTCTCCGCTCGTACAGTTATATCCCCTGATCCCAATCTAGACATAAATGAGGTGGGAGTGCCGCAGGACGTCGCTATGCACTTAACTATTCCAGAAAAGATAACCGAATGGAACATCAAAGAGATAGCTCAACTAGTCATTAATGGATCCGATAAATATCCTGGCGCAATTTACGTCGTTAGACCTGACGGGAAACGCATAAGACTCGAATTCGTCACAGAACGTGACAAAGTAGCTGAAGGTTTACAACCCGGCTTCATAGTTGAAAGGCAACTCAAAGATGGTGACATCGCAATTTTTAATCGCCAACCATCTCTCCATAGAATGTCAATAATGGCTCACTACGTGCACATTCTTCCATACAAAACTTTTAGGCTCCACCTCTCCGTCTGTCCGCCGTACAACGCTGACTTTGATGGAGACGAAATGAACCTACACATTCCACAAAGTGAAGAAGCACGAACAGAAGCACGGTTATTGATGCAGGTACAAGATCAGATACTATCGCCCAGATATGGTGGGCCAATTATCGGTGCAATTAGAGACTTCATAACTGCAGCGTTTCTTCTAACTTGCGATTCAACAAAATTAACAAAAGGTGATTTCTACAGCTTACTTGGGGCAGCAGGGTATGATGGGCCTATTCCTGCACCTGCTGAAAAAAAAACTGAACCCTTATGGACAGGTAAACAAGTATTCAGTCTATTTCTACCCAAAGCCTTCAATTACGTGCAGAAAGCAAACTTGTGCCACAAGTGTAAAGAATGTTTAAAGGAAAAATGTCCATACGACGCCTACCTTGTCATTAGAAATGGTATCCTAGAATGCGGTGTAATAGATAAAAATGCAATAGGAGCTGAAAAATCTGAAAGCCTCTGGCATAGGATAGTTAAAGATTATGGAACAGAATCTGGGAAATATTTCCTTTATCGCATATGTAGGCTAGTCAACGCGTTTATGATTATGAGAGGCTTCACTTACGCCCTAGATGAATTAGACGTACAAAAGGATGCCCAACAAAAAATTGACCGCGCAATTAAAAGCGCTGAGGATAAGGTTCACGAACTAATTGGAAGCTATCAAAATGGGACTCTTGAACGGCTTCCAGGTCAAACTCTAAATGAATCACTGGAAATTTACATTATGAATGAACTAGCAACTGCAAGAGATAAGGCTGGTGGAATAGCGGACGAATTCTTTGGGTTAGATAATCACGGTATAATTATGACTATGAGCGGTGCAAGAGGCTCTAGCCTAAACATAGGTCAAATGACGGCCTGCGTAGGACAACAGTCAGTTCGCGGCAAACGAATTATGCGTGGATACTACAACAGAGCGTTAACCCTCTTCAAGCCAGGTGACCAAACACCCGTGGCAAGAGGCTTCATCCATTCTAGCTATCGCGATGGGCTTAGTCCAGCGGAATTCTTTTTCCACGCTATGGGTGGAAGGGAAGGGCTCGTAGATACAGCCGTTCGCACTCAGCAAAGCGGATACATGCAACGTAGATTAATTAACGCTCTTGAATACTTGCGGGTTGAATATGACGGAACTGTCCGTGACTCAAGAGGCGATCTCGTCCAATTCAATTTTGGAGAAGACGGAGTTGATCCAGCCAAAAGCGATCACGGGAAAGCTGTGAACGTTGAGCGCTTAGTTGAAAGAATAAGAATCGTTAGTAAACCAGGTAAACCCGCTTCAGCGAAATTTATTAATGAACAGCTTGAGCCTGTGAAAAATAAATTACCCCCACTGCTTGTAGACGAACTAAGTAAACATGTTAAAGAGGCAAATCTAACGACAGAAGCAGTTAATCAAACTATACAAATAGCGCTTGAAGACTATCAGCGGGCATTAGAGGAACCGGGAGACGCTGTCGGCATAATCGCTGCTCAATCCATCGGCGAACCTGGAACGCAGATGACATTGAGAACATTCCACTACGCAGGCGTCAGAGAGCAGAACGTAACCCTTGGTCTTCCACGACTTATAGAAATAGTTGATGCACGAAGAGCGCCATCAACTCCTATTATGGATATATATCTGGACAAAAAGTTTAGAAGCAGCCGTGAAAAAGCAACAGAAATTGCTCAACAAATAATGTTCACAACACTTAAAGATATTTCATTATCAGTAGCAATAAATCCAAAATTAGCGGCAGTTATTGTAAAACTCGACGAGGATATGATGAAAGATAGGGGAATCTCCGCAAACGAGCTTAAAGAAGCCGTAAAGATTCCAAATTGCGATACTAAAATAAAAGGTACCTTAATTGAAATTAAACCAACAGGATTGACTGATTTTAGTAAACTATGCGCAAAAGTATCCTCTCTTCATGTGAAGGGCGTCGTAGGAATACATAGAGTACTACTTGCGGAGGAAAAGGGTGAATGGGTTATCCACACCGATGGTTCAAACTTAGCAAAAGTTCTCAAAGTTACAGGTGTTGATATAACAAGGACAACAACCAACAATATGCATGAAATAGCAGAAACCCTTGGAATTGAGGCCGCGCGAAACTCCATAATTAAGGAGGCTGAGGGAGTACTAGAGGAACAAGGACTCGATGTAGACATAAGACATGTAATGCTTGTTGCTGATGTTATGACCGCAACAGGTGAGGTTCGCCAGATCGGCAGGCACGGTGTAAGTGGTGAAAAATCAAGTATACTTGCAAGAGCAGCATTCGAAATAACTGTTCCAAGCCTAATAGAAGCCGCATCTAAAGGAACAACTGATATGTTAAAGGGTGTAACCGAGAACGTAATAGTAGGTCAATCGGTGCCTATTGGAACTGGTTTAGTTGACCTCTACATGACTTCACCTTCAAAATCCATTCCAAAAGAAAAACGTGGGTAAAATCAAATGGATATCAACAAAGCTATCAGTTCAGCTGTAAAAACCGGAAAAGTAACCTTAGGGGTAAAAAGTACATTAGAATCAGCAAAAACTGGAAAAGCAAAATTAATAATTCTAGCTTCAAATTGTCCTGAAAATTCATATGAAGAAATTCTACACTACACAAAAATAGCAAAGATTCCAGTGCACATTTACGACGGTTCTAGTCTAGATTTAGGTACAACCTGTCGTAAGCCATTCACAGTATCAGCAATGGCTATAAAAGAACCTGGCGATTCAGAAATTTTGAAATTAACGGAGACATCGCATGGCAAATAAAATTCGAATAACCAGCGATGAACTTAGATACATCGCGCTTTTTGAAAGTGTAACTGGAGCGACTGCAAAAGACTGTATTATAGACGATAAATCAAACAGAATCATATTCATCATAAACTCTGGAGATATCGGTCTAGCAATAGGACACGGCGGGGCAAACATAAAACAAGTAAAAAACATGATTGCGCGAAACGTGGAAATAGTTGAGTACTCCGAAGATCCTACAATGTTCATTAAAAACTCATTAGCCCCCGCAAAAATAAACGATGTTAGAGTAAATGAAAAGCCTGATGGAAAAAAAGTCGCATTAGTCACGGTCTCCCCTCAAGACAAAGGCATTGCTATAGGAAAAAATGGTAAAACTGCTGAACGCGCAAGGTTCCTGGTGAAAAGATACTTTCAAATCGATAACATTGTGATTACGTGACGCACTGTTTATTTTATGATCAGGCAAACCTAAACAAACTGCTTTTTCCTCTTATATGCAGAATTAAGGAACATGCGTTGATTTACTAATTTGTCGCCTCATTCTTTTTCATTCGAGCTTTAACCAGCTTTTTTATGAGCAGGGCGGGAATTTTCTTGTCAAGTGGAAAGCGGACGGCTGATTTAGTGGTTTCATAACCTGCTAGTTCATTCTTATGTTCCTCGATGACGGGAGGGCGGATATAGAGTCCAATATGGGCCTTTGCAAGACCGAACCAGGCCAGCCGCCCTTTGTAGTCGTAGAAAGGCATTCCGTAGCTGATACTTTCCACGGAAGTCGGCGCGGCTTCTCTGATTGCAGCCCGAATTTTCTGAAGTTTGTCCTGAGCTTCTTTCGAAGCTTCTGAAATGTAAGCGTCTACATTTTTAGGTGCTTTTTTCATGATTTAACCTCATATTCAGAGGGCTTAACGCCATCTTTTTATCATATCGCTATTAGGCTGAATTAAGTTTTTACAACCCAAATAAACAAATAATACCATCTATAAGTTATTCAGAACACTTAGAATGCTTTAGTAGGAGGAATAGAGAAACGCCACGAGGTGAATTTGCAGCGCGGACACTGCGCTCCAAGCGAAAGAAGTTCAGATGGAAGTACCGATACTTTAAACGCCGAGAGTTAGGTCTCGATGTCAAGGCTGATCCATTAAAAGGCGCTCCTATGGGACGTGGAATTGTACTGGAAAAAGTTGGAGTAGAAAGCCGCCAACCAAATAGTGCAATAAGAAAATGTGTAAGAGTTCAACTGATTAAAAACGGTACGGTTGTCACAGCTTTCCTTCCCGGAGATGGTGCATTAAACTTCATTGACGAACATGATGAAGCATTAATTACAGGAATAGGCGGTCCGCGCGGTAAAGCCTATGGAGACCTACCAGGCGTCAGATACCAAGTAATCGGCGTAAACGGGGTTTCACTTCGAGCTCTCATTCTCGGAAAGAAAGAAAAACCAGTACGGTAATTAGTTCGGTGAAATCATGAGTTTAGAAATGCCAAAACTTTTTGAGAAATGGGGTTCCGAAGGGATTGAAATCCAAGATCCTGGGTTACAAAATTACATATCTCTAAAACCAGCATTTATTCCCCATAGCGGAGGCAGACATGAACATAAACGATTCAAAAAATCCGAAATCAATATTGTTGAAAGACTTGTTAATAATATGATGCATCCAGGTCGATCTGGCGGGAAGAAAGCTAAGGCGACCGGGATAGTTAAAAACGCTTTTGAAATCATCTCTCTTAAGACAGGGCGAAATCCAGTTGAAGTTTTTGTCCGGGCATTGGAAAACTCTGCGCCTTGCGAAGACACCACACGAATAAGCTACGGAGGAATAGTTTATCATGTTGCTGTCGACATTTCGCCGCAGCGTCGTGTAGACATTGCTTTACGCCTTATTGCAAACGGTGCAAGAAAAGCCTCATTCAGTAATCCAAAGTCAATAGAGGAATGTCTTGCAGATGAAATAATTCTGGCAGCTAACAGAGATAGCAAAAGCTACGCTGTACAGAAAAAAGATGAGCTTGAGAGAGTTGCGCTATCCTCCCGTTAAGATACTGTTTTCTTCTTGCTCAACTTCGCCTTCATTTATGTTCAATGTATTTTTTGGTTTTTAACATGTCAATTAGCTGAATCCATTATACTGTGGGTTATTCCACGTTTCCCAGCTACTTATCGTTTGAGTTCATTTAGTACAATTTCAAAGGGTAGGTTTGCTTTTCGCTACTTCAACCATAACCGCTCCGCTCATTTTCCAATTAATCAAAATGTATTGATTAACAGTAAAAGCGATAAAGTATACGTATGTGAGAAATGTGAAGTTGAAAAACAAGCGGGCTAATAGGCTAAATTAATCTATTTAAATATCACTTAAATATTACAAATATTACAACAAGTTAAAATAACTGAAGACTTCAGTATCGAAATACAAAATACAAAAAAGGTGTTATGAATATGTCAAGCGAAAAACCTCACCTGAACCTCGTGGTGATTGGGCATGTTGACCATGGCAAAAGCACCACTATGGGACATCTTCTCAATTTAACAGGATACATCGACGAAAGAATGATAAAGGAATACGCTTCAGAATCAGAAAAAACCGGAATGGGCGACACCTTCAAGTTCGCATACGTTCTGGACAGACTGAAGGAAGAACGTGAACGCGGCGTAACCATCGACCTAGCCTTCTGGAAATTCGAAACCAAAAAATTCTTCTTCACCTTAATAGACGCACCTGGACATAGAGACTTCATCAAAAACATGATAACTGGAACAAGCCAAGCCGACGTAGCCGTACTAATCTCATCATCTAAAAAAGGCGAATTCGAGGCCGGAATAGGCCCAGGAGGCCAAACACGTGAACACGCATTCCTCGCAAAAACTCTGGGCGTAAACCAGATCGTCGTCGCCGTAAACAAAATGGATGATGCCACAGTTAAATATAGTAAAGAAAGATACGAGGAAGTCAAAAAAGAAATTGAAAAACTCCTCAAAATAGTAGGCTTCGACCCAGCAAAAACACCAATAATCCCCGTTTCAGGCTGGACCGGAGAAAACCTAGTAGAACCCAGCAAGAACATGCCATGGTACACGGGCAAAACACTCGTAGAAGCACTCGACACATTCACGGAGCCAGAAAAACCAATAACAAAACCCCTGAGACTACCAATACAAGACGTATACTCAATAACAGGCGTAGGAACAGTTCCAGTAGGACGCGTAGAAACAGGAGTACTTAAAGAAGGGGAAACTGTCATAGTCATGCCGCCCGGCGTAAAAGGCGAAGTAAAAACAATCGAAACGCACCATGTAAGAATACCTAAAGCACTACCGGGAGACAACATAGGCTTCAACCTACGAGGCGTAGCAAAAACAGACATAGCCAGAGGCGACGTAGTTGGACCCGCCGACAAACCCCCAACGGTCGCCAAAGAATTCATCGGGCAAATAATTGTAATCTACCACCCAACAGCAATAGCACAAGGATACACACCAGTACTACACGCACACACTGCCCAAATAGCATGCAAATTCGTAGAACTAATCCAAAAAATAGACCCAAGAACAGGACAGGTCTCCGAAGAAAAACCCGCATACCTAAAAACAGGCGACAGCGCCCTAGTCAAACTACAACCACTAAAACCAATAGTCATAGAACCATACAACGAAATCCCACAACTAGGCAGATTCGCAATCAGAGATATGGCATCCACCGTCGCAGCGGGCGTAGTGAAACAAATCACTCAGAAAGCGTAGCATGTCTTTCTTTATCCATCTTTATTCTGCATGATGCAGTAGCTCAGAGGCTATGAAGAGCAGTCTATGTTGCCATTGAGAAGGATAGAGTTGCGGCAAACCAGCTGTTTTAATCGCTGTTAATTCTCCAGATCCCAAGCAGAAACAAGAGCTACTGAACATTCTGGCTCAACTGTACAAGTTAACCTCGTACAAAAAAGGGGCTTTACGTTCTCGCAGAGGAAGACTCTATTCCTCCCGTAAAAGCGTATATCCAAGAACGATTTCCAAACACCCGTTCTGTTTCCATGGTTGAAATTGAGATGTTTGGATGATGCTACATGGAGTTAATCCCCTTCTGCACCTGATAAGATAAATTAAGATAGTTAACTGGGTTAAGCAAAAGGCTTAAAACGCACGCCTCTCTTTTTCCCTAAACCTAGGTGCTTTACTCATTGGTAACAAAGGCTAGAATCCGTTTAACAAGTACTGATCCCAAAAAGATCGACAGCGTAGCCAGTGAGGTAAAACAAATAGCCGAAAAAACCGGCGTAAAAATGGCTGGGCCAATCCCTCTACCGACGAAGCATATTAAAGTTCCAACGAGAAAATCACCGTGCGGAGAAGGCACACACACTTGGGATCGATGGGAAATGAGGATTCATAAAAGACTAATTGAACTTGACGCCAACGAGCGATGCATGCGAAGAATAATGAGGCTTAAAGTTCCAGACGAAGTCTTCGTCGAAATAGAGTTAACCTAATCAAGCATCCTAATTATTTCACTCTTTTGCGCTTACAATGACTAGGTTATACCTGAAGGAATATCATAGTTGCCCCAACAAAAAACCATAATAGAAAAAATCCAGAAAACTGTAAAACAAAAAACAAAAAATTATGGATGCCACGGGTGGGATCATGTGGAACGAGTATACAACTTATGCATCTTTATCGGTAGACAGGAAAAAGCGGATATTGAAATCCTAAAGATAGCTTCGCTACTTCATGACATTAAACGTGATGGAGAAAAAGGCGACCATGCATTAGAAAGCTCTGTAGAAGCTGAAAAACTTCTAAGAAAACTGCATTTTCCGCAAAATAAAATTATGAAGGTTACAGATGCAATAAAGGCACATAGATTTCGAGGTAAAATTAAACCCTTAACCTTAGAGGCTAAAATACTATCCGACGCTGATAAATTGGACGCCATGGGTGCTGTAGGAATTTATCGTGCATCATCATTTGGGGCGGAGAGTAAGAGAAGCTTACAACAAACAATAACTCACTTTCACGAAAAACTGCTCAAACTTAGACGACTAATGTACACGCCTACCGGCAAGAATCTTGCAAACAAAAGAAACAGATTTATGCTAGCCTATCTGAAGCAACTTGAAGCAGAGGCCGTCCTTAACTAATAAAAGAGGATCTAATCGCGCACAATATTTCGGAGAATTTACACTGGTGAAGCGTTAACTATCACAGGGTTAAGCCCTTTGAATCCGTTAAGCCATGTCATCCTTTCGGTTTTAAGTTTTTTAACAAAATCATCAATTTTTTCCTGAGTGTAAAATCTGGCTAAATCGAATTTAGCCATATCAACTCCGTTAACCTTTTTCGGTATAATTGTGTCGAAATAGGGTTCTGACTGCCATTCAATAGAACCTTTAACTATTCCTCTTATTATTGACGCCATTTCAGGTATCTCAACACGAACAACATTCTGTCGAACGATTTTCTTCCCATTTTCCTCATCCATTAGTTCTCCGACGCCGCCCGTGTTCAATAGATAGCATTGCACCTTGTTTCTATGCCTTTTAACAAAATCATAAAACCAGTTTCCCTCTTCCGCCTCATCCCCAACAATGAATGGATTTGTTCCAACTTCTCTCACCGACTCTCCAGCTCGACGGGGATCACCAGCCGACGTTTCGATGGATTCTCCAAGCATAAATGCAGCTGCCCCCTGCTCAGGGGTAAGCTTCGAACATATAGGAACCACAGTATTCCTTCTTGTAATGAAAATTACAATCAGCCCATCGACTTCGCTAAGCGGAGGCAGATTTACAGTTTCTGACTTATTGTTTCGAAGATCAGTTCGCTGTATAATTGCACGTCCATTACCCGTTAACGTTTCATCATTAAAATAGACATTGCCATCATAGTCAACCATAACATTTTCAAATATTGTGTCAGGACTTATAGCAGCCCGGTATACAATTGGCTGTATAGCTGGATCCAAATATCCCGTTTTAAGGTAAAATCCTCTTTCAGACCCTAACGCTGAACCATCTTCTCTTAAGAAGACAACATCATCCTGCGCTATTTCTATGCCCTCTCCTTCTCCAAGTAGGCCATGATCGTGGCATGCATGGGTCGTTTTGCCGGTGGCGCTGAGCCCGAATAAAATCATGCTGTACCTGTTAATTTTACCCTCTCTATTCTTTGCCTTAACAATTTTTGCTCCTGCATGCACACCTAACATATTCTCTTTTTTGGCGAACCACATCGCCAGTCTCAAAAAGCCCTTTTTAGCCTCTCCATAATAATCTGATCCAAGAACGTAAGTAACCCCAATTTCAGGAAAAACAATTATCTGCCTATCTTTCTCCTGCCACTCCGGGATGTAAAGAAGATAAAATTTAGGTCCCGGCGCTCCTTCTCGCAGTGGAAAAAGCGTTTGCCCCACCATATAAGCTAGGCGCATCATCTCTTTCCTATGAACAGATACATACAACTTGCAATGCGGATTAAAATACTGATTCTCACACATAGTTCTATCTACGCAAACTATAGGTGCTCTTTTTAAGTAAGCATGAATAAGCTCCACGGTTTTCGGTGTATCCCTCAGTATTTCTTTTTGCCTTTGAGTTGGTCGCGGTTGAAGCACTTCTTCACCGCCAAAGTAGACAGTTAGTCCAGCACTTCTATTTTTAATGGATGAAACAAAATTATAACTCCCGAACTTTGTCCTAGTACCGTATCGCTCAGCTTCCCACCGAAGCTCCTCGTGTAATGGGTGAGTTACGTTTAACTTCCCATCTAACTCTTTCATCATATCTAAAACTCTTTCAAGTATCGGCTTCGCAGCGACGATCTCCTGTTCACTCATCTCGCCTATACTCCATTAACCTTCGGTTTATCGTTTTAAGAGCTTAATATGTATATTGGTAAATTTTTAAATAATTTGTTAACAAATTGTTAAAAATATGAGAGATCTAGATAAGAGGATACTGGTCCAGTTGATAAAGGATTGTCAGCAACCAGTCTCTAAGATGGCTGAAAAAGTTGGGGTTACAAGACAAACTGTTGCAAAAGAAATTAAACAATTAAAAGACTCTGGTATGATTAACAGCTTCACAGTTAAGTTGAATCCCGAAAAATTTGGTCTAAGAACTAAAGCCTACATTCTAATGCGTGAGGATCCTCGAAGCGAATTCAGGAAGAGAAATGAGGAGATTCTCAAGAGAATTCACCAAGTATCTGGTTTCTACAGACTCTTTGGGGAGCATGATGCCATCCTAGAAGTTCAAGTTAAAAACAGTGAAGAGCTAACAGAGCTTGTCAAAAGAATTCATAAATTAAAAGGTGTAAGGGAAACTGACACGCTCATAGTTCATAGTACTGTAAAAGATAAATCAGAAGATCCAGTAGAAGGGCTTCTAGAGGAATATTAACTATAATATGGCGCCGGGTAAGGGATTCGAACCCCTGTGAGCCGAATGGCCCACCGGCTATCTAGGCTTATAACAGTAAAGTTCTCAAGGCCGGCGCATTATCCGCTCTGCCAACCCGGCGGCGTTCAAGACACAAGGCTTTTTGATTGAATAAATACTTTATCAATTTCATAAGTCATGCGGTGATTTCACTGTGGCTAAAAAACGATTTGAGTTTCTTGAACATACAAGCGATGCGTTTGTCGCTGGCTACGGTGATACACTAGAAGAGGCATTTGAAAATGTAGCTTTAGGAATGTTTGAAGTTATGACGGACACGTCTAAAGTTAATCCACTTAATAAAACGATGATCAAAGCAGAAGCGGAGGACAAGCAAGCCTTACTCTACACTTGGCTTGAACAGCTTATAATCAAATTTGAAACTGAAGGAAACTTGTACTCCAAATTCAAAGTGAACAAAATTGAGGAAACATCCAACGGCTTCAGATTAACATCAACAGCGTGGGGTGAACCTTACAATCCTAAAAAACATCAATCTAGAACAGCCGTTAAAGCAGTAACCTACCACGATATGGACATACGTAAAGAAGATGGAAAATTCACAGTGAAAGTCCTATTCGACATTTAAGCCAAAATAAGAGACTGCCATAGAAATATGCCATACCTGATGACTAGGTCGAAGAAACTTTGAAATCGAAAGATCAGCTGTCAGGCACTATCTCATAAATGCTGCCTTAAGGTTAGGTCTGAAAAGCAGCCATAGAATAAAGGCATAAATTACTAACTGGATTGCCGCGCTGAACAAATAAATCTCCAAACTGGAACCTGTTGGAATATCCGATGGGTAATAAGCCACTAAAATGAGTGTAACTATAGCTGAAAAAACTCCGTAAGCCGCCAATACGATGCCCAAACTTCTACTCCACTTCTTCAATGTCCACAGCCCGTACCCTGCAACCAGCTCTAAACCGCCTATGATCAATGAAAAAACGTCAAGAGAAAACAATGAAAAGATACCGAAAATAAAAAACAGAATAGTGACGTACGTAACAATGCTTGGCCGAATGGATTGAGGGCCCATCACCTGAGACTGATCTATAGGCATTCCTGTGACTGATTGAACAGAAGCGCCACAATAAGGACAATAAGTAGCTTCATCCGGAATTTTTTTTCCACAATTATTACATAAAGCCATACGTTCACCCTTACAATATGTCAGTGACTATCTTAAAACCTACATAAAAAGCGATACTATAGATCTTAGAAATTGGAATTAAATCTATTAGCCATTCAGTCGAATCTATGGTTAAAAATCCACCGGCTTGCAGTATAAAGATTCAAAGTTATCTAATGTAGGTTACTATCAACAAACTATGCGAGCTATAATGATTTCATTAAATTAGCCAGAAAATTTTGCACTTAGCCTTTTAGCTTTTCCAGAATAATCGCAGGGCAAATCTTCGTTACACCATCTATTTTTCCAAGTTTCTCAGACACTATCCTTAAAAGTGCCTTTCCATCTTCTGCCCAAACCTCACACATTATCATGTGGTCACCCGTAGATGTGGCGACATACTTCGTTTCTCTTATATCGCATATTTTCTGAGCAGCCTCAAGCAATTTAGGCGGATCCACATCGACTCCAATTATAGCTATAGTGTTAAGTCCAATTTTTTGAGGGTTAATGGAAACAGAAAACCTCTTTATAACCTGCTTATCCATCAGCGCTAAAACTCTTTTCCTGACAGTAGACTCGTTAAGCTGAAGCTTCCTAGCTATCTCGGAAAACGAGGTGCTTGAATCAGATTCAAGGATGTTTAAAATTTTCAAATCCACTTCATCGACCATTTTTATCACCCTTATTCTGGTTTTAAGTGCATTTAACCCTATTTCATTACTTTACATTTGTAAATAAGTATATTTATTTAACATTTTCTGCTAATATAATAATATTAGCGGAATATATTAGCCTTATAAAGGAAAAATTTAGGATTATTTGTGCCCGTCCGTTTGTTATCCGCTTTAGGCTTTAAGGGGGGATAAGATTGGTAATGAACAAACTTCGAACGGCTGAGTCAGTTCAGGAATTAGTTGAGCGTCCTGTTGGTTCACGTAAGGTTTTACATGATAGAAAGATCTTAAAACTGAAAGGAATGTTTGAAAAAGGCTACTCGGATGATGAAATTGGGCAAGAACTCGGATGGAAAAAAGATACGGTAATACATTACCGTTCTAAATTTAAGCTATTAAGGAAAAAAGAGAGTTACGTAACTCTAAATCCTGACAAGCTAGACGAACTTTTGGAAAAGATCACAAACAGTAACGACCATATGCCCAGATGGGAAATAGCTGAAAAAATAAACGCCAGCCACAGGTTGTGGCGTTGCATAAGCAATAAGCGATGTAAAGGCCTCCAAAAATGGCAATTCGAAAAACTTTCAGAGCTAGCAGGCATACCTTTCAAAACAGCCATTCAAATATATGCCTTACATGAAACACCTTAAACTAACTTAGCACACATGATTCCCGCGCATAAATCCACTGGTTTTTTTAAAAGTTAATTTTTAAAATAGACTAAATCATTGTCACTCTGAAATAGACAATGATTTTTATTATTGAGACAAATCAGTGGAGAAATGAGACTAAACCTAGATTTATACATAAATTCAGGATTTTCTTGCACTCTTCTTTTTTACCTACTTTATAGGTGCTAACTCGTGTAATAATCAGCTACTCCATTATGTATTTGAATAACGGTTTTCATGAATTCTCCAATTCTGCGTAAAATATCTAAATATTTTCAGATATTCCATGAAGCACCACTCGCACCAGATAAGATAAATTGTCTATATTTTCACTTGCTAACCGTAGACCATAACCAACTGCTCATTAAGAGTTAATTTATCATTAAATTCATTAATTTTCAAACTAAACCTTAAAGTTATTTTATAACCTCCGCACCTCAATTCTATGAAGAACTCAAAAAGAAGAAGTGGAATCCTGTGAGTGCACAAATCTCATTAGAAAAAATCGACCAATACCGATGGAAAATTCCAGAAAATACAGTGCCTGGAATGAGAGTACCCGGTATAGTCTATGCCGACGAGGAATTAGCGGGAAAAATGAGAACAGACCGAACACTACTCCAATGCGCAAACGTTGCAACATTACCAGGCATTTACAAATGGTCCATAACTTTACCTGATGGTCATGAGGGATACGGATTCCCAATAGGCGGAGTAGCCGCTTTCGACGCTACTGAAGGTGTCATAAGTCCAGGAGGAGTCGGCTATGATATCAACTGTGGCGTCCGGTTACTTAGAACCAATCTCACGGAGAAGGAAATTAAACCGCAGCTTCCACAAATAATTGACACTCTCTTCCACACAATTCCATCCGGACTAGGGTCAAAAGGAAAACTACGCCTAACCCATGACGAGCTCAACCGCGCCGTCAACGATGGGGTAGAATGGGCAATTAAGCATGGATATGGCTGGAAAGAGGATGCGGAACACTGCGAAGAAAACGGACATATGAAGAACGCGGACTCAAGCAAAGTTTCAACAACAGCAAAAACACGAGGCGCCCCTGAACTCGGAACCCTAGGCTCAGGAAATCATTTCCTCGAAATTCAGAAAGTGGACAAAATCTACAACCCAGTCGTAGCAAAAAAACTGGGAATTACTCAACAAGGACAAATAACAGTTATGATTCATACTGGCTCAAGAGGATTCGGGCATCAAATCTGCAGCGACTACCTGAGAATAATGGAACAGTCGTTAAAAAAATATAATATTCAACTTCCAGACCGTGAACTAGCCTGCGCCCCAGGAAACAGCCCAGAAGCAAAAGACTACCACGATGCAATGTCCACAGCAGCAAACTACGCTTGGATAAACAGGCAAATGATAACGCATTGGACTAGACAGGCTTTCCAACAAGTTTACGGTACGGAACCAGAAAAACTCGACTTACACCTAATATACGATGTAGCCCACAATATTGCAAAACTTGAAAAGCACAAAATAAACGACGCCCCCAGAGATGTCTGGGTTCACCGCAAAGGTGCGACCAGATGCTTTCCAGCAGGCCACTCAGATATTCCTAAAGATTATCAAAGCATCGGTCAACCAGCGATCCTCCCAGGAACTATGGGAACCGCATCATACCTTCTTATCGGCACTCCTGAAGCCATGGAGCTAAGCTTTGGATCAACAGCACACGGCGCTGGGCGCTTCATGAGCCGAGCAGCCGCCACCAAAAAATTCTGGGGCAGCGAAATAAAGAAGCGCATGGAGGAAGAAGGAATTCTGGTCCGCCCAGCCTCAATGGTAGTGCTTGCGGAAGAAGCTCCTTCTGCATATAAAAATGTGGATAAAGTAGCCGAGGTAAGTGACGCAGCAGGAATTGCAGTACGCGTAATAAGATTTGTTCCAATCGCAGTAACTAAAGGCTAACGACTGAGCTTAAACATTAACTTAAGATTCGAATCACTCACTCTGTTTTTTACATAAGTCTTTCTTTTCAAATCAATAATTACTCAATAAATTCCTAAGGAAGTTTACGTCGGACATACTCATGTTCTTCCACTTTATTCGCCCAAGAAGTAAATCTGTTGGGTTGACCATTCTTTTATACACGAGCTTCTTAGCTCTCTCTAAATCCATCTCCAAATACATATCCTCAGGAATTTCTTCAAGCGAAGCAGTTACATTAAACTCGATTTTCTCCGGAGTTATCTTGAAACTATAAACAGCATCGCCAACAACATTAAAAACGAGATGCCTTCCAGCATATTTATTCAAAGCATCTTTGATTCTCTCATCACATGCAGCTCTATTATTTACTGAGGCCAAGGCATTTTCAAAAGTGGACACAAGAGCCAAACTACAATCACCCAGTAAACCTTAATTAAAAACAAATGATAAAGCTATTCAAAAAGGGGTCACAGACCATGGCGATTCAGCCGACCGTAGCAACTCTAGCAGTGCTGTTTGCAGCTGCTTTTGCCCCATCCCTTATTTATATGACCTGGATTAAAAATGAGGAAAAATTCGCTCACGAACCCATGTCCATTCTTATTGTCATATTCGTTTTTTGTGCTGTGGTGAGCGTAATAATTAGCTATGTGCTTGAAACGGTTCTCACGGCAGCATTCGTTCGATTCCAAGGCACTTCGCCTTCCATTTTAGAAGCCTTAGTTCCAACAATAGCAATAGCGCCTATTGTTGAAGAAGGGGTAAATCCTATCGGGGTATTCCTGCTGCGAAACATAAAATCTTTCGTCCATCCATTTGACGGGACGATTTATGGAGCTACTTCTGGGCTTGGCTTCGCAGCAACGGAAAACTTACTTTACGAAGTCAGCGCTCTAATAAAATATGGCTTTTCGGCTGCGATTTTAACAGTTTCACTTAGAGCTGTAAGCTCAACCCTGATTCATGGATCCGCAACGGGCTTAACAGGGTACGGAATAGGAAAATGGAAATTCGGGGCATCATCCGTAACAATTCCATTATACTACTTAGGCGCAGTTCTACTACACGGTCTATTCAACTTAATAGCCACAGTAGGAAACCTCCCATTAGCACTAGTAATCGCGATAACATCGTTTTTGATAATGATATTTTACGGCGTACGAGTCAGTCAGTGATAACGGCAATAACAAGAAAATAAACGCGCCCAAAAATGATGTATAAAATAACCTGCAATCTGTTCAACCTCCACTACACCCTAAACTGCGGGCAGGTGTTCAGGTGGGAATACAATAGTAAAAACAAATCATGGACTGGAATCGTAGGTAGCGAAGTAATTAATGCTAGACAAGAAGAAAACGTAGTTACAATCGATTCTACGTTAAGCAGAAAAGTAATAGAAAATTACTTTAGACTAGACGACGACCTTAACAAAATTTATGAACAAATAAATAAAGATCAATACATCGACGCAGCAATCAACCAGTACCCTGGTTTAAGGCTAATTCGGCAGGATCCCTATGAATGTCTCTTTTCATACATCTGCGCGACGAGAGCAAACATCCCGCAAATAAAGAAAATGGTTAAAAACCTATCCAAAACATTTGGTGAAAAAATAAAAAAAGACTTTCACACTTTTCCTACACCTAAATCTTTATCCGAAGCAGACAAAATGCAATTAAAAGCCTGTGGAGTAGGCTTCAGAGCACCATACCTGGTAGAAACAGCCAAGAAAATAGTTAACGCCAACTACGATTTAGACTCTCTAAAAAAACTAGATTACGAAAAAGCAAAATCAGAATTAAAAAACTTTAAAGGCGTTGGTGAAAAAGTGGCTGACTGCGCACTGCTTTTCTCTTTGAATAAGCTAGAAGCTTTTCCAACGGATGTCTGGATAAAAAGAATAATGAAAAATTATTACAATATTGAAAAAGACGTGGACATCAAAAAATTTGCTTTAACGCATTTCGGGAAATATTGTGGATACGCTCAAGAGTACCTATACTATTACTACCGGACAATGCATCGCTCGGTCAAGAATTAAAGATGCCCGCCGCAGGTTGCAAACCTTTTACCGTACTTTTTTTCCATCAGCATATGGCAAATACCTAATAAAGAGGCTAAAATAGCTATTTTCTATTAAAAAAGGTTAATCGTGCCTATTTTTTAAATCCGAGCATTTATAGGCTCTTTTGGTCTATTCTAATCCATAAAAACCATTACTTATACCGATTAGACTTATGGAAAAACAGAGTCTGTCAAAACTGAAATAAATCCCCTCTATGCATTTAGTTCTAAAGCGTGACATAAAAATGTCGACAGTTTCAACAAGGCGATTCTTCGAAGAATTAGCAGCCTTAACACTAAAACCTGTTTTTATAGTAACCTCCAACGGGAAAACCTACACAGGTATTCTTACAGGCTATACCGATTCACTGAGCATATGTCTAGCTAATGCAAAAGATGATGCAGGGAAATTTTTTACAAGAATCTTTCTAAACGGAAACACAATAGCGCAAATTTACGCCGCAGAAAAACAATTCGATATTCAAGAACTTGCAAAAAGACTAGAAAAAGTATTTCCGCTGATGGTAAAACTATACCAAGAAGCAGGCGTAATAGTTATTATGGATAAAGTTAGGGTCAGCGAAAAAGGCGTAATTGAAGGTAAGGGACCCGCTGCAGAAAGGGTACAGAAGGTTTATGAAGATTTTTTAAAAGAAATCAATCCAGTATCAGAACGTAAGTGATTTCATTAAACTAAAGTTAAACGTAATTTGGATACGTAGGCTTTCTCCGAGCTCCGAGAAAACTTAAATCATCAAAATTTATCCCGGTGTCTACAGGTGAAGCCTCACCATGGCTTAAATCTATTTTCATCTTTAGAACTTTGCACAATACATCTAAAACAGTTTCAGCCGCAACAGTATCTGGGTAAACACCGAGCGTTTCAACAAGAAGACAGAATCCCTTCATTTTTCTAATTTTAGCTAAACCTACAAGGAGACCAGCAGCCCCCGTGATCTGCACTTGAGCAATGCCAACACCAAATTTTACAATATCGCCTAGGGTCGCATTGTCAGTCGCAGCGCAATAAACCCTAGGACGCTCACTTACTTTCTCCTTCCTAAGCCCACCCATGCATGCCACGAGTTTGCAGTCTAAGCCTTCTGCTAAATCCAAAATGCGGTCGCAGACCTCATATTGGCCATAAGCCGTTAACGCTTGAGTATTGCCATACAAAATAATTAACCCTCTTCCCCTTCTAGGTTGATAGTAGTAAAGTTCGTTAATCGGTATGTGCGGTATTCCGCCCTTCACAGAAACCGTCAAGTCCTGAAATGCTGGCGAATGTATTTCCGCAAATTTTTTAGCTTTTAATTCATTCATAAGCCGTAACGCTGCAATGTTAGCAACAAACCCAGCACCAGGAAGGCCCTCTATTAAAACTGGATCTTTTAGTTTTGGCTTTTTTATAATTGTAACAGTGCTCTCCTGCATTAATTACACCAGCAAAAAGAATATTCTAATACTCTTATTAATTACACGTTTATGAGTGAACAAGTTTGGCGTTTGAAATAAAAGAGCGAGACCTTCTAGCGCGAATAGGAAATTTAAAAACAAAAAGTGGTATTGTGGAAACTCCTGCGCTAATACCGGTTGTCAATCCTGCAACTCAAGTAATTCTACCGCGGAAAATGTGGGATGAATTTCAATGCAAAATAATTATGACTAACGCCTATATTATAAAAAGAAAATATGAAGAAGAAGTAATAACTAAGGGCGTACATGATTTTCTCGATTTTCCCGGTATGGTGATGACTGATTCTGGGGCGTATCAATTCTTAGTTTACGGTGAAGTGAAAGTTACACCGGAAGATATAGCCAAATTTCAAGAGAAAATTGGAACAGATATAGCAACACCTCTAGATGTTCCAACAGGATGGACGGAAGATAGAAACTATGCCGAACAGACCGTCAAAGAGACTCTACGCAGGGTAAAATTAACCAAAGACATCATCTCAGAAAAGAATATTCTATGGGTCGGGCCTATTCAAGGAGGAAAATATCTTGATCTTATTGAAAAGTCAGCTAAGCAAACAAGTCAACTAGAATATCCCATCTACGCATTGGGAAGTCCAACTCAGATAATGGAAAGATACCTGTTTAACACATTAGTTGACATGATAATTACTGCAAAGCAAAACTTACCTCTAGATACACCACTCCACCTCTTCGGCGCAGGTCACCCATTCATGTTCGCATTAGCAGTATCCCTAGGGTGCGATATGTTCGATTCAGCCGCTTATGCAATATATGCAAGACAAGGCAGATATCTAACAGACTACGGCACATTCAAATTTGACCAATTGGAGTATCTGCCATGTTCATGCCCAATCTGCTCACAAACCGATGTAAATGAACTTAGATCTTTAACCAAAAGAGAGTTAGAGAAAAACCTCGCAGAACATAATCTATACGTCTGCCAATCTGAAATAAGGAAGATAAAACAAGCTATAATTGAAGGAAGATTATGGGAATTACTAGAATTAAAGGCTAGAAGCCACCCGTCCCTTCTTCAAGCATTATGCAATCTAAAACTTTACCGCGAATACATAGAAAAATATACTCCAGTGACAAAAAAACGAGGACTACTATATTTTGGGTCTACAGGATTATCTAGACCCGAGATTACAAGATATGGACGAAAAATTCAAGAGAACTATACGCCACCCAATAAATCCAGAATACTATTACTTTTACCGCAACCGCCAACAAAACCATTCCATAAATCCTATCAATTCAACTATGCACGCCGAAAAATAAAAAAATCAATTGGTACAAAAAAGCAGAATGTCCATATATGCATCTACACTGCGCCATTCGGTGTAGTTCCTATAGAACTTGACGAGATATATCCCATCGCTCAGTCCGAAATTTCTCAGATAGATGAAGAGACCCTGAATTATGCCGCAAACCAAATCCAAAACTATGCAACAATAAAAAAATACAATACAATTATACTTCACAACGATTTTACAGTTTGGAAAAACAAGGCTGTTCAATCATGTAGAATAGCTTGCAAAAAAACTAATAAAAAATTCATCACAACCTCAAATAAAACATATCCATGGAGCAGCAAATCATTAATTGAGCTTACTAAAGCGTTAAAGACCTCTTTAAAAGACTTGGAGGAAACCTATGCCAGTTAATGTAGATTTGCATGTTCACACAAGATTTTCAGGCGACAGCAATATCTATCCTAAAGCTATAGTTGAAAAACTGCACGCAGATAACAAAATTAAAGGCGTCGCTATAACTGATCACGATACAACTCAAGGAATAAATTCGGTACGCAGATTAGCTGAACCTTACAATGACATCGTAATAATTCCTGGAGTAGAAATGACGACTCAACAGGGCCACTTAATAATCCTAGGCATAGAAGAAACACTTCCTCCTCCTCTAACAGTCTGGGAGGCAGTAGATTTTGGAATGGAGCAAGGAGGAGCAATTATCGCTCCACATCCATTTCGCCCCATTTCAGGTCTGGGTGAAACCCTTTACGAAGTACCAGTTCACGCAATTGAAGTTCTGAATTCACATTCAACCAATGAAGAAAATAATAGTGCTTTAGAATTATCAAAAATTAAAGGCACCAGCGCTACGGCTGGAAGTGACTGTCACTCTATTGGTGAGCTCCTATCTGCTTATACAAAAGTAGATTCCGAAGCAACTGTTGACGAAATCTTAAATGCGATAAAAAAAGGGAATGTTAAGCCATATACCCCTGTTTAGACGAACATTCCAGAATAATTACTCTCCGCTTTTCGTCTTTCTTCCAATTCTTTCTCTATCTCTTCTGCATGTTGAACCAGTGAAGAAACATCGACATTCAACTTGTAAACATCACATATTTTCTTGATAGCGACAGCAGCTGCCCTTGGGTCTGGTCTCGAAGCTGCATATGGAAGAACTGCCACTGCTGGAAAATTACGAATTTCATATTTCGCAAGCATCAACGCCAATGGGCCTGCTATATGTAAGCCAGATTCAAGGAATTCAGCATTAAAAGATGAAGCCTTTGGTGTATATGCATCGGTAGTCGCAATTCGGAGGCTATCCTTATCGTTCATTTTGAATGAATCATCTAATCCCCCAACCAAAATTGCCTCGCTGAATCTCTCTTCAACAGTCCAATCAACCAACGCCTTTGCAAGATTCACCTCATCTTTTTTATAAGGAGGAAACTCCGACTTAACCAATACGAACTTATTGCTACGATAAATCTCGAATGGAGTGACTAACTGCTTACCATCCATAAAAACAAGTTGAGGCAAATAGTCAGTTTCAATAAAACCAATTTTCTTAGCTTTTAACGCGGAAATCAAATGCGAAATAGCTATGTACCCCGTTACACCAATACCGTGAAACCCAGTGATAAGTACACAGTTTCTAAACTTTCGCTTCGGAACTAAAAGATGAATAGACATATAGATAACCCAACTAAACAATTTAGCCATAAATAGCTCTATTTAAAAACTCTCCTATGGATGGTGAAGAAGATTACTATTAATCTTAGATTTCTCGGTGGAGCGATGGAAGTCGGTAGATCAGCTGTTTTAGTTGAATCAAATCAAAAAAAAATTATACTTGATTACGGTGTCATGGTAGATCACGAACCAGGATTTCCGATGCATGTTCCACCGAAGGAAGTAGATGCTATAGTTGCCACTCATGCGCATTTAGATCACAGTGGTGCAATACCGATTTTTCACATCAGAGGTAAAACACCGGTATACGGCACTCAATTGACATTAGAATTAGCTAGAATACTCATATCAGACTTCATACACTTAACAGGCTACTACCTCCCATTTGAATACCTTGACCTTCAAAACATGATGGATTGCTCAGTAAAAATTGAATACAGAGAAACACGGGATATAGGCGGCGTAAAGCTAGAACTTCTAAACTCAGGCCACCTCCCAGGAGGAGCTCAAGCACTTTTGCATACAGAAGGAAAAAAAATACTCTATACCAGTGATTTTAACACCACTCCAACGCGGCTTTTAGATGGAGCCGATTTATCCTACGGTGAAGTTGACGCAATCATAATTGAAAGCACGTATGCTGACGAAGATCACGGTGATCGAATAGAACTTGAGAAATCCTTCATGAAAAGAATTGTTGAGACAGTCGAACGAGGCGGCACAGTGCTGGTTCCCGCATTCGGCGTAGGCAGATCTCAGGAAATACTATGCATTCTAGCCAGCCACCACTTTGAGTACCCTATCACAATAGATGGAATGACTATGGAAGCAAACGAAGTGTTAATGCACTACTCACAATATTTGCGAGACCCAAAATTATTCATGGACGCAATACATACCGCAAACTGGGTTCACGGTTGGAAAGATCGTAGAAACGCAATTAAAAAATCAGGCGTAATAATTTCGCCAGCAGGAATGTTAAAGGGCGGCGCAGCCGTCTTTTATATGCAGAAATTAGCTAAAAAGAAAAATAACGCAATTTTTCTAGTCAGCTACCAAGTTCCAAGCACTCCTGGCCGCGAATTACTCGAAAAGCGGAAGTTTATAATAGGCGGTAAATCTAGGACAGTCGAAGCTGAAGTTGAACACTTCAACTTTTCATCACATGCCGGACAACAGCAACTACATGAAACAATAAAAAAACTGAAAGGCAACCCAACCGTGTTCGTTATGCATGGAGCTGAAAATAACTGCCAACTACTCGCTAAGTGGATTGAAGATGAAACAAGTCTAAAAGCAGTAGTTCCAAAAGTTGGAGAAAGCTTCCATATTTAAATAGCGGGGGATGCAAATTTCCGGATAATCATTATACCGATAGAAAAAGTAGATTCAATATTTCTTGAAAGAATCTGTGAAGGATTGAAAAAAACATTTACGACAGCTACATTCCAGCTTTCATCCAGCGAAATCAACATTCCAAAAAATGCTTACAATGCAGTACGTAAACAGTACCACTCAACAACCATTCTAAATGAACTTTACAACAAAACTAAACATCTAGATGCGGACGCCGTTCTCGGCGTAACAAGAGTGGATCTCTACGTGCCACATTTAAATTTCGTGTTCGGCGAAGCGCAGTGCCCTGGGAAAGCAGCTTTAATATCATTACACAGATTAAGACCAGAATTCTACGGCCGTGAGCCAGATCCTAACCTTTTTGAAGAAAGAGGAGTGAAAGAAGCTATACACGAACTTGGTCATGTATTCGGCCTTAACCACTGTAAGAACCCCACATGCATAATGTTCTTCTCTAACGGCATAAATGATACTGACTTCAAACAAGCAAAGTTTTGTGACAATTGCTCTAAAAAATTACGACTTTAATCTCGCCTATAAAACGCTCAAAAAGCATTAAGCTTTTAAAGACTTATCGATAAAAATTAACAAACAGGGATGTGTGAAGTTATTGTCGTTAAAACGTAACGTATTCTTCATTGTTCTCGCGCTATTTCTCATACTAATTTTCCTCCTCCCCACCGTCAGTTCAGGTTCAACCCAAGTGCAAGCGAGTTCAACCCAAACGCAAGCATTAACAGATCCTTATACACCTGCGACAAACTACCTAAATTGTTCGCAATGTCACAGCCGATTTTTACCAGCAATACCCACCTTCACTGCGGCGACAACAATAAACATGACGCTTTGCCGTGCATGCCATGACACAGTAGACTTCGGCACTCTCACTACCAACTACACAATCGTCCACGCCAGTCATCTTGGGCTAATAGGCTCTGCGCGCCCCGCAGACGGTAGCCTCGGCAACGCATCTAAAATGCCTACTAGTGCAGCTAATTTGATCAATCCACCTACAACTAATATGAAGGACTGTGCAGCCTGTCACCGAAGCCTATCTGGGGGTTTACCGGGCTATAACTGCACAGCCTGTCATTCACCAGCACTCGCTGGGCACATCAAAGCGCTGGTTCAGCAAAACTGCAGCAATTGTCACGGTGTTTTGCCAAATGTAGCTACTCATAATGTGACAATTGCAAATGGGGTTCACAGCATTTTCGGAACCGTACCAGTCGCTTGTTTCGTTTGCCACTACAATTCAACAACTGGTATAAGCGGCTTAAGGCTAGTCAACGGCACAGTAATTCCAATTAGCGAGCCTTCACTGTTATGCGCACAATGTCACTCAGATTATTACCAACTTTGGCTTGAAGGGAAGCACGGTGATCCTACAAAACAATGCACGGATCCAAGTTGCCATGATCCCCATAACCCATATATCCCACCTGTTGTAGCTGTCGTGCCCGCACCCTCCGTTTGGACTTCTTGGTGGTTCCTACTCAGCGTAGCAATAATCATCGTAGTTATAATTGCAGTCGCCATCTATCTGATAAGAAGAAAATAAACGCTATACTTCAGCGATCTCACATTTCAATCTCTTAATAACATCCTCAGCCTTAGCAGGATCCAGCTTCAAAACATACAGCCTTTTTGAAGTCCTCAACTTCAACTTGACATACTCCTTTGAACGTCTAATCCTGCAAGCTTCAGCATGCTCAGAAATTTCAACGAACTTTTCTACATCCGAAATATCCTCAGGCATCTCGACAACCTCTTCAAAATATTATACAAATAAAGTAAAGCGTGTTTCTTAAAAACATATACAAAAATGGGCCGGGCCGGATTTGAACCAGCGACCTACACTGTGTGAGAGTGTCATCCTAAACCAGACTAGACGACCGGCCCTTACCATAAATAGCTTTTACTTCACACCGAGCTCTCGTTTTTTCCAGCGGAGATTTTTTCCCTTGCATCTTCTGCACTTAACAGCCGTTGTAGGATTTCTTGCTCCGCATGTACGGCATATTTTAACGTAAAGCCTATGCTGCTGCGCTATCTGCTTTTTGAACGGATCTGTTATGGGCATTTTTCCACATCTACTCAAATTCTACTTAAGCATACTCTACAGCCTCAACAGTCACATAAATGGCTTTCCATCCCGAAATAACCACAATATATATTTATTTCAAGAAAAATTAGGAGTATCAGCAAATGATCAATTTGCAAATAAGGAGAGAAAGAGGAACATGGTTGAGCCAAACGCTGTATTAGTAGGTCGCAAACCAGTAATGATCTATGTATTCGCGTGCATGACCTTGATTCAGGAAGGCGTAAACGAAGTAAACGTAAAAGCAAGAGGCAGAGCAATAAGCAGAGCAGTGGACGTAGCCGAGATAGTTAAACGCAAATTCCAAGACGAAATTAAGGTTAAGGAAATTAAAATCGGCACAGATCAAATTACGGATGAACAAACAAACTCTCCAACCAACGTCAGCACAATTGAGATAGTTCTAGCTAAGTAAGCATTGGCTCAGCACTTAATTCCTCTTCTCTCCGATCTTAAGAGAGGTGATTGAAGAGGTGAAAACTCCACTATGCAACTTCTGTCTGAAGAGTGGCGTGCTGTGCCCAAGCTGCGAAGAACGATTAAAGAGAGGAGAAATTAGCGAATTAGATGTGCGTATGGCAAAATTCCTCTTCAAGTTAGAAAATAAATACCCCTCGCTTTCAGATGTTCAGTTTTATAAAGCGGTAGAGGCTGATGGAGTGCTTGCAATTCTCGTTAATAGAAGCAGCATACCTAAAATGCTAAGTTATAGTGGAAAAATTGTCCACGAAATCTACAGCGAAACAGGAAAAAGGGTTAGAGTTCTCGAACACAGCGGCGATGTCAGAAAATTTTTGGAAGACCTCTTCACACCCGCCAATATAATTACAATAAACAAAATATGGCTTCCAGGCGACAGCACAGAAACTCGTGTAATTCTATCTGAACGAGATATGCGAAGGCTGCCAGCGGACGTAGATACCTTAAAAGAGCTTGCAAAAAAGATTCGTGGGATGACAATTAGAGTTGAATTTGAAAAGGAGAAAAGATAGAACCTGTCCACAGATAAAATTGGAGACTGGCACCGTACCGCATATTCAACAGACATAAATCCAAAACTTGACGGAGAAGAAGTAACATTATTCGGCTGGGTTCAAGAAATACGCGATCTCGGCGGAATCAGGTTCATAATCCTGCGAGATAAAAACGGTTTAGTTCAAGTTACCATATCACGCAAAACAACAAAGCCCATTTTAATTAAAAAAGCGGAAACCCTGCAAAGGGAATACGTGATAGGCGTCAGAGGAACTGTTAAGAAAATTGAAAAGGCCCCACGAGGCGCTGAAATAATTCCAACTGAAATAAAAATTCTCAATAACGTTCAACATCCCTTGCCACTCGATCCAACTGCATTAGCTCCCGCCGACCTTGATGTGCGTCTAAATTCAAGAATACTCGACCTACGCCGACCAGAGAGCCAAGCAATATTCCGAATTAAACATAGAACCGTCAGTGCTGTACACGATTTCTTCGTAAGTAACGGTTATTTTGAGGTGCACACACCAAAAATAATTTCCTCGGCTACAGAAGGCGGGGCAGCCTTATTTCCTATAGCTTACTATGAGAAAGAGGCTTTCCTTGCGCAGAGCCCACAGCTTTACAAGGAGCAGCTCACAAGCGCCTTTGAAAAAGTCTTCGAAATAGGACCAATTTTCAGAGCTGAAGAGTCTCATACAACAAGACATCTCTCCGAGGTTATATCAATAGATATGGAAGAAGCCTTCACAAATGCTGAGGGAGTTATGAAAACCCTTGAAGAAATGATTGTTTACATCTTCAAAATTATAATAGAAAGTTGTGCTGAAGAATTAACTACGTTAAAACGGCAGATTGAGGTCCCAAAAACCCCGTTTGCGAAATATACCTACGAAGACGTTCTTAAAGAGCTGCGAAAAAATAAAATCGCGATTAAATGGGGAGAGGACATAACCACAACTACTCTAAAAACCTTAAGCGAGCTTCACAGAGGGTTCTACTTCATAACCGAATGGCCAACGCAATCCAAACCTTTCTACATACAACCATGTGAAAACAATCCAAAGGTATGCGAGGCATTCGACTTAATGCACAGCTGGATTGAAGTGTCGTCAGGCGGAACACGCGTTCACTCCAAAAATTTGCTGATAAAAAGAATCAAAGAGCAAGGATTAGAACCACAATCATTCGAATACCACATAAAAGCATTCGAATACGGAATGCCTCCGCACGCTGGCTGGGCTGTCGGGTTAGACCGCCTAATTATGGTCATAACCGGAAAAGAAAACATACGTGAGGTTGTCCTATTTCCCCGTGATCAGTTCAGGCTTACTCCATAGTAGCTAAAGCAAATGTAATTTTCCCGTTATTCTATCGATAAGCCCTACAGGAGCTGGACCTACACCTAAACATGTTACAGTACCGGGTGGAAGTTCAGTTAATCCTCTATCCTCAATTAACGCGGTGGGTAATTTAGCTATTTTCGCCTCTTCCTCTATCTCCATTAACTCCGACTCATTTTTCACTTTAACCGCCACTTTACACTGTCCTTCGTCCATCCAGTTTCTCCACCAATTTTTTTGCTGTCTCTTTGTTTCCTCAGCAGACGTAACAGCTGCATGAGCCACTTGCGCCGCAATTTTTCCAACGCTCATTTTGAGATCTGCTCTAACTACAATTACCTGCTTGTACTCAAAATTCTGCAATATATCCTTCCCCCGTTGCATAATTAATATCGATAAACGTTTAGTGAACCATAAATTTAAGATTAATAACCTTCAGCTAAATCACTATTTTCGCCTTAGTTTTTTATATTAAATAGGCTAAAAAAATTTTTGGGGATAGATTAGAAATGAAAGAAATAAAAACAACTATGACCGGAAGTTGGTATCGACCAGCGGAAATCCTGCAATTGCTTTCTAAGTCTCCTTCTGGAGAAATATCGCAGGCATATGTCGACATAATAAAAAATGCTGAAAGAAAAGCAATAAGAGATCAGCTACACCCTAACGGTAGCCTTGTTGGCCTCAATTGGGTCAGCAATGGAGAGCAGAGAAAATCAGGTTACACCGGCTATTTGCCTAACAGATACCGTGGGTTCTCTACAACTGAAAGAGTAACAACACCATTTCCAAAATCAATGATTGAAGAGTTCAATGAATCTAATCCTCAATTACTCGCTACACTTCAAAACCCCGAAACATCTCGTGCATTTTCTCTACCAAAAATTGTGTCAAAACTAGAATATACTGGTGGAGAGTTAGCCAAAAGAGAAGCCAAAGATGCAGCAGGTTTAGCCAAAGAGGAAGGAGCTGAGAGAATATTCATCCCATCAGCATCGCCAGGAGTTACTACAATATTTTTTGCAAACAATAAAGACGTCTACAATAGTCACCTAGAATATTTATTTTCAGTTGCTAAGGAACAAAGTAAAGAATACCGCGCCATCCTCTCCGTAGAAGGCGTAGACCTACAGATTGACGCCCCAGATTTAGCTATGGCTAAACAGAGTGCAGGAGACTGGGATGTTGACTTTTACGAAGCGTTACACTCTCATGTAGACGCAATAAATGAAGCAATCGCAGGGCTTCCAAAAGAACGCATTAGAGTTCATTATTGCTACGGCAACTGGCTCGGCTCCCACAGGTTCGACGCCGACTTTAGAAGGGTTCTAGAAGAAATTACAAAACTGAAAGTGGGTACCATAGTTGGAGAGTTTGCAAATCCGCGTCACGAAGGTGATGCTTACATTCTCAAAAATCATGTCATCGAATACGGTTGGCCAAAAGGATTGAGATTCGCTGTTGGTGTAATAGATGTTAAGACACCTTTTGTAGAATCTCCTGAAACAATAGCTGTAAGATTAACAAAGGTTGCAGAAATCATCGGCGCACAAAATGTACTTGGAGGAACAGATTGTGGCTTTGAGACTTTTGCAATGTTCAACAATATCCCATACAAAATCGGTCTTCTAAAATTAGAGTCGCTCGTTGTAGGGGCAAAGTTAGCTGGCGACATTTGTTAAATATACTTACAATTGTACAACTGAAGTCTAAAGAAAGACCCGCAGAATAACGACCTCTGGATTAAGAATGGGTTTATGAGCAGTATTTCAAAGAAGAAGTACCCCCCGATAAAGTCACAACCAAAAAATATTTGGCGACCGCCTATCAGTTTACACAAACTAATGTCAATCTCACACGAGGATTGTTAGATATTGCTGAAATCTGAAAGCACCGATATAGTTGTAATAGGCGCTGGACCAACAGGATTAATCGCCGCTATGGAAGCAGCCGAACATAATGTTAAGGTCACAGTCTTCGAAGAACATGAAGAAATAGGCGTTCCAAGTCACTGCGCTGGATTACTAAGCGTTGATGGATTAAAAAGAATTGGAGTAACGCCCAGCCAAATTTTTGTCCAAAATGAAATTAGAGGCGCCTGTTTTCATTCACCAACTGGATTAGAATTCGCCGTAAAAGGGAAATCTGTTATGGCATATGTTGTAAATAGAGTTGCATTCGATAAAGATCTTGCAATTAAAGCGGAGCGTTCCGGTGTCGATATTCGATTAGGGAATAAGGTTCTAGGCCTAATCCAGCGCGACAAAAAAATTTCAGGCGTCAAAACTCGGAGCGGCGCAGTAGAGTCAAAGGTGGTTATCAACTGTTCAGGAAGCTTCTCAACATTAAACATTGAAACAGGACTTGAACTCCCCAAAAAAATTATACCGGCAGTACAATATGAACTAGAGTATTCCACGTCCAAGCCTGACTTTGTAGACATATTTGTAGGTCATAACGTAGCACCAGGTTTCTTCGCATACGTCATACCTACTAGCTCCGAATCAGTAAGAGTCGGCTTAGCCTGTGAAGACGCAAATCCTCGTGGGCTACTAAATAACTTTGTTAAACAGAAAATGGGCAAATATAAAATTTTATCATTAAAAGGCGGTTTAATTTCAATAGGCGGTCCAATTTCTAAGACATATTCCAACGGATTCCTCGTTGTCGGAGATGCCGCGGGGCATACAAAGCCAACAACAGGCGGAGGTGTCATTACTGGCGGAATCTGTGCGAAGATCGCTGGACGCATTGCGGCTGAATCGATTAATCAGGGCAATTATTCAGCTAATTTTTTAGCCGCATATCAAAAGTCTTGGCAAAATAAATTAAAAAAAGAATTTTCGGCTATGTCAGTAGCGAGAAAAATGTTCAACCGCTTATCCGATGAAACAATTGATAAAATTTTCAAAATTGTGACAGAGAATAAATTACAAAATGTAATCGAAGAAACAGGGAACATCGATTTCCAAAGCGGTGCGTTATATTCGCTGATGAGACAGCCCTCCGTCATCAAGCTTATCCTAACTGTTGCGGGTGACCTATTACAGCCTAAAAAATCATAGTCGTTTGAATATAAGAAAAAAGCGATGATGTCTGAAAAGAAGAGTAAGAAGGCTATTAAGCCAAATGTTATTATTGTGGTAAGCATAATTTAGCGGGTCTAGAGGTTAAATGCATATGGCTCATTGTTTCTGGTGTGACCGTATAATAGTTCCCGGGGAAAAGGCTGTAAAATTTTCATGCCCGGGTTGCGGCGTAGTTGTAATATGGCGGTGTGAACGATGCCGCGAATTTGGCAGACCATATAAGTGTCCAAAATGCGGGTTCACTGGTCCTTAAGGTGTCATTTTTGGCTAAAATTGCTATTGAAATGAAAATTTACCCAGAAGACGCAAATGCTGATCTTAACGAGCTGAAGGAAAGAATAAAGGGATCTCTTCCAAAAGGTGTTTCAGTACACCGCTTCAATGAGGAACCAGTAGCTTTCGGACTTAAGGTGCTAATAGCATCTATCGTTATTCCTGGAGATGAAGCTGGATTAATGGAGCCTGTTGAGGAAGCTGTTAAGACTTTGTCCGGTGTAAGCCAAATAGAAGTCATGATGGTTCGAAGGGTTTAAAAATTTTTAAAAGAAAGATTAAATAAAGGCGCATATTGTGGAAAATTACGGCAAGCTGTTTAGGTGAGAAAAGTGGCTATAAAAGAAATTTCTCTAAAAGTTGATGAAGCTAGACAACGAGATGTAGGCAGAGGTAAAGCCAGAATAGATAATGAAGCTACTAGCTCCTTAGGCATATCTCCAGGCGACATAATTGAGATACGCGGCAAAAGAACAACTGCCGCCGTAGCTTGGCCCGCCTATCCTGAGGATCAAGGTAAAGGCATAATCAGAATTGACGGGTTAATACGGAGAAACGCCAACGTCGCCTTAAGCGAATATGTTACGGTTAAAAAAGCTGACGTTAAGGAAGCTCAAAATTTAGTCCTAGCTCCAATAGAAATGCATCTAAATGTGGACGAGGATTTCACAAATTTTGTTAAAACTCGTTTAACAGAGCTGCCGATGGTAGAGGGGGACACTGTATTCCTAACAATTCTTGGAAGCGCAATTCCTCTACACGCAATTCGGACAAGACCTCACGGAGTTGTAAAAATAACAAATTCAACAGCCCTTCAAGTTATGGCTGAGCCGACACCGGAAAAGAAGGGTATCCCGAGAGTAACATATGAAGACATAGGCGGGTTACACGAAGAAGTTCAAAGAATCAGAGAAATGGTTGAGCTTCCACTACGGCACCCTGAACTTTTCCAGAGACTAGGCATAGAGCCACCTAAAGGAGTTCTTCTTCACGGACCACCAGGCTGCGGCAAAACATTATTGGCTAAAGCTGTCGCAAATGAGTCTGAAGCAAACTTCACTTCAATTAATGGACCAGAAATTATGAGCAAATTCTACGGCGAATCAGAAGCAAGATTAAGAGATATTTTCCAAAAAGCACAAGAAAACTCGCCGAGCATAATTTTCATAGATGAAATAGACGCCATCGCACCTAAACGGGAAGAAGTTTCAGGAGAAGTTGAGCGTCGAGTAGTGGCACAGCTGCTCGCATTAATGGACGGCCTCGAAGCGAGAGGAAATGTAGTAGTCATAGGTGCAACAAATATGCCGGGAATACTTGATCCCGCCCTCAGAAGACCTGGAAGATTCGACAGGGAAGTTATCATCGGGGTTCCTGATAAACAAGGACGGAACGAAATATTGTTAATTCATACTCGAGGCATGCCATTGGCACAGGACATGGATTTAAAAAGACTCTCTGAAATTACGCACGGCTACACCGGCGCCGATTTAGCTGCACTATGCCGGGAAGCAGCTATGAAATCTCTTAGAAGATATCTGCCTGAAATCAACCTTGAAGAAGAAAGAATTCCGCCGCAAATATTAGAAAAAATGGAGGTTACCATGGATGACTTTTTATCAGCCTACCGTGAGATAACCCCAACAGCCATGAGAGAAGTTTACGTTGAAGTGCCAAGTGTGCATTGGAATGAAATTGGCGGATTAGATGATGTAAAACAACGATTACAAGAAGCTGTTGAGTGGCCGCTAAAGAAACCAGGTTTATTCAAAAAAATGGGCATCAAACCACCAAAAGGAATACTACTGTTCGGACCGCCGGGGTGCGGTAAAACTCTTCTCGCTAAAGCAGTGTCCACCGAAAGCGAAGCTAACTTCATCGCGATAAAGGGTCCAGAAATATTCAGCAAATGGGTCGGCGAATCGGAGAAGGGTATACGCGAAGTATTCAAAAAGGCGAGAATGGCGGCTCCAGCAGTAATTTTCTTTGATGAAATTGATTCACTTGTACCAAGAAGAGGAATGGGATATGCAGACTCAGGCGTAAGCGAACGCGTAATCAGTCAACTACTAACAGAAATGGACGGCATTGTTTCACTAGACAATATAGTTGTAGTAGCCGCATCAAATCGGCCTGACATAATAGACCCAGCAGTGTTAAGGCCTGGAAGATTTGACAGAATGATCTATGTGCCATCTCCAGACGAAAAAACCCGCCTCCAAATATTCCAAATATACACAAAGGGCATGCCTCTTGCAAAAGATGTCAGTCAATCAACCTTGGCGAGAACAACAAAAGGCTTTTCTGGAGCAGATATAGAAGCGCTCTGCAGAGAAGCAGCTATGAATGCTTTAAGAAATAATGTTGAAGCGAAAGAAGTCACTTATGATGACTTCAAAAAAAGCATGGAGAAAATTGGGCCTTCCATAACACCTGATATGGAAAATTGGTATCAAAGCGTAACGCAACAGGTTAAAAAAATCGAAAAGGCAACCCCTACACCAATAGCTTAAGTTAGGAGACTTTCTACTCAAATGCCTAAATCAAACCCGCCTCAACCAGTCTGGTTCATCATCGTTGAACTTCTAGAAAAGAAGGGCCCAATGAATGACGATGAACTTTTCAGAGCTCTAAAAGATACGTGCGGCGATATCAACCTAAGCACATTCAATAAAGCTTTAATTAAACTCGAGATAGAAGGCTTAATTCAGGTTACAAGTTTAAGAAAGTCAAAGAAAAATATCGAACTTATATCTACGCCTGTCAGCTAGAAGTGGTCTCTTCTCTTCTGTTGAAAGGTAAAATAGCGGAAGACGCAGTCATCGAGTTAGCTACAAAATATACTACTCCAATTAGCACCCACAATCCAGTAGCTGCCAGCGCAAAGAATGCTGCAAACTGCGTTTCGCCTCCACCAAGCATAGCAAGCCAGACGACAGCCAACAGCATGGCTATGTTAGCGGCTGCACCGAGGTTAGGCACAATTCGGTTAATGAATACTGAACCGCGCTCCCTAGCCATAGCAAAGAAAGCCACTGTGCATGTAAGTCCATATAGTAGGAAGGTTCCGATGTTCGATAGCAAAGTAATTGCCGTCAAGTTAGCAAGGGAAAGCACTCCAAATGCACCTATGACCGCTGATGCAACTGTTAGCACCAAAATCCCGATGTGCGGTATGCCATGTCGCTCACTCAACTTTTTGAATGCCCGAGGCAGTTCACCATCAAGGGCCATAGCGTAAGAAATTCTGACACCCGTATTCAAACAGGCAAGAGTTGTACCAATCACGGCCGTTGCCACGATTACAACAACTACAAGCATGAGAGCAAAACCATTGCCATTCAGCAAAACATTTCCCAGGTTACGAACCATATCTCCCATTGGAGCACTTGACTGCGTGGCAGCAGCGAATCCGATAAACGTTTGACCGCTCACAACGACCTTGTAACTGCTATTAATCCAAGCCTGGATTCCGAAGTACTCGAA
>CAYYPV010000077.1:0-2114 GCA_964473665.1 uncultured Candidatus Bathyarchaeia archaeon
GTAGACTGTGAGGTTCTTACAAACCGTAAAATCAGGATCTAGATTGTTTTCTTGCGGGACAACGCCTATTAGCCGCTTAATTTCTCTCGCTTTATCGTTTACATTCATGCCAGACACGTACAGTTCTCCTGCGGTAACTGGTAAGATGCATTGAACCATCTGCATAGTAGTCGTTTTGCCCGCCCCGTTTGGACCTAAAAAACCGAAGCATTCTCCCTTTATAACTTCGAAGCTTACGTTATCAACGGCCCTTAGACCGTCATAATCTTTGACAAGGTTCTTGGCTTCAACTATAGGGGGATTAGGCATAGTGGTTTCATCCATTCGGCAATTTTACTAGATAATTCACAGTTAGTATAATTGGCTTAATAAAAAGTTATTAACGGCAAACAAGAGTAAGAGTCGGCTACGAGCTGGGAAATGCGCATTTAATACACCTCTGATTTTAGGGCTGCATACATATGCTAATTAGTGTTTTGACTTGAATTTTAGTTATTTTCATGTGCACCAAAAGCTCTATTTTATAATCCGGTATATTCCTCTTGCATATTGAGGTACGATGATGGATCCAAATGAAATCGTAAAAAAAATTCTGAAGGATGTCAAAGATGAGGAGAAGTGGAGAGGGACCGAAACCATAAATCTGATTGCCAGTGAAAATGTTATGAGCCCTCTGGCCAGGAGTGTTTTTGCGTCCGACTTTATGCATAGGTATGCTGAGGGCACTGTGGGGCATAGGATGTATGAGGGAGCCCAGTACGTTGACGAAGTTGAACAAACTTGCATTGATTTAATGATGAAAATATACAAAGTTGATTATGCAGATGTAAGACCCATTTCTGGAGCTGTGGCAAATCTAGCTGTTTTCTACGCTTTAGCTAAACCTGGAGACTCAGTTATGAGTCTTAACGTTATGTCAGGTGCACATATTAGCTATAGAGAGTTTGGATCAGCTGGATGTAGAGGATTAAGAGTGTTTGATATTCCGTTCAATAAAGATGAGATGAATATTGATGTAGAACGCTTCTCTAATCTTGCGAAAGAACTTAAACCTAAAATAATAACACTGGGCGGAAGTCTATTTCTGTTTCCTGTTCCTGTTAAGGAGATAAGGGAGATTGCTGACAGTGTGGGCGCTGTTGTGCACTATGATGGTGCTCACGTTATGGGTTTGCTAATCGACGGAGTTTTTCAGGATCCTATCAGAGAAGGCGCGCACCTGATTTCTGGGTCGACGCATAAAACTTTTCCAGGACCTCAAGGCGGCGCAGTGTTGACAAATGATGCTGAAAAATTTAAGCGTATACAAAAGGCAATCTATCCAGGATTAGTTTCAAATCATCATCTACACAGGTTGCCAAGTCTAGCGATAACTTTAGCTGAAATGCAAATGTTCGGAAAGGATTATGCTGAACAAATTGTTAGAAACGCTAAAGCTCTTGGGAAGGCTTTGCATAATCTCGGTTTTGACGTCCTCTGTGCACATAGAGGTTTCACTCAATCCCATCAGATTGCGATAGATGTTTCAAAAATCGGTGAAGGAAGTAATGTAGCTAAAACTCTAGCCAAGGCTAACATTATTACCAACATGAACCTACTGCCTTGGGATGACTTAAAAAACGTCAACAACCCTTCAGGGGTCCGTATGGGTGTGCAGGAGATGACTAGGCGTGGAATGGGAGAGGCTGACATGAAAAAAATAGCGGACCTGATAAAGAGACTAATAATTGACCATGAAAACCCTGAAAAAGTTAAAAGTGAAGTGGTCGGCTTTAGGAAACAGTTCAAAAAAATCAAATATTCGATTTCTTGAAATAGAAGTATAGTTTTTAAGAGAACTTCAATGTTTACTATACTGGTGGCGATGACGACTCTGGCCCACTTGATCTTAATGATTGCGATCTTGAGTGCGTGAGCCACCTAATGATGACTATTCACTGCTTTCTTAATTGGGTGCGAATAAGCACCTCTTTAAATCTTTTATATTACGTAGGTTTCCATAATTGTATAAGTTTAATTTTGAATAATAAGAAATTAGCTAGTGAGGCGACGAATTTTGTATTGTCCTAAGTGTGGTACAAATGTTCCAGATGGAGCTGTCTTCTGCATTAAAT
>CAYYPV010000078.1:0-4670 GCA_964473665.1 uncultured Candidatus Bathyarchaeia archaeon
TGATAACTCCATTCTCATTTTCCTTCACAGACTGTATTAGCCCCATATCTCGGAAGCTTAAACCGGTTTCAGGGTCTATTATTGCTTTAACTTTTTCAGATACCTTTTCTTCTAGTTCAGTCACGTTCATGGAACCTCCACTGACTATACTTTAACCAGCTGTTAAAATAACTATACAAAACGCGTTCATCCTTATATTTTAGGCTATTTTATGGTCTTATGGTGCATTCAAGTTTATTTAACATTTAGGTTAACGTTCTTGGAAACAGAATTTAGCTAATTCCACAGTTTTTTTAAAGACACTGAAATAGAGTGTCAATATTAACGTGTTAATCTCAAAGTCCTTTAACGATGTGTTAAATTTTTGAGAAAATGCCTGAATATTTTTCCATCCTTACCATTTTTCCCTCAGGTTGTATAAGCCATGTCATCCAGCAGAGATCTATAGGTCTATATCCACACGTTGAAGCGATGTCCTGAGCTTTTTTAACAAATTCTATATTGTCATTTACAGGATCGCGACCAGCCTTCTCCAAAATCCCGTTTATTACTCTTTTAACTATTTTATCAGGCATTACGGTATCTACGCCACCCATCATTCTCAGATATTGAAATGTGACTAATCCAACTCCTTTAATCATCCCAACAGGATCGTTTTCCCAGTTTTCAATGTCGGTCTTTCCAGCCCAAGTTCTGAGAGCTGTTCGGTCATCGCCCAAAGTTGACAAATAATAGGCTATTTTCTCCGCGATTGTCCACGACCTCCTGTTCTTCCATACTTTCCTTAACATTCCCATATTCGCTTCAGAAAGCTCTTTGAGATTGTTTATCTTTCCATTTTCCACAAAATTTTCGCTGAATTCCTCAACCTTTGGAACAACCGCAGTGAAGTAGTTTAACCCGATTGATGTAAAAGCCGCATCAACAACCATTAAGACTACACTTCCTCCCCATCTCTCCGTCCTAAGACACCTATCACAAAGCTCCTCTAACCCAGAAACCTTCTTCATATAACTGTCAACAACACTCTTTAACAAAATCATTCAGTTTCCCCAAAAATTGAATTTAACAAGTAAACTTTCTTCGATGTGTATTTATTTCCTTTTAAGTTGCTGAACTTAATTCAAAAGTAGTGACTACGGCCTGAAGAAGACGTCTAATAAAAGCTACTGTTGAGCGCATCGAAAGCAGGTCAAAGCAATTTTATTCTTCATTTAGACTCTATGTTACCGTGAACTTGAAAGAATTGGGCTATGCTTCTAGGGAACACCGACTGGGATCTTGTTTATGTCTAGAGAAATCTTATCGCCTATCCTGACATCTAGCTTTTCGTACTCATCTAAACTAAGCCTTATTACGGTTGTGAAGCCGCTGATTATTTGCTTCGAGATGATGTTACCTAGATTCTGGAGATCGTCCATTGAACGGAAGGACATTAAAGATGCAGGAGGCGTTTTCTGAGGTCGTCCACCGACCTCCTCTGGACTCTTTAGGGTGACAAATACGTATGGTGAACCGTCTGGCGAAGCACTGATCTCAGTTACTACATATTCTTTTCTTAAACTCGTATCTCACACCCCACTAGTCGCATGAGCGCTTTCATCTCTTCCTCACACCTACTTCTTAACCTTTCGAAATTTGCACTCCGCATTTTTCAAGTTATTTCTTCCGCTAGATTATTCGGAGTTTGTCAAGGTAATTTAAAAGATTCCTACAAAAGAAGATTTCATGCTGCAGAGATTAAATGGATTTTTATTGTAAAGACGAGGGAAAAGGAATTAACTGAGCTTTTAAAATAGAAGGATAGCTTTAGAATAGAGGTTTTGGGATGATTAGTCCAACCGCCGAGGTGGATCCTACCGCCTTGATTGATCACGAGGCTACTATTGGTGATGAATGTGTTGTAGGATCACATGCTAGAATTAGTGGAACGGTCAATATTTCGAAAAAGGTTTGGATTGCGCCGAATTCTATTATTTACGGCCCGGCTGAAGTTGATGAAAATACTTACATTGACTCAAATGTCATAGTTGGATACCCTGAAAGTAAGGAGCTTGAAACTGTTTTAAGGGAAAGAAGTATGAAGGCGAAGATAAGGAGCGGTGGAACTGTAAAGATAGGTAAACAGGTTCTAATTCGGTCTAACTGTATTATTTATTCGAAAGTTGTAATCGGTAACAATGTTCGGTTCGGCCATAATGTGATGGTTAGAGAAAACGTTACAATCGGTGACAATGCTTTAGTTGGCACAAATGTCATTATTGATGGCGAAACAAAAATTGGGCAAGGGACATCAATCCAGACAGGTGCATATGTTTCTACATACTCAACTGTCGAAGACTTCGTTTTCCTCGGCCCAAACTGCGTTTTAACCAATGACAAGTACTTGGCGCAGAAGAAGTGCAAGTTAAAAGGACCGACTGTGAAGAAGGGTGCTAGCATAGGAGCTAATGCTGTTTTGTTTCCAGGAATAACTGTTGGCGAAGGAGCTGTTGTTGGTGCTGGAGCCGTCGTTATAGGCGATGTACCAGCCAGAACTATTGTTGCCGGTGTGCCTGCTGAAAAGGTTAAAAATGTGCCTCCCGACTGGCGCAGTCGGCTCTATAAGTTTTACCCAGCTAGGAGCTGAAAGAAATTGCGTAAAGTTGCGACATTGTTCTTTGCTATTGCAGTTTGCGTATGCATGCTTAGTGTCATATCGGTTGGCGTACAGAAAACAGCTGCAGTCACGGATTCACAGTGGAATTGCAGCTCGGCTTCAAGAAGCATCACAATTGACGCGTGGGGGTCGATTCACGTCGCTGATAGCTACTACATCACAAATAATAGCAACTCGACGCAGAGTTATATAGCTGTAAATGTTCCGAAAAGCGCTCAGGATATTACCGCTAGCGATACAAGCGGTCCTATTTCCACGAATGTTAATAGTACTGCAAGTACCAGTGATCAACTGGTTGTGGATGTAGATTTCCGGTCATCCTTGAATCCCGCCCAAAATTACACTGTCACTGTAAATTACATTGTTCCCGCGACGATGTACGTTAAGCAGCTTGGCTCGTGGGATCACTACGAATTAAACTTTCCAGCTTATCCAAATGCAGACTTTCCGATGTCTACATTCTCGTTGTCTGTTGCTCTACCTGAAGGTGCGACATATGAAGCTGCGTCGCCAGCGTTAGATTTTTCTCATTCAAACTTTTGGGGGCAAACATTAGTCTTTTCTACCTTATACAACGTTAATTCAACGTCTCAAGAGTTGAGTTTGACTGTAAAATATCAGTACATAGTTTTTTGGGCAGCTTTTAATCCAGTTGTATTTTTTGGAACATTCATAGTAGTCGTGGAAGTTGTTTGGTTAGCTCGCAGAAAAATTAAACCTGCAGTACCATCTATGGCTATGCCTCTCGATGTAGTCCGTAGTTTTGTTGAAGATTATGATGAGAAAGTTTCACTTCTAGCTGAACTTGAAGATCTTGAAGAAGATTTAGTTGCGGATAAAATTAAGAAAAATGAGTATAAACAACGCTTAAGAAGAATTAATGAAGATGTCACGGCAATAAATCGGGAACTAATTAAGTTAAAACCGAAGATTAAGAGCGCTGGCGGCGTCTACGCTGATGCAGTTAAGAAGATTGAGATCGCAGAGTTGGAGATTGAAACTGCAAGACGGAACATAAATGATGTTAAATCACAGTATAGAATGCAAAAGATTTCAAGAGATGCTTATCATACACTATTGGCGGATTACAGGAAGAGACTAAATAGAAGCAAGTCGTCTGTGGATAATGCCCTTATAAATTTAAGGGAAGAAATGCGTTGAGTGCACTGAACTAAACGTTTTTATTCTCTTAAAATTACTTTTCTTGAAATGTTGGAGGAATATTTGATGGTTAAAATTATAATTGACCCTGAGAAATGCACCGGCGATGGAACATGTGTCGACGTATGTCCAGTGGCGGTCTTTGAGCTTCAAGATAAAGGCGGCAAAAAAATTTCTGTGCCTGTGAACATCAATGCTTGCTTAGTTTGTAGGGCATGCGAAGCACAGTGTCCCACTGGCGCCATTCAAGTGATCGAATAAAAAAATTCAATGTAGTTTATTGAAGTAATCCTAAACTTAGCGAGGTCGTCAAGAATGACTATTAATGAGATAGTTGCCATAGCTTCACTTAACAGGTATCAGTCTTAGCCTCTGTAACAACGGATAGTGAAAGTATGAGTCTAGTTAAGGTACAAGGGAAAAATGGCAAACATAAAGTTCGTTTGTACGCTATAAGCACCTGTGCATGGTGCAAGGCTACAAAGAAATTTTTGAAAAATCACAGTATTAAATACGAGTACATTGATGTTGACCTTTGCGACAAAAAAGTAAAAGATAAAATTGTAGACGATATTCTATCGAGAGGCGGCACACTCAGCTATCCCACAATAATTATTGACGATGAGGTCTTGATCACTGGTTTTCGTGAAGATGAACTGAAGGAGGCATTAGAGGTTTGATAACGTTGGAAAGCGTACGACGAAGAGCCGAAAGCGACGCTAAAACCTATGGATACCGCTTACATCCTGACCCAGAATTTCTCAACAATCTTCTTGAAGGGCTAAGGCAAAATGAAGAACGCTACGGGTATCCGTTATGCCCATGTCGACTTGCTTCTGGAAAATTTGAA
>CAYYPV010000079.1:0-3078 GCA_964473665.1 uncultured Candidatus Bathyarchaeia archaeon
AGGCCCTGTTCCTCGATAGGGGCGGCTTCAGGCTCGGGGCCCACCATTGACGGATTACCAGCGCCATGAGTCTTGCCGAAGGCGTGACCGCCCGCGATGAGGGCAACTGTCTCTTCATCATTCATGGACATCCGTGCGAAAATCTCTCGGATATCCTTTGCCGCCGCGACCGGATCCGGGTTGCCGTTCGGGCCTTCTGGATTAACGTAGATCAGCCCCATCTGCACAGCGGCGAGGGGATTGTCGAGTTTTCGGTCACCGGAGTAGCGTTTATCATCCAGCCACTTCTTCTCAGAACCCCAGTAGACATCTTCTTCCGGCTCCCAGACATCCTCACGACCGCCCCCGAAGCCAAATGTCTTAAAGCCCATTGACTCTAACGCACAGTTTCCCGCGAGGATCATAAGATCAGCCCACGAGATTTTCCTGCCATATTTCTGCTTGATCGGCCAAAGCAAACGACGCGCCTTGTCGAGATTAGCATTGTCAGGCCAACTGTTGAGAGGAGCTAGACGCTGCGAGCCCCTGGAAGAGCCGCCGCGTCCATCACCTTTGCGATAGGTTCCTGCACTATGCCACGCCATCCTGATGAAGAGCGGCCCGTAGTTACCGAAATCGGCTGGCCACCAGTCCTGCGAATTAGTCATCAAGGCATAAAGATCCTTCTTAACCGCATAAAAATCTAATTTCTTGAATTCCTCAGCGTAGTTGAACTCCTTGCCCATGGGATTGGACAGAGAGGAGTGCTGATGTAAAATCTTCAGGTTCAATTGATTGGGCCACCAGTCTTGGTTAGACGTGCCACGCGCGCCTGACGTAATTATTGGTCTCTTCTCTTCTTTCATATGAAACACTTCCAATCTTAAAATGAGTATGAAGTTTATTTAAAAATTATTATTACTTAATCGGGCGCTACTACTTGGAACTGGGTGTAAGACAATGGGGTCTAAAGAGCGAATGATGGAAGAATTCGAGAGGAAAGGTTTTCGTGCGACGCCACAGAGGATAGCTATAGGTCAAATTGTGTTAAATAGTATAGATTATCCGATAGAACTAATAGAAAAGAAAGAAGTATAGGCAAAAACTCTGTCTTTTTAGACCTAACCTTGTTGGCTGGGTGAATTTTACACTTACCTAATTCATGTTCTGCGGGGAATCTTTTATGGTTCTACCGCCGATTTTATACAAAAAATACTTAAGTTTGAGGTTTTTCCCTAGGACCTTCTCCCAGTCTATTAAGATAAGTATGAGTATTAATGCTACGGAGGCTATGCTTACCTCCAGTGTCGAAATTCCTATATTTTTTGATAAAACTAGTACTTTGGAAGCAAATAAGGTGAAGGCGAGGAGGTCTATGAATTCGCCTGTTCCAAAGCCTAACGTAACGGGAAAATAACATCCGCCTATTAATCCCCCGCTCAGGAAGACGACGCTTGTCGGCGCAGCCGGCGTAACGCTGTAAAGGAATGTGGCTATGAATATTTTTTCTTTATTCGCGGTAGTCAGAGTATTTAGATATTTCACGTTTTTCTGTACTCTTTTCGGTAAATATTTGCTAACTATTTTTGAGTAAAAATACATGATCGACTTGCCTATCACAGCAGCTACAATCGCTATAAAACTTAACCATATGAAGTTTGTTGACGGATAATTCACTTCATATAATATCAGTATGAGTCCTGTTGATGGCTCAGCTATTGGTATGCAGTTCACTACAAGAACTATTAAAAAAATGTATGTGAGCGATATCATACTATTACTTCTTTATGAATTGATACCTCAAAAAATAAACAAAGCCCAGCTTTACAGAGCTTTAGCGGCTCTGAGATATAGTTTAGTTTTGATTAGGTTTTTACGTGTCAACTCATTGCGGCTGTTAGTTTTTTTGAAGTATAACCATTTTCAGTCTTATTGTAGGTTTAACTTGCATAGTATGTAATATGGTTTTACCAGAATTTTGTTGTTTAAGCCCAACATTTCCCTAAACTATAAAATTACTTCCGATTACAACACTAACAATTCTTCGATATAAGTGCTGGAATCGATGATTTAAGTCACTTCTTCAAATCAGTTGGTTGAGCAACAGTCCTCGTAGGCCCCCTAGGTCTTGCTGCAACGAATATAGTAAAAACTATTACTACAATTAGGACAAGCGCGACAGTGTAAGCCAGAGGAATTACAATGAATGTGGAAATGACTGCAATCACTGCACCCCACCCGACATAATATGTCTTCTGACCCGTCGCAGTAAAGCCGAAAATTATAGTCCACACACCCACAAATAGAAGCATCGCGGCGACAGTTTGTTCGAAATTGGTTAGACTAAAAAGATACAAAATAACTGCGAGAAGAACCGCCACAATTAGACCGTAGCCGTAGCCAAATCGCATTTTTAAGTCACCATTCTTTTAAAAGATCAGCTATCATAATGGAGTCCCAAGTTGATAAACTCACCCAATGCAGCCCCTAGATGAACTAAATTTGGCCATCCAATTTCCCACCCATCTATTTCCGTTATTTGCTATTTAACTGCGCACACTTATTTCGCCTAAACTATGCGTAGCGTAGCTGATCAGGCTGCCAAACTGCAAGTTCCTCAATTATCCGTCTCTCTATTTGCTTACTGGCCAGAGTTGTTGTCTTTTCATTGTTATAATTAGCGTTAATAGAAGATTGAAGTTTCTGAATTATCTTATTGTGAACATCACTAGGAATATCTTGCAGCATAGGATAGGCTCTTTGTTGAAATCTTGTTATGAGATCGCTAAGTTTCATTACGACAACCTCATCACTAACCTTAACAAGCTTCATCGGAGGATAACTCTGGCGGATCTCATCTTCATTCCGCCACATTCTTCTATTCCTATTGATCGGGTACCCCATTTCCTCCCTTAATAGCGCATAGCGCTTCCAAAGCTCCGGAAATACGGGAAATGCTGTCGACGAATCACCTAGCGCATTAGATAAGTTACTCCATTCTCTCTGCCTGTTCCTAATCAAGGCTACAACTTCACGTTTCGTTACGCGGCCCATCTCACGTGCAACATTCCGCCAATCCGGAATCAAGTGAAGGACGTG
>CAYYPV010000080.1:0-1967 GCA_964473665.1 uncultured Candidatus Bathyarchaeia archaeon
TGAGTATGTCTACATTCTAGAGTCTGTTGAAGGCCCTGGGAGACTAGCACGTTATTCGTTCATTGGATTCAACCCGAGACAGGTTCTGAAAGTTAAGAATGGCGACGTAAATATCTTAGACATAAACGGTGAATGCGTTCAGGGTAAATCATCTGATCCGCTACTGACCGTTAAAGAAATCGCCGAAAACCATCCAGTTTCCTACGCTGGCCTTAGATTCGTCGGAGGAGCAGTAGGCTATATTTCTTACGATGCAATTCGTTACTTTGAAAAACTGCCTAATTGTTCCCCAGATGATTTACATTTTCCAGATGTTGAAATGGGATTTTTCGAGGATGGAGTGGTATTTGACCATAAAGAGAAACGTGCATTTTATTATTATTTAAATGAAGACCGTACCACTGAATTGAAGCAATTAATCAGTGGAAAAAGTGACTTTGACGCTTTATCTTTTACTCAACCTAAAGTTAATACTTCAAAGGAGAATTTTGAAAAATCCATAATGAAAGCGAAGGAGTATATAGCGTCAGGCGATATTCTCCAGGCGGTTATCTCAAAACGTTACGATTTCAGGGTTAAGGGTGATTTGATTAATTTCTATAGAGCCCTTCGAAAAATCAACCCCTCCCCGTACATGTATTTCTTAAAAATGGACAACCGACGTATAGTTGGATCCAGTCCAGAAATGCTTGTAAGAGTCGATAATGGCGTTATTGAAACTTTCCCAATAGCCGGCACAAGGCCGCGTGCGAAGAAGCGTCGTGAAAACATAACTTTAGCTAAGGAGTTATTAGCCGATCCGAAAGAGCGTGCTGAACATGTTATGCTTGTTGATTTAGCGCGAAATGATGTTGGTAAGGTTTCAGGTTTTGGAAGTGTTCATGTTCCAGAGTTTATGCATGTTCATCAGTATAGCCATGTGCAGCACATTGTTTCCAGAGTTGTCGGAAAACTTAGAGCTGATCATGATTGTTATGATGCATTGAAGGCTGTTTTTCCAGCTGGAACGGTTTCTGGTGCGCCTAAAGTTAGAGCGATGGAAATAATTGAAGAGCTCGAGCTTACCCGAAGAGGCCCTTACGCTGGAGCTGTAGGCTATTTTTCATATAACGGGAATTCGGACTTTGCTATTACAATTAGAACCTTGATTGCTGAAGGAAATAGGGCATCAATTCAGGTTGGGGCTGGTGTAGTAGCTGACTCTGTACCTGAGAGAGAATGGTTTGAAACTGAATATAAGGCTGGAGCTTTGATGAAGGCTCTGAAGTTTTCTGGAGAGAATGTTTCATGAAAACGCTTGTAATTGACAACTATGACTCCTTTGTCTATAATCTTGTGCAATACGTCGGTGAACTTGGTGGAAATCCAGTAGTCTTCAGAAATGACCAAATAAATTTGAAACAAGCGATTAAGCTTAAGCCAGAAAGAATCATAATTTCTCCAGGTCCTGGAAATCCTGCGGACGCTAGATACTTCGGGGTCTGCCTATCAATCCTACGGAGCATGAGTCCTAAGATTCCCACTCTAGGAGTTTGCCTTGGGCATCAAGGAATTATTTATGCTTTCGGTGGAAGAATTATACGTGCCAAAAAATTGATGCATGGAAAGCCAAGCCTAATACAACATGATGTCGAAGGAGTTTTTAAAGGCGTAAAAAATCCGTTTGAGGCAACCCGCTACCACTCACTTGTGGGAGAACAATCAGCTATTCCACTGTGCCTTAAAGTATCAGCAAAATCAATTGACGACGACGAAATTATGGGTATACGGCATAACGTCTACCCGATCGAAGGGATTCAGTTTCATCCAGAGTCCATTCTAACTGAAGTCGGTATTAAGATTGTAAGGAACTTTCTTGGTGATGTGCTATGACAATGATCCAAGAAGGAATCAAGAAGCTAATTGAAGGTATTGATCTAACTAGTGAAGAAGCATATGTGATCATGAAGGAGATAATGTCAGGTAAC
>CAYYPV010000081.1:0-4989 GCA_964473665.1 uncultured Candidatus Bathyarchaeia archaeon
TAAAATCTGGAATGGCTCCCATTAATTTAAGAATTCTGCCGCTAATTCCATTTACAGTTTGCAGGTGGGTTTCTGTGTCCAGTTTGAAGGATTTAGGTGAAAGGAGAATTATTGAACTCATAGTTAGTGTTCTAAGTAAAATGCCTAATATGGTTCTGCCTTTTGGTGATGATGTTTCAGCTATTGATATGGGCGGCGGTAGATTGGCTGTTTTAAAGTCGGATATGCTTGTAGGTATAACGGATGTTCCTTCGGGTATGTCTCTGTGGCAGGCGGCGCGTAAGGCGGTTGTTATGAATGTTAGTGATTTGGCTGCTAAGGGGGTTAAGCCGATAGCGCTTTTGACTTCTGTCGGTTTTCCATCCAATTTAGATAAAGAGGATGTGATTCAGATTGGTCGAGGTTTGAATGTTGGAGCCCGAGAATATGGTGCATATGTTATCGGTGGGGATACGAGTGAAACTTCTGATTTAGTAGTGGATTGTTTACTTTTCGGCATCGGCTTGAAAAAGGAGTTAATGAAAAGAAGCGGCGCAATGCCCGGCGATATATTAGCAGTGACAGGTTATTTTGGGAAAACTTCAGCCGGATTAAAGATTATTAAGGGATCAATGGAATGTCCACCAAAACTTAGAAAGAAATTGTTGGAACCAGTCTATATGCCTAAGGCACGGTTGAATGAGGGCGTAGCTCTTGCAAAAACTGGTACTGTGACTTCTTCTATTGATTCAAGTGATGGGTTAGCTTGGAGCCTACATGAACTCTCAAAGATGAGCAAAGTGGGGTTTATAATTGAAACGTTGCCGATAGCAGATGAGATGAAAAATTTTTCTAAGCTGCACAATCTCGATGAAAATCAATTGGTTCTTTACGGAGGAGAGGAATACGAATTGGTGGTTACAGTTAAACCGGCGGGTTGGATTAAGGCAAAAAAAGCCGTTGAGAAGGCTGGTGGAAATCTAATAAAAATAGGTTTCGCCACAAAGCAGCATGGAGTTTTTCTTGGAATTGAAGGAAAGAAAAAACCCATTAAACTCAGAGGATATGAACACTTCAAATCAAAGTAGGAGCGGGCCCGGCGGGATTCGAACCCGCGACTCCCAGCTTTCTTCCAGCGTTAGAAGGCTGGTACTCTATCCAAGCTGAGTTACGGGCCCTCTTAATAACTGGGAATTACACATACATTTAAATTTCTAGGCGTTTTTGCTCTGCGTGACGCTTTCTTCCTGACTATTTCCCCTCCTAGGTCTACAATTTTTTTTGCTTTTTCAATTATAACTGCATCACTACTTGCTATTATTCCGTTAGATTTTATGAGATACGTATCTGGGTTTTTAATAGCTTCAGCGTTACCCTCCAATTTTGCATTTTTAATTAATTGACGGGTTAGTGCAGCAAGTTCTCCGCTTCGGCTAATTTCTGAATCGTAGAAAAAGTTTATTTTTTTAGGTTTACTCTCCTTGATAGTTTTTAGAACTAGTTTCAACGCTTTCTCTGTTCCTAATGTCGGTTTATGTTTTCCATGGACTTCGGATACGTCTCGGATGAAGCCGTCGTCACATTCAATTAGTTTTTTAGTGGAGAGCATAGTTTCAATTGTGATTAAGACATTGTAACCGTCGATTTCCAAGGTTTTTCCTTTAATACCTTTGATTGGTAAAAGTTTCTTTCTATGTTGTTTAGCAGTTTTCGGATCGTAGATGCATCTGTAAAGTGTTAAGCGCTGATTCTTGTTTAGTTGATATTTATCGCCTACAAATGCTAAGGCACTTTCACGTTTGTAATTGCGGCTAAGTAGGTATCGAAAATCTTTAGCAGCCTCTTGGAGCCCTTTGTTCAACCTGTACCCCGGCAAATGGACTTACTTATTCAATGTATATGGCTGGCCTGTAGGGTTCAGCTAGCGCTGCTCGCTTCTTTGGGTCGTAGCGCCCAGAATCGTCCTCGGTGAAGATGTTTACTTCGACGTTGAATTCTTGTTTGAAGAAGTTTTTTGCTTCCTCTAAGGTTTTCAGCTCATCAAGGATGCCTGCGGCTAATCGTCTTTTTCGGATTTCTGGGTAAATTTTATTCATGTTCTCAGAAACTTTATTGGCGTATTTTGCTACATCTTTCGCCAGCCTATTCAATTCCGGATCGGCCATTAATTCTCTCATCAAGTCAGTTACTTTTATGGATCCGTTCTCAGCCATTTTCAAAGCCTTTAGGTAAATCTTCCATTTCCATTTTGCAGATGTATAATAGCAGATTCTTTTCACTGTAATGCTTGTGGCTTGAATTATGTTTAACGTGTCATCCATTATTGCTTTAATTAAATTCTCTTGCTCAACTGATGCTGCATCAATTTTAGTTTCATCGTAGGATGGCCACTGAGCTGATGAAATAAATCCAGGTTGGTTTGCGTTATGCCAGATTTCTTCACAAAGATGAGGCGCAAATGGCGCCAGTAACCTAACACGAACATTCAAAACATCATTCAGTATGTTCCCGATTACGCCTTTTCTATCCGATTCAGATGATTCAGAGCATGTTCGTCGCGAGTACCATTGAATATCTTGATCTAATAGGTACAGTGCTTTATGCACTGCCTCTCTTACTCTTAGGTTTTCCATAGCTTCGGTTACATCTCTTATATAATATTGGAGGCTGCTTAGCATCCATTTATCAACGGACGTCAATGGGCTCTTTCCAGTTTGTTCACTTAATTTTATCACTTCAAGCGCGAACATGTAGAATCGTTCAAGTCTTTCATTTATAGTGTTGGCTAGAGAGCTGCTGAAGTCGGCGTCTTGCAGTAGTTCTGCTGTTGAAAGTACGGCTAATCGGAATGGGTCTGCGCCGTATGTTTGGATTGCTTCGCGTAGTGGGATTATGTTTCCGAATGATTTGGACATCTTCTTTCCCTCCATTAAGACGCTTCCATTGACGATTATTTGGCGCGGCCAAAGTTCTTTGGGAAAAATTGCTGCATGGTTGAAGATGAAGAATGTTAGGTGGTTTGGGACAAGGTCTCTACCTGAGTTTCTGCTGTCAAGTGGGTAGAAGTAGGTGAATTCGTCTCGCATTCTCTTCAGTATCATTGGGTCTAATCCGACTTTGTTTGCAATTATGTCAGGGTTGCCTGAGCCTAAAAGTATGTAATTGAAGACGTCGTCATCGAATTTGTTCGCGGGAATTTTGTTTTGGTTGATGTATTTTGATATTGTGTAGTAGGCCATGTAGATTACTGAGTCGGATAGGCTTTCAATTATCCATTCTGGGTCCCATGGAAGTTTTGTGCCTAACCCGTGTTTTCTTGCGCATGCTTTTTCTTTCAGCCAATTTATGGTGTGTTCAAATTCGCCTCTAAGGTCTTCAGGCACTATCTTCATGTTGGCAAGACATTCGTACGCTAGTTTCTTCCATTCTGGGTCGCCGTAGTTGATGAACCATTGATCTTCAAAGAGTTTTACGACACACTCTGTTCCACATCGACAGTATACGGGTTTGTTTAGGAGTTCATACATCACATCAACTTTTGCTTCGCGAGACAGATCCTCCTTAACCGCATTCTTTGCTTGAGATACGCTCATACCAGCGTATTTTCCAGTGTTGTCCTTCATTTTTCCGCTGTGAAACTCGCGGCTGTAAACTTCTTCCGTCGCATCATCTATTTTGAGGTCAAGTTGGTTTTTTATCCCAAAGCGTTTAATTGCGTCTGCAGCCGGAAAATCTGAGTAGCCTTCCAGTGTTATGATTGAGATTGGATTTACTTTTTCTAGGGCTTCTTTGGGAATTCCGTATTTTTGCAGTTCATTCGGCTGTTTCTTCAAGTCTTCAAGTGCTATGTAGTCGTAAGGTGCGTGCCCTGGTACAGACATGACGACTCCTGTGGCATTATTTGGATCAACGAATGCTGCCGGAAATATTGGAATTTCTTCATCGGTAGCTGGATTTTTAACGTATTTTCCGATGAGTAATTTGCCTGAAATATTGCCTAGAACGGTTACCTTACGGTTTAGGAAATTCAGTTTCTCTGCGCATTCTCTGCTTATAATCCATTGTTCTCCGTTAACCTGTGCTTTTACATAATCGATGTCCGGCTTAACCCACATGTTGGTGACGCCGAATATGGTCTCAGGTCTAAGCGTTGCTGCTGGCAGGTAAAATTCGTTATACTTGAATTTTATTACTGTAAATTCGCCTATTTCTGGCTCTACATCACCTTTAGTATCATGCTGACCTACAGGATTTCCGTCGCTTGGGCACCATCCTACTGGATGGCTTCCCTTTGTAATTAGCCCCCTTGCTTTGAGCTTTCTGAACTGCCATTCAATGAATTTTTTGTATTGAGCATCTATTGTCGTGAATTCTCTGCGCCAATCAATGGAGTATCCTATTTCCTTCATGCCTTGCTTGATTTCTTTATGGAAATATTCAGCAATTTTAATTGGCTCAGAAAATGTCTTGATAACTTCCTGCGGAACCTTATAGACCATGATGAAGTCGTCGAGCAGGTCTTTGTCATCTGAAGTTAACCTCTTTGACATAGCCAGAATCGGCGTCCCAGTATAGTGGAAAGCCATCGGAAATAGAGTGTTGAACCCGCGCATCCGCTTATACCGCGCATAGACATCGGCTAACGTGAATGTTCTTCCATGCCCGACATGTTGAGGCGAATTAGGATAGGGATACGCGACACAAATGAAGAATTTTGGTTTTCTAGCTTTGGGATCAGTCTCGAATATTTTAGCTTCATCCCACGCTTTCTGCCATTTCTCCTCCATCAATTTCCAATTGAGCAGCATTAAGCGACCATCTCACGTTTTTATTTTAACATTTTTTTCAGAAGCTGCTCTGCATCCTTGAGGGCGTCTGGCACCTTATCTATCAGGTTTCCTCCACCTTGCCCAAAGTTAGGCTTTCCGCTTCCTCCTCCGCCGATTATTTTTGATATTTCGCCAGCCAATTCACCAGAATTGACTCCATTTTTAACAGCTTCATCTCCGG
>CAYYPV010000082.1:0-9981 GCA_964473665.1 uncultured Candidatus Bathyarchaeia archaeon
CAGAGTTCGGATTAATATCCAAAAACCTGATCAGAGCACACCCCGAAACTGAATTTCAGAAAGGTGTCAGGAGCTATGGAACACTTCTTCTCACGCTCACCCTTGCACTAGCAATTGGAATATTCGTGCTTAATGCAGCCCTAGGTCATCCACTAATTAATTCATTACTTTTCGCCCTTGCTGTAGCCGTTGGTTTGGTACCCGAACTTATGCCGGCTATCGTAACAATCAGTCTCTCACAAGGTGCGAGAGTCATGGCGAAGAAGAAAGTAATTGTGAAACGCCTAGTTTCAGTAGAGGACTTCGGAAGCATGAACGTCCTCTGCACAGACAAGACCGGAACATTAACCGAAGGAAAGATTGCTCTCAAAGACTACTATTCACCGGCTGAGGATAAGGATCCAAGGATAATGCCCTATTCAATGCTATGTAACAGCGCAATCCTAGGCGAAAATATTACCGGAAACCCGATGGATGCAGCAATCTGGGAATACGCTATTAAAAATGATGCACAAAAAAGCGTAGAACCTTACCTCAAGATCAGCGAGATACCCTTTGATTATCAGCGGAGAATGATGTCCGTAGTAGTTAAAAAAGACAATGACCCCATTCTAATCACCAAAGGTGCTCCAGAATCAGTCATTGCCAGATGTAAATACGCGGACATATCTGGGAAAAACGAAGAGATAAACCGATTTCAAGAGTCTATTCATTCAAAGTTTTCAGATCTGTCAAAGCAAGGTTATCGTGTCCTTGCACTAGCATATCGTGATGTAGATGTTAAGACGGCCTACAATATTGTTGATGAAACGGATCTAACATTTTTAGGCTTTCTAGTGTTCACCGACCCGCGTAAAGAGGATGCACATCAAGCAATAATGAATCTTAGAGAAATGGGTGTTGACGTTAAGATACTGACAGGGGATAACGAGCTCGTAGCAGGCAAAATATGTGAAGAAGTTGAAGTGCCATGTTTGGGAATAGTCTCCGGTGAAGATCTCACTAAGATGAGTACAGTAGAGCTCAGAAAAGCTGTGGAGAACAACACAATATTCGCTCGAATTACGCCGGATCAAAAGCTCGACATCATCAAAGCCCTGAAAGAGAACGGACATTCAGTGGGCTTCATGGGAGACGGAGTAAACGACGCCCCTGCCCTTTATGAAGCGGACGTAGGCATATCAGTTGACACAGCTGTCGACGTCTCTAAAGATGCAGCGGACATCGTGCTTTTAGAGAAGGATCTTCTAGTGCTAGCTGGAGGTATACAAGAAGGTCGAAAAATCTTTGGCAACACGATAAAATACATACTCATGGGTACTAGCTCGAACTTCGGAAATATGTTCAGCGCAGCAGCAGCCTCACTCTTTCTTCCATTTCTTCCAATGCTACCTATACAGATACTATTCATGAATCTATTATACGATATGTCAAACATGACGATACCAACCGATAACGTCGACGAAGAATACACAAAAACTCCAAGACAATGGGATATAGACTTCGTTAGAAAGTACACTATATGGTTAGGTCCATTCAGTTCCCTATACGACTTCCTTACATTCGGCATTCTACTGTTCATCTTTGGTTGCGCTTCAGCAACACCCCATGCAGCATCAGTCTTCCAAAGCGGCTGGTTCGTTGAGTCATTCTGGACTGAAGTCCTGATAATGTTCGTGATCAGGACGAGACGCATACCCTTCCTTACAAGCCGCCCAGGTAAGTGGCTAGCTCTATTCATAATTTCGTTTGTAGCTTTCGGAACAATATTTCCGTACACAGCTTTGGGAAAATTCGTAGGCATGGCACCACTTCCAGCAGGATTCTGGGTGATCGTAATACTAATAACAATTACTTACCTATTCCTAGTGGACGCCGCAAAAGTGTTCTTCTACAAGATATGCAATTACGATTGGAGGCGAAAAATTGGGGTTAATCCTTAACCTTTTTGATTGGTATATCATAAGTATCAGTTGGAGCATCGCATTCATGATAGCATGCGGCATTTACCTATACATCGACAGCAAAGACCAACGTGGAGCCAGCAATCAAAAGCTGAGTTTGGTTAAACTTATGAAGGATTTTACATTTACTTGGATCTTGATAGGCCTACTAATATTTTACATAGTTTCTGTCGAGATAGGCTCTTCCGTTGTCTTTGCAGCAGGAAACATCATAGCCGAATTGATCCTAATAACCTACTTGTTGAGGACAAGTTATAGAAAGTCAGAGCCGACTCGCCAAGACAAAATCACGCTGAAATAAGCAGTGTTTTTAGCCTTTTTCCGCAATTTTCGGTTATTTTATAATTTCCATCAATGTTACTGATGAATGCGATAAAGATCCGCCTTCCATATTTTAGTTTCTCTCAACACTTACTTCTTACTTCATCAACCATTAATCGCCGTTTATTAGTAATTAGCTTGAACGTTCGCCTTCACTTAGGTAATCTACTGCCTATAACGTCGTCTATTGCCTCATTAACATATATGATGAATTACGAATAACTATTTTTGTAGAAGATTAATTAAAAAATACTAGAGTGGGAATTTCAACGCAGGAAAAAGATTTAGACTTTCTCCACATGAAAGCGGAGGAAGCAGTGAAGGCACTGCAATCAGACTTAGACATGGGATTAAAATCGGCTGAAGTTGAAAGTAGATTAAAAAAGTATGGATACAACGAAGTTCCTGAGAAGAAAGTCAATCCTGCAGTTAGGTTTGCTAGGAATTTTTGGGGGCTCACTGCATGGATGCTTGAGCTTATAATTGTTCTGTCCTGGTTCCTACACCAATACGCCGATCTTTACATTGTAACTGGACTACTTTTCTTTAACTCAATACTGGGTTTTGCCGAGGCGCAGAAAGCAACCAGCGCAGTCGAAGCCCTGAAGAAAAAACTGCAAGTAAACGCAAGGGCACTTAGAGACGGCGTCTGGAAAATTGTGCCCTCAAATGAGTTAGTGCTTGGCGACGTCATTAGAGTAAGGCCCGGCGATTTTGTTCCCGCAGACGTCAAAATAATAAAAGGTGAACTCGATGTCGACCAGTCAGCTTTAACAGGGGAATCTATGCTCGTAGAAAAGAAATCGGATAATCTAATTTATTCGGGCTCAATCGTGAAGAGAGGCGAAGCCAACGGCATCATAACTTCGACAGGAGTCAAAACATACTTCGGAAGGACAGTTCAGTTAGTCCAGATGGCTCGCCCAAAACTTCACATGGAAAAGGTCGTCTCCAACGTTGTGAAATGGCTATTAATCATCGTAATCGCACTGATAGGGCTGGCCGTCACCTTCTCAATATTAAAAGGGCTAAATTTGTTGGAAATATTGACTCTTTTTTTAGCTCTCTTAGTGTCAGCTATACCTGTTGCGTTACCTGCCATGTTCACTGTCAGCATGGCAATAGGATCCATGGAATTAGTCAAAAAAGGTGTTTTAGTAACAAGGTTAAGCGCCTCTGAAGATGTAGCAACTATGGACGTCATTTGTGCCGATAAAACTGGCACAATAACGATGAATAGGCTTTCAGTAGCAAACGTCATCCCACTTGGTCGATTTACTGAACATGATGTAATATTTTATGGAGCATTAACTTCGCAAGAAGCAAATCAAGACCCCATCGATCTGGCTTTTATAAATATGGCAAAACAAAAAAATTTAGTAGACGATACATTCGTCCAGAAGGATTTTGTTCCTTTCGACCCGAAGACACGAAGAACCGAAGCTCTAGTGAAGAAGGATAGCCATGAGTTCCGAGTTATGAAGGGAGCTGTCAGTGTTATAGCTGAAGCATGCGGATTTAATCAAAATGCAGTAAAGGATCTGGAGACAAGAATAGGCGAGTTCGCCAAGAGGGGGTACCGAACTTTGGCGGTCGCCAAAGCAGAGGATCAGAAGCATTCTGAACTAGTAGGCTTAGTTGCCCTATTCGATATGCCTAAGCCCGATTCGAAGCAATTAATCCAGGAACTGACGAGTCTGGGGATATCTGTAAAAATGCTAACTGGAGACGCACTTCCAATAGCTAAAGAGATAGCTAACGATGTGGGACTGGGCGAAAACATGATCAAAGTATCGGATTTGAAGGAATCCTTCAAAGAAAATCCAGTAAAAGCTGCGGAAGCGGCTGAAAAAAGCGATGGGTTTGCGGAAATATACCCTGAGGATAAGTACACCATTGTTAAAAGCCTTCAAGCCACCGAACATGTTGTAGGTATGACTGGTGACGGCGTGAATGATGCGCCAGCATTAAGGCAGGCAGAAGTCGGCATAGCTGTGAGCAACGCCACTGATGTTGCAAAAAGTGCCGCCAGCGTTGTCTTGACTGGTGAAGGATTAACTGGTATTGTTGACCTAGTTAAGAATGGGCGAGTTATATTTGATAGGATAACTGCATGGATACTCAGCAAAATAATTAGAACTCTCCAGATAGCCACATTCGTGGTCTTATCCTTCATTCTTACCGGCAGTTATGTAGTATCTGCGTTCACTTTAATTCTGTATTTTTTTATGACGGATTTTGTAAAGATAGCTCTATCCACCGACAATCTTAGATGGTCTAGAAAACCCCAAAACTGGAACATAACTGGTTTGGTGAAGGCATCGATAATACTCGGCATACTCGTCATCGTGGAATCATTTGGTCTGTTATATGTCGCACTTAATTATTTCCATTTGACTCCAAATAACCAAGCCCTTTACACATACACCTTCGAAATATTATTTTACTCCGCCATGTTCTTAGTGTTCAATGTAAGAGAGAGAAAGCACTTCTGGAATTCTAGGCCTAGCACTATACTATTGGCAGCAATAATAATCAGCGTAATAGCGGCCACTTTAATAACAACAATCGGGCTGCCAGGTTTCACGCCTTTACCGCTGCTTGACACACTTTTCGTACTAACGTGTTCCGGTGCCTTTTCATTAATATTCAATGACCTAGTCAAGTTCCTCCTAGTAGAGAAAACAGCAGTGAGGTGGTAATAGTCAGTTATACATTCAACTATTTTTTAAAGAAATACAGCGGCTCAAGATATGTTGAGGCATCAGCTAAAACAACTGATTTTCCAAATTAACGCATCCTTCTTGAATACATACGGAAGCAGACCTACTATGTTCAATTATTTTGAATACCTGTATGGAGAAATGAATTTTATTCACTCCATTTTAGCGGACGCATTTAAATATGATATCAAAACTTTGATAAAGTAACTGTGTCTTAGAGTTGATTTATGAAATATTCGTTTAAAATCGGCTCCGCATGGGGTATCCCAATTGAGCTTCACATAACCTTTATACTGCTGATGGTTGCGGTATTTGTCCTTTCACTAATTTCACTGCATCAGCTGTACGATTTTTTTCTTATACTTTTCCTCTTCGTCTTTGTAGTCGTCCATGAACTGGCGCATTCGGTGGTTGCTAGACACTACAACATAAAAGTGCGCAAGATTGTCCTCTATCCTATAGGAGGAGTATCGGAAATTGAGGAGATTCCTGACAAACCCCGTATTGAATGGCGAATGGCTATCGCTGGACCGCTGACCAGTTTCGTCATCGGAGGAGTTCTCATCATTTTTCATCTGATAACAACCATAGGAACGCCAATTGGGCCAATAACGCTTTCACTTACACTTACTGGAAATCTAGTAATAGATCTAGCAATACTGAACCTGTTCTTGGGAGCGTTCAACCTGATTCCCGCCTTCCCCATGGACGGAGGAAGAGTTTTCAGAGCTCTTCTAGCTGAACGAATGAAGTTTTCAGACGCAACCAGATACGCTTCCACTATCGGTAAGTTCTTCGGCATATTCCTAGCTTTTGTCGGCTTTCTATATAATTTCTGGTTAATCATAATAGGTATATTCATTTACATCGGAGCGACAGAAGAAGAACAACAAACAATAATTTCGACTACTATCGCCGTTGTCCGGGTCAAAGATATTATGTTTACCGATGTTGCCTCCGTCACACCTGGAACTGCTGTAATGGACGCTTTAGAAGTAATGTTCAAAGCGCGATATCACGACATAATAATTGAGAAAGATGGAGTACTTCAAGGAGTTGTAACTTGGGACGAAATTATAAAGATTCGACCAGAACAAAGGAGCGCATTGAGAGTTGAACAGTTGCCCATAAAGCAGGTTTCAGTTTTTCCCGACGAATCAGTTCTAGAGGCCCACAAGACCATGTCCCGCGAAAAAGTCGCCCTACTGCCTGTCGTTGATAGAGAAGCCCCCAACAAAGTTATTGGCGCCATAACCATCGAAAGCATCGCCTACGCATATGAAAAGGCTAAAGCCGGTCGCTAAATACTGCATAAATCTGAAGAAAATGAATCTGGTATATCAAAACCTGATTTAAAACTGATCCGATTAGTCTGAGTTTTATTATCCTTCAATCGGGTAAACAGCATACGTTTTTTCGTAAGGGCGGTGTGTGGTAGGCACTACTTTTTTGAAGCTTTTTTCTAAAATTTTTTCGGACGAAATTTCGAATGTTTTACAGTAATCAGCTATTATCCCCCTTAGCTCAGTTAAGTCGCTTTCATTTAGTGAATCAACTTTAACGTCAATACCCAATTTCTCCTGTGGAACTGTACCTCTAATGTACATTTTTCCGCCATGCATACCTGTTCCTAAATAATCTCCGGCCAACTCGCCGTCATTGTCATCCAGCCCTAACACTACGATTCTGCCGCCGGCCATGTATTCACCTAGGAAACTTCTGGCAACTCCTCCAATTACAACAACTGGAAAACGTCCGGCATACTCCTTCATATGAATCCCTACACGGTAACCAACGTTTCCTCTAATGTAAATTTCCCCTCCCCTCATAGAATAGCCCACCACATCACCAGCACTTCCATTAATTACGATTCTACCCGCGTTCATAGTATTGCCAACACAGTCACCAGCATTTCCATATACCATTATCGTTGGGTTATCCATAAAAGCGCCTAAATCGTTGCCAGGATTACCGCGAATAATAATTCTAGCATCCACATCAATTCCAGTACCAATATACCTTTGTCCACAAACATTAGTAACTTCAATTTCCCTTGCACCATTTTGTACAGCATCACGTACAAGCTTGTTAAGCTGCTTAAAATTCAGCCCTTTTGCATCAATTTTCATGATTATCGACCAACCGGCTTAATACCTAACGTTTCGAGAGCTGTGCTGTCCAAACCAATTCCTCTAAGTCTTTCTCTGTTACCCTTCAAGCTATCAATTGAGTTCATTCCTAACGCGCCTAGAATCTCCTTCAGCTCCATACTCCAAACAGAAACCAGATTTGTAAGCCTCCCAACCCCTCTTGTAACGCTAAATCTCCGTCTTAACTCAGGCCTCTGCGTGGCTAACCCCCAAGGACATAAGCCCGTATAGCATTGCCCACAGACAGTGCAACCCATCGCAATTAAAGCGGCGGTGCCTATCGCTACAGCGTCAGCGCCAAGAGCTATTATTTTTGCTACATCTGCGCTCGACCTAATTCCGCCCGAAGCTACAATGGAAACCTCGTTTCTAATCTTCTCTTCACGTAGCGTGTCGTCTACAGAAGCAATAGCAACCTCAATCGGGATCCCGAGATTGTCACGAATAACTTGCGGCGCTGCTCCTGTTCCTCCTCTAAAACCATCAATTACAATAACATCAGCACCCGACCTAGCAATTCCGCTAGCTATTGCCGCAGTATTATGAACCGCTGCAATTTTCACGAAGACCGGCTTCTTGTACTCAGTTGCCTCTTTCAACGCATAAACAAGTTGAGATAAATCTTCAATTGAATAAATGTCGTGGTGAGGAGCAGGTGATAACGCATCTGTTCCTTCAGGAATCCTCCGTGTTTCAGCAATTTCTGCAGTTACTTTTGCGCCTGGAAGATGTCCCCCGATACCCGGCTTAGCGCCTTGCCCAATTTTTATCTCAATCCCTGCAGCAGTATCTAAATACGTTTTATTTACGCCGAATCGGCCTGAGGCAACTTGAACTATGATGTTGTCACCGTACGGGTATAGTTCCTTATGTAAGCCCCCTTCGCCGGAGTTCATTAGTGTTCCCAACTGCTTTGCAGCCGTAGCTAGAGCTTTATGTACTTCCAGACTGACTGCGCCATATGACATTGCTGCAAACATTATCGGTGTTTCTAATTTGAGATTGGGCGCTAGTTCTGTTTCAACCTTGAATTTTTTATCCGCTTCCTCTTTAACCTGCAGTTTTGCCGGTTTTTTTCCGAGATATGTTCTAAGCTCTATCGGTTCGCGTAGAGGATCTATAGATGGATTAGTTACTTGGCATGCGTCGATAAGTATGTGGTCAAAAAACACTGGATAAGGAAGGTTTGTTCCAGTCCCAACCATTATAATTGAACCTGTCTCAGCCTCCCTTTGTATATCTCTCTGAATTTTTTCTGTCCATATTGCGTGAGTTTGAATGGGCAGCGGGTTTTTATTTACTGTAATTGCCTGTTTAGGGCAGGACAACACGCATCGGCCGCAATCAACGCACTTCGCACTTTCAGAAACTATCTTGTTCCTTTCGGCTTTTAATGCACCAAAACTACATTCAATTGTGCATCTTTTACAGAGGGTGCATTTCTCCTTATCTATATTTATGACGAACTGCGGAGTACTCATTATGCTGCCTCCACTTTGGCTATGATCGGGGTACTTGCTGTAGGGCTCCAAACCTTTTCGGGTTCAGGGCATACCGCTCTAATTGCGCACTCTTCACTTGCAAGGTATGTCACGTCCCTATTGACCGCTGCAACTAAAGGTCTAAGCTTCACTCTATCCGTTAAACCAATCATTCCCTTAATGCCTTGGTTTACTCCAACGATGATACTAAACGGTCCATTTACAAGAGCTGCACCATACGTGATTCGGATTTTCATTAATGCTTGTCCCTGATCATTTGCTAGGTTGTCTATGTCCTTCCAAAATGGAGGCGTTATAGCTGCACATGCAGCTTCAAGCGGCAACCCATGTTTACGTGCAAGTAGATCGAATAAATAAACTAAAACTTCGCTGTCAGTTTTTAATGTGCACTTATACCCCCACTGCTCTACGTATCGCCTATTTGTATCGTACGAGCTGAGTTCACCATTATGAACAACAGACCAGCCTAGAATGTTAAACGGGTGTGCGCCTCCCCACCAACCAGGCGTATTGGTTGGATATCTTCCATGCGCAATCCACATGTAGGCTTTGTATGCATCAATGCCGAATAGTTCAGCTACTTGCCGTGGGTAACCAACAGCTTTGAAAATTCCCATATCTTTACCGCTTGAAACTATGTATGCGCCCTCAATTTCGCTATTGACATGAGTTACCAGGTCAACTATCTGGTCATCAGGCAGCTTAATTTCCGACGCCTCGTTTTTTGGTACTGCTGGGTTTACAAAGTACCGCCATAATATCGGCTTGTGACGAATTTCACTTACTTTACGTGTCGGGATAGGTTCATCCTTTAATATGTCTACTCTTGAATTCAGATACTCTTCTGTCTTCATTTTGCTGTTTTCATTGTCAAATAAAGCGTGAAGTGCGTACTGGTCTTTGTATTTGGGGTAAATACCGTATCCCGCGAAACCTGCACCCAGACCGTTATATCTTGGATTCATAGATTCCATCGCTACAACAGCAGTTTCCCCAGAAATAAGGTCCCCCTTCAAATTAGCCACCCCGAATATTCCGCATGCATCGCTTATTCTGGAATAAACCTTCAAGATAACATCATTCCAACACGTTCTTCGTCTATACGGGTAACTTTAAAATGGAAGCTCAGTTGTATAAAAACGCTAGGTTATATAATAAAATAATAATTGATATGTTTATTCATAATTCCCTCTTAATCTATATAGAAAAGAGTGGGCAGTTTTGAAGGAAGAAACATCAACTGAAGAATTTAGAAAAATCCAGATTACAGGAAAGTCCTCTTTCATAGTCTCGGTTCCAAAAAAATGGGTTACTAAACTCG
>CAYYPV010000083.1:0-1564 GCA_964473665.1 uncultured Candidatus Bathyarchaeia archaeon
ATATGAACTGTAACTGCATTCGGAGAAAGCAGCATACATAATTGAGATCGATACTAAGCCAGGTGCGATAAACTGAATATAGGATACGCCGTTGACTTCTGATATGAAAAATCCTAAGCCGAACCCCATAGCCAATAAATATAGGATTGGCTCCAGCAGGGGGATAAGGAGGTCTGTCTTGTAAGTCTTCATAAAGACATCTCTATCTCTTGTCCATACCTTCCAGAGGCGGTAGGTCAGCTTTGGAACCTTAAAGTAGGATGATAAAGGCTTCATTACTCTCTGAGTCTCCTTCCAGTTAGTTTGAGAAATACATCTTCAAGATTTGCGTCTCGAATAACGGCTTCTTTTGGCTTAAATTTCTCTAAAACATTTGATAAAATTTGTTCAGGCTCATTGGTGAAGACGTTAATTTTATCCCCGTTGACTTCTTCGGTCGCGTCGGGGTAGGCGCTTTTCAGGTAGGATAAAATTTCTTCGCTGTATGAGATTTCTAGGACATTCTTTCCCATATGTTTCTTAGTAATGTCTTTCGGGTTTCCCTCATCCACGATCTTTCCGTAGTCCATTATTACGATGCGGTCGCAGAGCTGAGCAGCTTCCTCCATGTAATGAGTGGTAAGGAGTACAGTTACACCTTGCTTCTTAAGATCAGCTATTCTATCCCATATCAGATGTCTGGCCTGAGGATCGAGACCGGTTGTAGGCTCGTCCAACACTAGAAGCTGCGGCTCATTTATCAGCGCCCTCGCTATGAGAAGCCTATGCTTCATGCCGCTGGACAGGTTATCTATGACTACGTCGCTCTTCTCAGTTAAGTTAAGAAATTCCAGTAACTCACTCGCTCTTTTCTCAGCGACATCTTTTGAAATATCGAAATATCTAGCGTAGACTGTGAGGTTCTTGCAAACCGTGAAATCAGGATCTAAATTGTTTTCTTGCGGGACAACTCCTATTAGCCGCTTAATTTCTCTCGCTTTATCGTTTACATTCATGCCGGCCACGTATAGTTCTCCTGCAGTGACGGGTAAGACGCATTGAACCATCTGCATAGTAGTCGTTTTGCCCGCCCCGTTGGGACCTAAAAAACCGAAACATTCTCCCTTTACAACTTCGAAACTTACATTATCAACAGCCCTTAGACCGTCATAATCTTTGACAAGGTTCTTGGCTTCAACTATAGGGGGATTATGCATGGTGGTTTCATCCATTCGGCAATTTTACTAGATAATTCACAGTTAGTATAATTGGCTTAATAAAAAGTTATTAACGGCAAACAAGAGTAAGAGTCGGCTACGAGCTGGGAAATGCGCAGTTAATACACCTCTGATTTTGAGGCTGCATACATGCGCTAAATTAGTGTTTTGACTAGAATTTTAGTTATTTTCATGTGCACCAAAAGCTCTATTTTATAATCTGATATATTCCTCTTGCATATTGAGGTACGATGATGGACCCAAATGAAATCGTAAAAAAAATTCTGAAGGATGTCAAAGATGAGGAGAAGTGGAGAGGGACCGAAACCATAAATCTGATTGCCAGTGAAAATGTTATGAGCCCTCTG
>CAYYPV010000084.1:0-8546 GCA_964473665.1 uncultured Candidatus Bathyarchaeia archaeon
CGAACTAAGGCTTGCGCACGCCAACTGTTATGAGTAGCCATAGTCCCAATTGCCTTCTCTGATCTTGAACCTGCAGTCCAGCATTGGCAAAAGCTTCCCGTACTCTAGCGGCGTTGTTCGATTGAAAATGATGACTGAACCTTGACAGCCCGAACGGCGGCCATATATCAGCAAGGAAGAACCAGCCTCTCGAACGCAAAACGCGTCTTATCTCGAGAAGAGCCTTCTCTTTATCTTGCCAGTGATGAAAAGAAGCCGTACTGAAGACGATGTCAACCGAGACATCGGGCAAAGGAAGCGACTCTGCTTTGCTAACATAGAACGTTGCATTCGGCGTAAGTTGGCGCGCTTTTTCTATCATGCCTTCTGCGGCGTCAACACCTATCAGCCGAGCCATGGGCCAACGCTTCCCGACTTTGCGCAACAACCTCCCAGTCCCGCATCCAATATCCAACACAACTTCAGGAGTATACTGCTTTTCAACTATATTCAGCGCAGCTTTCTGAATTCGATCGAAAAAAAACCATTGCTCCAAGGAATTCTCGTAAGTCATTGATCTACGGTTGAAGTATTGGGCATCATCGGGTTCTTTTTCAACCATTCTGTCTTTCCTCTAAAGCGAACAATCATTACCTATTCTACTCATGAATTTCAGCATGCTCAATCCCTTTAGTTTTGTTAGGTGGGGTTATGTGAAATCTTCGGCTGTAACTGTCCTTGTGAAGATCGGTCGATAGCTTAGATCTTATGAGTTTTTATTAGGGCTAAGGTACTTTTTTAGTTATTTTTGTCCGCCTCTTTTTAGTTATTTTTTTTCACCTCTTTTCATTCCGCTTTTCTCACTTTTGATTAGTTCTTTACTAACCATTTTTTCACTTGTCTATGGTTATTTTTGAGATTATTTACACAGTTGTAGATGTCGACCCCAATCCTATTCTTATTAACATATGCACCCTCAATTTGTTTAAAACTGCTGGTGGTGAAGCATTATTTCGCGATTAATCCAAAATGGCGAAATAGCTTACGATTTTAAATTCGGGCATCCTAAACATAAAGCGCTTTTTTAATCATTTCCCTTAAGCATGAACTGCAAATTTGCCCGCCGTAGATGCGTTGCGGTCTTTTTGCAGTTTTCGGTAGTTTTCTAGCGCTACTAGGCGATAGACGAGGAGCATGCAACGGCCTACCGCAGATTGTACAAATAGCAACTTCTCCGATTTTTCTATAGAAATGAGTGACTGTTCGCCCTCCAGGTGTCTTGGTGGAATAATGTCTTCTGTTCCTTACTCGTAGTGCTGGTTTTGGCAAATTTTAATCCTCCGAACCTGGAGCTAATCCGAATATGCGTAACATAGGCAGATTTACTGCAAAAGAACAAAGGAAATACCAGTAAACGAAAGGAAGATGCGTTATTCCATCTACTACGGATCCGAGGAACGAAAAGCTGAATGGAAGATAGGCGGCGGTGATACCAGAAAAGTATCCGTGTATTCCAAGGGGTGCAAAGCCAGCCAATAAAGCGTAGATTATGAAGATTGGGAGAAAGGTTACACCCATTGCCTTAAACTGCTGTTTAGTAACGGTTGCCATCAACTGATTTACCCGCATCTGTCTTTTCTTCAACTTCGCCTCTAGGTTCTTATCGTGGGTACGAGAAACTTCTTTTAGTTCACGTAAATATTCACGTTGTTCTCGTTGGTATAGCTTCAGTTGTTCGATGTCTATGAACCGTCTGTTTATGGTTGATGTGGTTATGCCTATTGCAGCAGCTATTATTAATATGGCGATCGTTGATAGTGGAAGCGCTGTTAAACTTAAACTCATATGCGAATCCTCATATTAAGTCTAAAATTTCTTTAGCGGCATCTGCAGCTTTACCATGTGGGTTCTGAATTATTTTTACAGGAGCCCCGGAGAGTATGCTGCATGCAGAAGCAAATGCTCTTGAGAGAGCTATTTCCTGCGTCACCTCTTCAGCCAATATTTTATCCCTAATTCTGGTCGCGTCTTTAGCTCTACGGCTGATAATTTCATTGGGATCAGCTTCTATGAGAATTAGAGTATCGGGTTTTAGTTCTTCTAACACATCATGAGGTAGACCCGATAAGTACCCATTTTCAGTTCTCACAATCATATGTGTGTCAATAACCAGAGACCCTGTTTTTTTAGCTAAATTCGCTAATTCCTTGGCTGCATTCAACTGCAATTGATGTTGAACTTTAATCGATTTGCGTCTTAAGAAGTCGCGATGAAGTTTTTCACCGTTAGCCTCTGCAATTTTTAACATAGTGGTGCCGTAATTTATGACTGAAAATTTATTTGAAGTTTGTTTAGTGAATTTCTCTAATTCACTTAGAACTGTAGATTTCCCAACCCCGGGTATTCCAGTGACAACTAAGATTTTGTTTTTATTCATCGACTCAAGTCACCAAATCTAGTATGACTGAAGGTTTAAGCCTAATATAAAAAGTTTAAAGATGTATTTTACGCAACGCTGTTATTTACCTAAGAAACGCCCTAAGGCGGGGTACATATCTACAAGTCTCTCCTGAATAAGAAGTTGATAGTACTGGTATAGGATTTCTACTGTTAGCAACACACCGATTCCCGTTCCGAATACGCCTAGAAAATTCGCAGACGCAGCTATCAGAGCAACAATGATTGCGCCTAAGATTGTTACTGCGGGAAGATATCGGTCTAATATCTCTTGAATAGCCCTTCCGGATCGCCTAAATCCTGGTATCTGCATACCTGAATCAACAAGCTGTTTCGCCACTGTTTTAGAATCTAAACCTCCAACCTGAACCCATGTAATCGCGAATACGACGCAGAATATTACGAACACTGAAGTGTAGATTAAAGCCCGCAGGGGATCCTGCGCAACTTGACCTAGGCTGTTTGGAGCCGTTAGGTAGTACGCTAATCCGCCTATGGGGCTATTCTGCGAATTAAATGTCCCAAGAATTTTAATCCAAAATGGTGGGCTGATTTTATTTGTTCCATTCCAAAGTATAGTAGCAACAAAATACAGGTCTGCGAACAACGCTGAGGCGAAAATAACAGGAATGACGGATACGTATAGAAGTTTTAGTGGATATGTTCCTTTATATCCTCTAAATTTTGCGTATGCAACTGGAATTTCAACTCTAACGCCTTCGAGGTAGATTACTATTAGGAAAACCGCTATTGTGGCGACTAAACCTAGCATTGTAGGGTTAGGGCTTACGCGGCTGATAAATGACCCGAATGCGCTCTCATGATTTAGTAAGGACTGAATGTAAGCTATAACTGCACCATAGCTCTTCGGTTCTTCATACGCAACTACAGGGCTAAACATATCCCACCAAATTGTCTGTGCTACACCAGCAGCTATGAATAGGCTTATTCCACTGCCGATACCCCAGCCCTTTTGAATGAGCTCGTCAAGTAACATGAGCATTACTCCGGCGGCGAGAAGCTGCAGGAATATAAAGAAGGCCAAATTAAGCGCCAAGGTACCGTAGGCTCCGCTGATGATGTAGGCTGAAGCTTCAAAACCTGTCATGAATATGGTGAAAAATTTGTTTGCGGCTGTAAACAAACCTCTATCCTCAGGTCTCGAGAGGTCAGCTTCAATTAACCCTGACCCAACCAGTAGTTGTAGAATTAAGCCTGACGTGACAATTGGGCCTATTCCGAGTTCCATGAGAGTGCCGCGTTTTGACGCAAATATTACACGCAATGCGCCCAGCGGGTCGCTTAGGGTTTGGGCGGGCAGTCCATATAGGGGAATTTCTCCCATTACAAGGAAGAGCACTAGCGCAATGCCTGTCCAGAATAATTTTTCTCCGAACCCGACTTTTTTTAGAGGAGCTTTAATTTCCGGCAGATATTTTGAAATTGGTCTAAAAAAATCGAGAAACTTGCCCATGCCTATAACCCGTGTAAGATTAGCTCTATTTTACTATCTCGCCGCCAGCTTCACTGATTTTCTTTTCAGCTGATTCTGAAAAAGAAGGGACTTTAACTACTAGTTGTCTCGTAACTTTACCTCCGCCTAGAAGTTTGCCGTATCCCAGTTCTATTAGATTTACAGCTACTTTTCCCTGCTCTTCGATCAATTTTTTATCCGTAATTAATTTGCCTATCAGTTCATCTAATTCTCCGACGTTGATGGTATTAGTTTCCCGCATTAGGCTTGATGGAGGTTTGAACCCTGTTTTTCCAGCGAATTTGGGTTGAGGAGGAGTCCATTTATGTTTATGAGTGCCTGCTTTACCATGTCCGCCTATCTTGTGGCGTCTATGTTGACCCTGTATTCCCCAGCCGTGAGTTCTGGATCCTCTGAGTCTGCGAACTTTTCTGTTTCTTGTTGGCATCTCTTACACCTAGTAAATAATTAACGCGGATTAAATCATGCGCATAATTAAATTGTTTATTGCTTCTCCTCTGTAGCCTGTCTCTCCTCCGGCTGCAAAGGATTTTATCCTTTTACCTTTAAGGCCGTGTCTCGGAGGGTGAAGGCGGAAAACTGGTTTAAAGTTTTGGACTTTGTTAAGCTTAATTTCTGCGGTGTATATCGCTTCACCCATTTTTTCAATTGAGTCGTAACCTAGTTTCTCTTTAACGTTTTTTTCAGTTAATTTAGTTCCACCGTTTAGTTCTGCTCTCTTTTTCAGCAAGGAGATTACAGTATCTTTAGAGGCTTCTCCCCAGGTGATGTAATTATTTATTTCACGAAGTATTCCTAACGAGTTCACTGTGTCGGTTATGAGCGTGGCGTTATTAGTTCTTGTAAGGTTGAGCGTTTTTAGCGCGAAAGCCTGATTTTCTGGAACCTTGACTCTTCCGCGGATTCTTACGACGGCGAGGCATTTTTTCTTCTGTTGGCTCATATGGAAAGCTCATCTCACCCAGTCCGTCGGAGTCACTGTTTTAAAAGTGTTCTTTAAGGCGTTAAATGTGGCAAAGGCGAATGAAGGTATTGTTCTGGTTGATCCGTATGTTCTTGTCCAGCAGTCTTTTATTCCAGCTAGGCGAAGGACGACTTTTGATGTTTCACCAGCGACTAAGCCTAGTCCCTTTGGTCCAGGGACAAGTTCAACTTTCACACTTCCACATCTTCCAGTTACTTTAAATGGAAGAGTATGCGGCTCTCCGCATCCGCATTCCCAGCTACCGCAACCTCTTCGGACTGGGATTAAGTTAAGCTTAGCAGCCATTGTTGCTTTTTCAATTGCTGTTCTAACTTGTTTCGCTTTACTGTATCCTATTCCAACATATCCATCCGAGTTTCCAACGATTACTACGGCTTTGAATCTTGACCGTTCACCAGCATCTGTTTGTTTTTGAACAAGAGCTATGTTCAAAACTTCCTGCTGAATGTTTGGAAGAAGAAGATCTACGATTTCTGGTTCTTGAATTTTTAATCCCTGAGAGAATATATCCTCTAGTGAAGTAATTTGACCACTTTGAACAGCTTTACCGAGTCGGGTTCGTGGAACCCATAACTTTTCTTCTGCTGATTCAGCTGCTTCCCTTTGTGACATCTTTAACACCTTTAATTTTAGGCACTTCATGTTGACTTATTTTGTCTTGAACTTCTTTGAAGTGTTCTGGCAGAGATTCTGGTTTTAGTTTGCGAGAGATATAGTTAGCGAAAAACCGTTGATACGTTTCTGGAGTGGACGCTGCTAATTTCTTTGCGTACGTTGCTATATGCTCACCGGCTATTCGCGATTTATCAGGCATTATTTTTGCATTGAACGGCACTGTGATCCCGGAGTCTATGACCCCTTTTAATGCGGCGGATACACGAGAACCCTTGGATGATGTGCTAAGCCCGAAATCAAGTACGGCTTCCTTTACACCCTTTGACGATGCGCGGTAGCCCGCCATTAGACCTGTCAAGTAGGCTGCAGGGAGATTGCCGCAACCTCCGAACCACTTATATTTTTTTACCAACTCTATTGAGTTTGCTACAGCCAATGTATGATCGCCCCCAGGCTTTGCTTCTACTATCTGCACAGACATATGTTTCAGTGAACCCCTAACTACGAGGCGTGGTTTATCTGACTTGATTAATTCTCTTCGTAGATTATAGTCAGTTTTTCCTTCACGCCTTCTTTTGAACTGTACCTTATATGTTGGTCCTTTTGAACCCAATTATTTTCTCCTCGCAAGTTTATTTGTTTGAATGTGCTGCTCCAAGTGGTTGATGCTTTTAAATGCACCACCCTTTGCCATTTTATAGAGGTTACGGTAAACAGTTTTCGTGATTACTTTATCGCTTCTTAGCTCACGAAGATGTCTTCTAATTGCGCGAACTTTTTTAGTCCAAGTTAGTTCCGTTTGCATTCGTCCACCTTTTTTCCCTTTGCGGCTTCCATGCTCTTTTCTAAGACCTTTAATTTTCTTCAGGTGCAGAACGCGCGCTCTAGCCCGGCTGACACCTTTATCCGGCGCTGCTTTAATGACCCCTTCATGTACCAGCTTTCTGATATCTGCGCGGGTAATCGCTGTTGCAACATCCTCAATTCGTTCAGGGTCTACCCAAACCCTGGTCTCACCTACGTTTAATATTTTAGACGCTAGTCTCCTCTGGCTTCTTAGGCTCACTTAATTTTACCCTCCCGGGGTTAAGAACATGAATTCCCTGTTCTTTCGCTTTTTCTACAATTGCATTACGCTTCGTAACTCCAACTGTATGCCCTATTCTAACAGCTTGCTTTTTTGAGTCAACGGCTTCAAGATCCTCCACTCTATATACCGGTACTTCCCTTAGCCCAGATGGATGGAGCCCTCGAATTTTTTGGGGAACCCTGTACCCAATACTCGGGGCTGAGGGTTGACCCTTTCTCTTTAGCCTCATTTTGCTGTCAATACCGTCGGATGCTCGCCAGCTCTCTTTTACTCTTGCATAGCGCCAACTTTCTGAGCGTTTGAATTTTGGCTTAATAATCCTCGGCTTTTTAGGTTTCACAGGAGCAGTTTCTGCTTTCGATGTTTCAGACATTACATTCCCTTTCCTTTTTCATATACATAGATTCCGTCGAGGAAGACCCTTGGATCTTTATTTTTGATTTTAGTTGCTCGCTCTATGTTTGTAGCTGTTTGACTGACATCTTCAAGGTTTATTCCCTGAATCAAGATGTCGTCCTCCTTAATGGTGACCCTAACATCTCCGACTATTTTTGCTACTCGCGGATGCTTTTCTCCTGAAAAATTTTCTATGAGCACATTTTTCCCATCAGTTTTAACTGAGGCGGGAAAATGTGCGAAGATAATTTTTAGTTTATATGTGAAGCCTTTTGTCACGCCCGTTATCATATTTTTTATATGGGTTGATACTGCTCCAACTATGGCTGCTTCTTTTTTTCTAGGCCAAAATGTTTCGACGATGATTTTATCATTCTTTTTTATGATCGTTATAGGTGCGCTTGAGAAATTGCGTTCAAGTTCACCTTGAGGTCCCCTAATTTTAACTGTTCTTCCATCAACTGTGGCTTCAATGCCCTCAGGAATATCGATGACCCTTTCTTCAGATATAGCTCTAGACACTTTTTATTTCTCCTTAATAAACGAACGCTAGCAGTCTTCCACCTACTCGGTTTTCCTTTGCTTCTCTATGTGACATTACTCCTTTCTGAGTTGAAACTATTAGTATTCCAAAATCTTTTGATGGAAGGAAGCGTTTTTCCCAAAATTCAAATTCGTTTATTTTTGTTGAGTAGTTCGGTTTTACTGCTCCACATTTGTTCACTCTACCTAGAAGCTGAACTTTAAATTTTCCTGAACGTCCATCATCTATGAATTCGAATTCGCCTACGTAACCATTTTTCTGCATTATTCTAAGAAGCTGCCCGACAAGTTTTGAAGCGGGCTCAATTAAACATTCTCGTTTGTTTCTTAGTTCATTATTCATTATTGTCGTCATTGCAGAATCTAGGGTTCCCATAATTTTTCCTCATTTATTGAAGTTTTTTAAACCCGAGTTTCGGCGCAACTTCGCGGAAGCATTGTCTACAGAGGTTTAGTCCATATTGTCTAACGATTGGTCCGTAGGCGCCGCATCTACGGCAGGGCCTTGAGCCTTTACCGTACTTCCTAATTTTTTTCGGTTTTTGTTTTGCCATCCGTTAATCTTCTCCGATTTCTGTGCCGAAAAGGTCCTTTATGAACTGGATTGATTCACCGCGGGTAAGGCGGTGGCTTGTGCCTATTTTACCAGTTCTTCGACGACGAATTGATACACGTTGGCCTGGTCTACTCATTGTTACGCATATGTTCATTCCGAATATGCCTAGTTCTGGAATGTATTTTGTACCAGGAATCTCTATGTGCTCTCTTATTCCAAATGAAAAATTTCCATATTGGTCAAAACGCGATTGTGATAGTTTATTTCCGACCGCCTGCAGCGCCTTTTTCAGAAATTCTAAGGCTATTTGCCCTCTAAGCGTAACTATGCAAGCCATAGGTTCGCCCTGTCGAATCCCGAAGTCCCTTATGGTTTTATTCGCCTTCCTTCTTGATGGAACTTGGCCTGTGATTTGTTGGAGCACTTTCAC
>CAYYPV010000085.1:0-24378 GCA_964473665.1 uncultured Candidatus Bathyarchaeia archaeon
AAGATCACTTGACGACGACGAAATTATGGGTATAAGGCATAACGTCTACCCGATCGAAGGAATTCAGTTTCATCCAGAGTCCATTCTAACTGAAGTCGGTATCAAGATTGTAAGGAATTTTCTTGGTGATCTGCTATGATGATCAAAGAAGGAATCCAGAAGCTAATTGAAGGCATTGATCTAACTAGTGAAGAAGCATATGCGATTATGAAGGAGATAATGTCAGGTAACGTTACAGAAGCTCAGGTCGCCTCATTTTTAACGGCGTTAAGAATGAAAGGTGAAACAGTCGAAGAAATTACAGCTCTCGCTACTGTGATGAGGGAGTTCTGTGATGTAATTCACGCTAAAGTGAATGGACGTCTTGTTGATACGTGTGGAACTGGGGGAGATAAAGTTAAGACATTTAACGTAAGCACTGTATCTGCTTTCGTTGTTGCGGGTTCAGGGGTTGCTGTAGCTAAACATGGGAATAGGTCTGTAACAAGCAAGTGCGGTAGTGCAGATCTACTTGAAAAACTTGGTTTCAATCTAAACCAAGACCAAAAAACAGTTGAAAAATCTATTGAAGAAGTTGGAGTTGGTTTTATGTTTGCTCCTGCTTTTCATCCAGCCATGAAGTACGCTGTTGGCCCAAGACGTGAGATAGGTATACGAACCGTTTTCAATGTTCTTGGACCCTTGACGAATCCGGCTAACGCCTCCGCTCAACTGCTTGGAGTGTATAGCAAAGAGTTGGTTAAACCCTTAGCTAATGTTTTGAAGAAGTTAGGTTGCGAAGAGGCAATGGTTGTTCATGGATTAGAAGGTTTGGATGAGATTTCCACTATTGGAAGAACTCGTATTGCGTGGTTAAAGGAAGGCAATGTCCAGTGTAGAGAAACTATGCCAGTAGATTTCAAAATTGCGCCGGCTAGACTTGAGGATATTATTGGCGGTACGCCTGAAGAGAATGTTGAAACCACTCTTAAAATCTTGAGCGGACATGATGGTCCAAAGACGGATATGGTACTTGTTAATTCGGCTGCTGGAATTATTGTGGGAGGAAAAGCTGAAGATTTCAGCGATGGAATGGAGTTAGCTCGTAGGTCAATTGAGAGTGGTGCTGCTTACAAGAAGCTAGAAATGCTGATTAAAGTTTGCAATGGGGACTCATCGAAGCTTGAGGAGTTGGAATTAAAGTATGGGTGATTTTCTCGATGTTTTAGCCCGGGATGCGAAAAAAGCGATTAAAAGTGGATATTATAATATCTCGGTCTCGGTGCCGAGAACTCCTGTCAGCTTGAAAAATGCAATAATACAATCCAAAACTATTCCAATTATTGCTGAAATTAAACTTGCCTCACCGTCCTTGGGTGTAATTAGAAAGAATGCGGATGTAGAGAAAATAGCGTCAGCTATGGAGAGAGGTGGATCTGTAGGAATATCTATTTTGACTGAGCCAAGACATTTCAAGGGCTCTTTAGACTCCTTCGTTAAGATACGGAAGTGCATTGGCCTTCCATTACTTATGAAGGACATCATTCTTAGTCCAATACAACTTTTAGCTGCCTACAAAATTGGTGCAAACGCTGTTTTATTAATTGAAACTCTTTTTAAACGCCAGTATTGTGATTGCAACCTTTACACTATGATTGCTTATGCGCATTCAATGGGACTTGAAGTTTTGCTGGAAACGCATAATGAACGTGAATTTTCATTAGCTCATAACTCTGAGACCGACTTAATCGGAATTAATAACCGTGACCTGAAAACGATGAAAGTCGACATCAACGTATCAAAGAAAATTTTGCAGAGAATACGCCCAAAAGGAAAAATAGTAATAAGTGAAAGCGGAATTGAAAACGCTGCTGATATCCATAGCCTCCATAAATACGGCGTCGACGCATTTCTAGTAGGAACTGCAATAATGACTGCGACCAATATCGAAGAAAAAGTTCAGGAGCTCACGCATGCTATATGAGAAGAGTCAGAGTAAAAATATGCGGCATAACCAGTGAAAAAGATTTAACCGCGGCTGTAACCGCTGGAGCTGACGCTGTCGGCTTTGTTGTAAATGTACCATCTTCACCGAGAAACCTAACAGTAGATAAAGCAAGAAAACTAATTAGAACGACGCCGATTTTCGTAGAAAGCGTTGCTGTCACAGTCCCAGGAAACATAGATTCGCTTATTAAAATTTACGAGGAATTAAAGCCGAAAGCTATTCAAGTTCACGGAGAAAATGTACTTAATTTCTCCCAGATCCCAAAAACGATTCTCAATACACATTTGATAAGGGCTATATCTGCTAAGTCAGACAGTGTAATTAAAACTGCTTCAGAAGCTTCAAACTCCTTCGACGCCATCTTATTAGACACGTATGCTAACGGAAAAAATGGCGGAACAGGTACAATCCACAACTGGGAAATAAGTAAACAAGTTAGACAGGCGATATCTCCTAAACCGCTGATACTTGCTGGAGGACTAAACCCCCAAAATGTTGGTAGAGCCATACAAATGGTTCAACCGTACGCAGTTGACGTTTCCACCGGCGTTGAGTCAAGCCCAGGGATAAAGGATCCAAAGAAAGTCTCAGAGTTCATCGAGAGTGTTAGGAGAACTGAAACTTGAAGAGATTCAAAGATGTTGTCAACGAAAACAGACATTTCCTAATGGCTTATACAACGATAGGCGATCCCTACTCCGAGCTAAATTTAGAGGTGGCCAACGCCATGATCAAAGGCGGAGCAGACATTCTCGAGCTAGGTATACCATCGAAAGATCCGAAGTATGATGGACCAATTATTAGGGCTTCCTATAAACGGGCTTCCAAGTCTGGTTTAGATGTCAGGAACGCACTAAATCTTGCGAGGAACATTAGAGGTGCTGCAAAAATTGTATTGAGCTATTACGATTCAATTAACCCATTAAATCTTGAGGAAATGGCAGAACTTTCAGCAGATTCTGGTGCTGAGGCTGTTTTAATACCGGATCTTCTCATTGATCACACTGAGAAAATAGACGCGTACGTAAAGGCGGTTAAACTAAGTGGATTAGAGCCAGTATTTTTTATGCCCGCTACCCTTCCTTATCGCTGGATAGAACGGATAATTGAACTTAAGCCAACTATGATCTATCTTGGTTTGATGCCCGCTACCGGTATTGAACTTCCATTAGACCCTGTTAGCGCTATTTCACGTATTAAGGAACAGATCGGTAGAATACCGCTTGCAGTAGGTTTCGCTATTTATGAACCGGATCAAGTAGTTGCATATCTGAAAGCTGGTGCGAATGGAGTAGTTGTTGGAAGTGCATTTGCAAAAATTATAGAAACAAGAAAAACCGAGATACATCTGATGTTGGACGAAATAAGGGAATTGGCTGAAGGATTTAAAAAAAATCTCTGACCCAAGATACTTTCAAATTATAAGTTGGGCTATGCACCGAACTTTTTCGCTTTATTTATGAGGTCTAAAATAATTGGCATCACGTCTAATCCGCGGATTCTGCCTAATCCGCCCTTTGCTGCAGCACGTTCATTGAATATAATTACGTCGTCAACCCTCACCATTGGACCTGAGATGGCTATTGGAACAGGGTCGGCCGTATGGTCCCTAACGCTGGTAGACGTTGTGTGATCCGCGGTTATTACGACGTAGGTCTCCTCTCGGCTTATTTTACCCCAGATATCCCCGATCATTTGGTCTATTTTTTCAATCATTTCAATCTTAGCCTTAAAATCACCATCATGAGCAGCTACATCGGTACCTTTAACGTTCACTAACACAAAATCACTGGTGGATAATGCCTTTACAGCTGCCATACCGATAGCTCTGGTGTCGGTATCTATACCTGCTGTAGCTCCTGGAACGTCAATTATCTTCATCCCAGCATATGAAGCAACTCCCTTAGTGAGAGTTGTTTCTGCAACACATACCGAGGATTCGATTCCATACTTATCTTTAAACGTCTCCATTTTAGGCGCAAAACCAGCGCCGCGTACAAGAACAATGTTGGCAGGCATTTTCCCAGCTTTTATCCTCTTTTTGTTAGTGAAATGCTGCTCCATAATTTGATGAGCTCTAGAAACAAATTCATTAACTGCCTTAGCAGTAATTTTTGCCTCGGCGCTGCCGTCAAGAGGCTTAGCGGTCAGCGGTTTCGCATTAATTTTTCCAGAGTCAACATCACTAACTTTTGGTGAAATCTTAGGACCGCGCAACATCAGAACAGCTCTATGAGCAGTTGCTTTCTTGAAAAAAACTTTTACCTCAGGAGCGGTTTTTAGCCTCATTCCATCAATAGCTTTTGATAACTTATCTAAACCTTCGAGATCTCTTCCAGCTCTCCTATCTAAAACAACCATACGCTTGTTCACTGTGCCGAAATTACATCTGAATGCAACATCGCCTGTCTTAACATTCATTTTATTTCCCATAGCTTCGAACGGTCCACGTCCAGTATAGTAAACATAGGGATCGTAACCTAGAAGAGCAAGGTGCGCAGGTGCACTTCCAGACCTAATCCCAGGAGCTATAGGATCCACTAAGCCGCATATGCTATTCTTAGCTACATAATCCATATTGGGAGTAGTAGCTTTCTCAAGAGGAGTTTTATCGTCAAGCTCCTTAATCGGTCGATCAGCCATACCGTCGCCAATGAGGAATAGTACTTTCGTTGTTTCAGGCTTCATAGCTTAGTCTCAACACCTACTGAGCAACATGATCGCTATGATTAATTAGGCATTTCAAATATAAAAAAGAAAAATGGAGTAAGAATGTTCCTGGAGGAATCACGCTTACTTTTTAACGAATTTCACCATTTTTGTGCCGCATTTCGGGCATGTGCCTACTAATGCTTTTCTTCCGCCCTTTAGGCTTGTAAGCTTCTCTCCCTTCATATCTCTTTTTGATCTGCATTTAACACAATATGCTTCAGTCAATACCTTTCACCTCCAGGCTAAATACACTTAGTTAAACGCTTACGCTTCAAGTATTTAAGCCTAATATCCCTTCAATCGATTTAGCCTTATTTCAAACGTTGGTACAAGTAATAATTAAAAAGTGATAAAGGCTCAAAATGAGAAACGTATATAGCTTAATTTTTTCGTTTTTTTGCATTTGCTATCAATGCAGCTGTTGCTCCTGCGCATATGCCGTTGTCTATGTTAACTACAGTTAGACCAAGAGAGCATGATTGAAGCATAGAAATTAAGGCTCCCACTCCTCCTCCGCCTAAGCCGTAGCCTATAGAAGTGGGTACTCCTATAACTGGAACATCTACAAGTCCTGTTACGACTGAGGGCAGAGTGCCTTCCATTCCAGCTACCACTACAATTACACCTACTCCGTCTTTGATCATTTTTTGAAGGGGTGAAAAAAGCCTGTGTATGCCAGCTACACCTACATCGTATGCAGTTAGCACTTGGCATCCCATCTCTTCAGCTATTATTTTTGCCTCTTCAGCTATAGGTATGTCTGATGTGCCGGCTGTAATTATTCCTATTTTGCCTTCAGTTTTCTTAACAGTTACACTATTTTTTTTAAAAACGACTACTCCAGCATCCTCACTCACTTTAAAAGTTGTTCCATGTACCGCAAGCTTCCTTAACGCCTTGATATGGCTTTTTGAAGCTTTGCTAAAAATCACTTTACCTTTAACCGCTAAAAGTTTCTTAGCTATCTTAACAGTTTCTTCAGGTGTCTTTCCCTCGGCTAACACTATTTCAGGTATTCCCTTTCTAGATTCTCTGTGAATATCAAGCTTCGCCAGCTTTCCTACTTCTTGTATTGAAAGAATTTTCAGAAGCTTTTCAGCTTCATCAATTGACATTTGCTTGTTTGACAGTTTTTTTAGTATTTCTTCCAAGATTAATTCAACTTTCCTTGATTATTCTTCGAATTTATATTGTAGTTGACCGTTTTATCATTACGGATTGAACGAGGTTAAAACTTTGACTGTACAGAAAATTATTTTAGTAGACTGTCACGAGTCAGGCATATCAGGCGACATGACTATTGGAGCGCTTATTGATTTAGGCGCCGATGAAGTAAAAGTTAAGCAAGCTATGGAGTCTGTCAACGAGTTTGTAAGGGGATGCAAAAAGGTGGAGGTTAAGGTGGATGAAGCAAATAGTGCAGGAATTACAGGCAAACGAGTTGATGTTATAATCAATGAAGAATATGATTATAGAACCGGAACGGAAATCGAAGAAGCTGTTAAACTTTCTGCTAAAAACTTAAAATTACAAAGAAATGCCGTAGAATTTGCGGTAAATTCGATTAAAACTCTGCTTAAAGCTGAGATGAAAGTTCATGGAGAAAAAATCGGAAAATTACGCCTCTACGAAGTCGGATCAGCGGACACTGTAGCCGACATGATAGGCGTCGTGGTAGCCCTTAATGACTTGGGGTTTCTAAAAAATACTACTATATATTCAACTCCAGTCGCCGTTGGCAGTGGAAAGATAAAGTTCGCAGATGAAGTGACAACCGTTCCAGCTCCTGCAACGGCTGAGATACTGAAATCCAGAGGTTTTCCGATTGTACGTGGGCCTCTTAAGATGGAGTTAACAACCCCCACTGGAGCTTCTATACTTGTAAACTTAACTGGCGCCTTCACTAAGTTTAGTCCATCAATGAAGTTTAAATCAGTCGGATGCGGGTTAGGCAGTAGAAAATTCAGAGGCGCCCAGAATGCTCTACGGATTGGTATATGTTAAGGGGAAGAATTGGTGACAGACCCCAAATCAAAAACAGACCTGCACTGCTGTCCGATATAGTTTCTTATGTCATACAGTTTTATCATAGTATGCGTGAATCCGGAATTTCTCCCATCTATGCTATGACTTTTAGCCCGAATTATCCTATTAGCATTAAAGTTAACGCTGACCACTCAATGCCTAGGCTATCTAAAACAGCTCTTCTTCAAAAATAAGCTTAGCTAATGTAGTTTGAGAGGCTTCTCAGCAACGCTCGTCACTTTCTTGGTTTTTCTATAGTTACGAGTACAGATTCGTTTCCTTTTATTTGAGTTTTCTTTAATGGGGATATAAGCCCAAATAATGCGCCCCTTATCATGTCCTGAACAAATTGATTCATCGGCACTTTTTCCCCGTTAATCTGAACTTTTACGCCTTTTCCTCTTAAGGTATAGCAGTTTTTCAGAGTTGCTTTGCCATCAGCAACTGCTTTCGCTAACCCAATGCAGTTTTGAAATCCGCAGTCTCCGCAGTTCAGATTCGGCAGCTGTCTAAAGGCGTGCATAATTTTGATTAACGGTATTATTTTTTGAACTACGTCTTCTAGGTCCATAGATTTTTTAGCGTTAATGTACGGAATTCCCATGATTTTGCCCTTAAATGGGAAAACTCCGACTACAGCCAAAACGTTGCTAAATTGTTTAGCAATGTCAACCGCTTCTTCTCTTGTCTTAGCTGTAATTATTTTTGGTATTGATTTTTCAGTTTTAATTAAGCTTTTGAATCCCTCTATAACTATTACGTCAACTTCGTTTTCATCTATAAAACTGAGTATGTTTCCCAATCCAAGCTTAGCTGTTTCAATCTTTCTTATTACGGCTATTTCTTTAGGTGCTACGCTGCTGACAACTATTGCGCCAGCTTTTCCATGTCTCCAAGTGTCCTTGTTCTTTGTGTCTATAGTGAAATCTGTCTCTGGAATATGTTTAGCTGTGCCTACTTTATAGCCTCTCTTAACAAGCTCTTTCACTAGATCAACGACTGTGGTAGTTTTTCCCGATTGGTTGCTTCCGATTACCGCTATAACGGGAATTTTAATTTCTACTGATTCTTTAGTAGTCATGGCTATGTTCCTTTAGGTCTAAATGATTTTTATGACATATAACATTTCTGAGGGAAAAACTGATATTTTCCTACCTCAACCGTTTTTTGTCTATAAGAGTGAAAACTTATTTATATTTAAAGATTCGGACTTAGAGTAAAGTGAATTTAAATGACTGAAACAGCTTATGGCAGAGCGAGAATGTACTTCGCTGAAATGATAGGGACTTTCATTATGGTTTTTATCGGAATAACCGCTGTAGACGCCAATCTAGGATGGATAGCTATAGGAGCGGCTTTCGGGCTTGGAGCAATTATCTCTATATTTATTTTTGGACAGATTTCAGGTGCGCATTTAAACCCGGCCGTTACTGTCGGTTTAACTTTGGCTGGGCGCTTCGATTATCAAGACTTAATTCCATATATCGTATCTCAGCTGGTTGGGGCAGTATTAGCGGCTCTGGTTGAGCTAACAATTTTCGGTAGTGTCTTTAGCGGTGCCCCTACTTACTTAGGAACTACTGTTCCGAACGCCGCCTTCTCTCAGCCGCTTTCAGCTTTAATTATGGAAATCTTCGTAACGATGTTTCTCGTAATCACCGTTTTATGTGCAACACGTGAAAAAGAATCAAAGAATTGGGCAGGTTTAGCAATAGGCTTAGCGCTTGGAGTAGGTGTTATGATAAGCGGAGTGGTTTCCGGCGGTTCATTGAATCCTGCGAGAACATTTGGACCAGCATTAGTTTCTTGGACTTGGACATCTCATTGGGTTTACTGGGTTGGTCCACTCTTGGTAGCTTTCTTTGCTGCTGGAATTTACAGGCAGCTTTTTGAATAGGTCAGTTTATTTATTCAGGGATTAAGTACTCTGCTAATTTCTAATGCTATCACCCGATTAATAACCCTCGCAAATAGTGCGCTGAAGCAAAATGTGTCTCGTTAAACCGTATCTGGTTGAAATAACGGGAAAGGTAAGCGAATGCTTGTTTAGGATACTGTTAAAATCCGCCCTATTCCTTTGCAGCGGCCTTCTCTGAAAACGAAGGTCTGGTCTGCTTCAATGAACTGCGGGTTATATAAAAACATGAATTCGACAATTCCTTCATCACCTGTACGAAGAACTTTCTTCGCGGACTGTGTTATTTCAGCTGTCTCTCTTATAGTATGCAGATGTATTACTGAGTGATATCCTTCCCTAATTGTGGTTGGGTGATATAGAATCATAACTTTTGCCTCAAATGATCTGACTGCTTTTGGGATTAGTTGTTTGTCGAGTAGAACCATGCCGTTCTTTATTTCTTCAAAGCCTATGTTGGTTAAGGCGAAGGTCGCGTCTTGGCCGGCTAGAACTCTTCTGACGCTTACTCTGTTTACGTGCATTGATTTTACTCTGCAGCCTCTAAAACTGCCATCGTAGAAGGGCCCGACTTGAACTGTATCGTCTACAGATACTCCTCCTTGTAGGGCTATTCCACTTACAACTGTTCCTACACCTTTAACGTCAAATTTATCGTCAATGTACATTTTGAATGGTTTTGTTATGCTTTCATCCCAATGAAGTCTTGGGGGAAGTAGGTTTAGGAATGTTCTCAATAGTATGAGTCCTTCGCCTGTTTTATTTGAAACTAGAAAAATTGGGATAATTCTTCCACTAGGCATGTGCTTTGAGGCTGGTACAACGTCGTCAAAATCTTTTATTATTATTGGAATTTTGTTAATGCCAGGCATTTTTAGTAGAATCTGAACATCTTCAAGGACTCCTTCCACTAGGCTTTTCGGAACCATATCTGTTTTTGTTATGACAATGAAAAGCGGTATTTTAAGCGCTAGGGATACCCCTAAATGCTCTTTTGTTGTACCTATGGCTCCCATATTTGCGCCTACAGATAACATAACGTAGTCAGGTATGTGGCCCATTACACCTTTTAGAGTTGTTTTTAGGTATTTTTCATGCCCACCCAGATCTATGAATGAAATTATTTTTGCGCTGTTAAGATATATTTCAGATTCAGTCATAGGCGATATCAACGAGTAGTTTGTTACGTTACCCTGTTCATCGAATCCAAGTAAGTGGGATGAAATCGATGATGTTCTTCTCATTTTGATTTCGTGAATGTAGCGTGCAATTTTACTCATAGCCAATCCGTTTCCGTCATCAAGCTCTCCAGAGCACAGCACTCCCACTATTGTGCTCTTGCCGCTGTCAACATTTCCAAGCAAAGGAACCGTGAGGCATATCGGATAATCTTCCTTGACCCGTCTAACTAGGATCTCTACAATCTTTCCTTTTTTTCCATCAGCTTCCCGCATTATAGTGCATTTAGCCCCTATTTTTTCAGAAGCCTTGCTTAAGTTTTCAAGGGTTTCCCTTCTCTCTGAATCATTCAGCCCAATAAGCTGGCCATCGTTCGATACGCCTACTTCATAAAGCGCTTCTCCACCGCCTTCAATTAAACGAAATTTCATTTGAGTCGCTAAATCTTCTATACGCTTCTCATCCTTTCCAACAATTTTTAACTTATACTCAACATTTCCCTTTTCTTGCTCTTTTTGAAGATCAGGTGACATGTTAGAGAGCATCCTACTATAGTGAAATAATTATGAACTAATTCATCCATCATTTATTTTTTTCATGAGTTTTTATTGCTTCTAAAATTGCCTGATAGAATTTCATATCCGATACGTCAACTATAGGAAGTTGAGCACCCCGTCCAACATCGTAAACTGGGGTATAGTTCGGAAATTTAACGTAGCACAGTTGGCTTATTGGAATAAAACCCTTATCAACCTCGTATTCAAATGCTTTGTCGTAAACTTCAAGGCAGATCAAATAACCACCAATCCATACCAGTTTGCCGCCTCCAATAGCTGAGCACCATGTTAGTTTATCTAAACTACGTTTATCAATCCCAAGAATTCGAATGTCGCTAGTAGGATGTAGCTTAATTTTCAATTCTTCCTTTTTTTCCTCTTCACCCATTTTATCCACTCACCTAAAACTTCAGCGGATTAACATTTAACCCGTCAATCCGCCTTATATAATAAGCGTAAATTAACCTTTTTGATAGCTACCGTTTTTTCCTTCAAAACGACCCTCTTTCAGGCCTTAAGCCCTAGGTCTTGTGCCGATAACAGTTCAATAGGCTATGAAGAACTACTTTATGCGAGCTTAATTTTTAATCCGCGCTTTATCTTGTTCGCTTTTCTATAAACTAAGTTGGCAGTTACAATATCCTCTATAGATAGTCCAGTTGCACAAAAAACAGTAATCTCATCATCGCTAGTTCTACCCTTCTTTTTACCCGCTACCACCTCCCCAAGTTCGCAGTAGATATCTTTCTCAGTGATTATACCCTTCGAGATCGGAACATTTATTTCCCCACTATGAATTGCCTGAATTGTATCGTCAACAATTACTTTCGCTCTTTTTAGTATAGCTGGATCAAGCTCTTCTTTACCTGGAGCATCAGCCCCAATTGCGTTAATGTGTACTCCAGGTTTAATCCAGCCATTCATGAGGATTGGTTCTCTAGATGGTGTTGCAGTAACAATTATGTCCGCTTCCTTAACTGTGTCCTCTACTGTGTTCATCAGTTTTATGGGCCTTTGGAGTTTAACCTTCATTTCTTCCACGAATTTTTGCCCATGTGCTCTTGTTTTAGTCCAGACGTTAACTTTTTTTATTTTTCGCACTTTACTTAAAGCTAGAAGCTGAGTTCTCGCTTGCACACCTGAACCGATTAACCCGACAATTGATGCATCTTCCCTTGCTAAATATTTAGTCGCAACCCCACTTGCAGCGCCTGTTCTCATCGAGGTGATCCATGTCCCATCCATAATAGCTTGTGGAGCGCCAGTTTTAGGATCTATTAAAATAATTGTCGCCAATACTGTTGGAAGACTATATTTTTCGGCATTTTTAGGATGAACGCTTACAGTTTTAACCCCTGATATATCGAGTTTTTCTAAGTACGACGACATTATCCTTAGGTCGCCATCATACTTATTATAAAATAGGTAAATTTTAGGCGGCATTTGGGAACGTTTAAAACCCTTCTCGCGGAAAGCAGCCTCCACAACTCTAATTGTGTTCTCCATGCTGAGAAGGTCTTTGATATCCTTCTCTTCCAAAATAAGCGTCATATACCATTCATACCTTTAGCGTGCTGTATATTGCTAGCAAACATTAATCACCTTAAAATTCTCATTTGCAAAGAATTATTGTCCAATCATTTGAACTGTTTTAGTCTTAAAGCGTCCCTATTCGATTTGCTCTAGAGAATGCTCGATTTCTGTGTAGTTTGGTTCTTTTCGCGGGTCATCCGATATCCATGAGTATCGGACTGTGCCGTTTCTATCTAATATAAAAATTGAGCGTTTAGCCACTGTATAGCCTTTTAAACCTGCAAAGTCAGGTAATGCCACACCATACATTCTTACAACTTCACGATTATAATCACTTAAAAGAGGAAACTGTAATCCATTCAACTCAGCAAAGCCTTTGTTTGACCAAGGATCGTTGACGCTTATTCCGACGACTTGAGCGTTCACCTCGTTAAGTTTTGCCATGGAATCCCTTAAAGTACACATCTCTCTAGTACAGACAGAAGTGAAGGCGCCAGGATAAAAGGCCAACACAACTTTTTTGCTAAAAAAATCTGTCAGTCTTCGGGGTTTAAAGTCAGTGTCAAATAGGGTGAAATCAGGTGCTTTATCGCCGATATTAATTTTTACTTCCATGTATCGTAACCTCACTTAACATATCAGAAGTACTCTTTTATAAACCAAATTTCATTACCTAAAAAACTATCAATTCAATTTTTAAAACAGTTTTCTCCAGCCTTCAATTTGTAAAGACTGGTAGAGTTGAAGATTTTGTATAAGATAAAGCAATACGCTACACGCACAACAATAATCATTAAATACTGTTATTCTAAGGTATTAGTAGGCTGATTGAGAATAAGATGACGGATATCTGTAAGGTTTGCGGATTACCAAAGGATCTTTGCATCTGCGGAGAAATTAGCAAAGAACAACAACGCATTCGAGTGCGGCTTGAAACAAGAAAATGGGGCAGAGAGATGACCATAATCGATGGCATAGACGAGAAAAGCGTGGATATAAGCAGGCTAGCTGCAAGATTGAAGGCAATGTGCGCATGCGGGGGAACAGCTAAAAACGGTCAAATTCTGCTACAGGGCGACCATAGAGATAGAGCAAGGGGTTTATTGTCAAAACTTGGTTTTCCGGCTGAAAACATCGAAATCCAGTAACTCAGGCGCATTTAATGAAGATGCTTAAAAATATGACTGAAACAGTAAAAACGCTGACCCATAAGAAGAATAAAGCTACAGCTGTATGTCCAAAATGCGGAAGCCCTAGACTTGACCTTTATCTTGGAGGGTACGCTGGGAAAATATATCGGTGTCTTAACTGTGGATACCAAGGCTCAATTATAATTGAACTTGAAAAAGAGGAGCTGTAGACCTTTAAGCGTCCAGTCCTAAACATCTAAATTTAAAGATTCTTTGAGTCCTTTGTATCTATTGCGAACAGTTACCTCGGTAACTCCTGCTGAATCCGCAATTTCTTTTTGCGTTTCCTTTTCTCCTTGAAGTACGCATGCTATGTAAAGTGCAGCAGCAGCTAATCCCATCGGGTCCTTTCCAGCATCAATCTTAAGTGTATCAGCTTTCTGGAGAATCTCCATAGCTCTACGTTGGGTCTTTTCAGTTATCCCGACTTTTGAACCAATCTTAGAAATATAGTTTACAGGTTCGCTGATTGGCATATGCATGTCAAGTTCACGTAGAAGTAGCCGATAGCATCGAGCAACATCCTTCTTCCTCGCAAGACTTGCGTCAGCAACCTCTTTCAGCGTCCTAGGAGTTCCAGAGAAACGGCATGCAGCATATAGAGCTGCGGCTGTAATGGCTGAAATGGATCTTCCGCGCACCAGACCTTTGTCCAGAGATTTTCTATATATTAGCGCAGCCTTTTCTTTAACTGAACTGGGGATGTGCGTTTTGTCAGCTAGTCTGTCAAGTTCAGCCATGGCCTGTGCAAGGTTTCTATCAGCCGAGGAATGAACTCTAGCCCTAATCTGCCATTTTCTTAAACGTAGCATTTGAAATCTGGTTGCAGCTGGAAGCTCTCGTCCAAACGCATCGCGATTTACGCGATCAATAACTGTTGATAACCCCTTATCATGGACTGAATATGACATTGGGCTTCCAACCCTGCTTCTTTCATCTTTTTCTTCACGGGTGAAAGCTCTCCATTCAGGGCCTTCATCCATTACTTTTTCCTTCAGAACAAGTCCGCATTTCCCGCAGACTATTTCACCCTTATCAAAATCTTCTATAAGGATTCCACTACCGCATTCAGGGCACTTATCTATTGAACGAGGTATTCTTTTGGGTATATTTTCAGTCATTTTTATACCAGCCTAGAAGCCTTCAAATAGGCCCGTTTGAGCCTAGACTCTTCATCAAACATTGTTCTCAGAAAGTCCGAAAGACTTATCTAGTTAGATTTATCTAAGTAAACGTCTTTTTGTAGACATTTACCTATATAAACTTTTTCCATAATTTCGCCTTATAAATTGCTAACAGTATAAGGCAATAAAAGCAGGAGTGTACTCATAGGTGGAACATTTCTGCGATAACTTGAATCTGATTAAAAATTAATTAAGCTTATTATGAAAGTGTTTTATGTAGCCCGGAAAAGCCCGGTGGAGGAGAAGATAATGTCTTCTTCGCCGAATGTAGCGGTCAAGCATTGGAGGCTCTGGTGAGTAAAATACTCGGTGAAACCTCTTGACGAGAGTTCGAATCTCTCCCGGGCTACCAGCCCTTTATTATAATTTATATGACAAAAGATACAGGGTATTTTGAGGTGAATTTTACTTGGGATATGAATTAACTGCTACCTGGGATGTCAAAGAAGGTCAATTATACAAAGGCATGTGGAATAATTGCCAATTAATACTCTTCAGGAGGAACAGTAAGATGTACGCCTATCTTAATGCATGTTTTTTGCTATTTGGTCGCTCTTTTTTTAGTTTTGTCAAGAACGTCACTGTATTTAATTAGTGCATTTATTGCATTAACAGCCCTGTCAGGGGTAGTGTATGAAGGTATCCGATTTTCTTCAAGCATTTTAACCAACATCTGAGTGAAATCGCCTCCTATCGTGCATACGACTGTGGGCTTACCGTATGTTACTTGAGATTCTGTTATGGCGTCAACTACATCGGATTCAATGTATGATGTTTGTAGTAAAACGATTACCAGTATTATTCCTACGTTGGGATCTGAAGAAACAGCGTCTAATGCTAATCGGTAACGATCTACATCGGCGTCGCCTACTAGATCTAATGGGTTACGTGGAATAGAATAATCTGGCAACTTTTCTTTTAACTTCGCTATGGTCTCCGGATTAAAGTTTGCTAACTTAAGGCCGAGTTTTGACGCCTCATCAGTGCTAATAACTCCGAACCCTCCACCGTTAGTAACTATTGCGATGTTCTTCTGATTTCTAGGTGTAGGCTGGTAGGCTAAGACTCGTGCGTAATCAAATAGTTCGTCCACGGTTTGAGCTTGTATTATCCCAGTTTGCTTGAAAGCTCCCTCATAAATCTTAGCTGATCCAGCCAACGATCCTGTATGAGATAAGGCTGCGTTAGCTCCCTCCTCGGTTTCACCTCCTTTCAACACGATCAACGGTTTATTCTTAGTGACTCTTGATGCAGCCTTAAGAAACTCTCTACCCCGCTCTATACTCTCCACGTAAACTGCGATGCATCTGGTAAGTGCATCATCGGCTAGATAGTTCAACAGGTCAACTTCATCTATGTCAATTTTGTTTCCTATACTGATGAATTTACTTATTCCAATTTCTTGGGAAGCAGCCCAGTCGAGTACCGCAGAACCGAAAGCGCCGCTTTGAGTAATGAATGCAATCGGCCCTGATTTTGGGCGCCTCAACCTATACCCTGGTAAAAACAAAGTATCTACATGGTTAACCGGATCGTATATTCCTATACAGTTTGGGCCTATTATTCTGAGATTGCTCCCACTAATTTTTGTCTTAATTTCAAGTTCAAGTCTCTTTCCCTTCTCGCCAATCTCTCTGAAGCCTCCAGAGATTATTATGGCTGCTTTAACATCCTTAGATAAGCATTCATCGATTACGGATGGAACAATCGGCGCAGGCACTGCAATTACTGCTAAATCTACTTCACCTTTAATTGCCTTAACGCTTGGGTAAGCTTTGAAGCCCAGTATGTTCTCTGCCTGTGGATTAACAGGATATGCCTTTCCAGTGAAATCTGATTCAACAAAGTTTTTGAAGATTACGTGCCCAAATTTTCGCGGCTGTCGTGAAGCTCCTATTACGGCAACGGATCTTGGTGAAAAAAAGTGCTCAAAATTCAGTCTAAACTCCTCCTTCTGTTTGCCCTACAATAATTCGAGAGTCAACAACGTACACTCCATCTGGATATACAATGACTGGGTTCAAATCAAACTGGATGATTTTATCATGTTCCATCATCAAATCTGAGGCGTTAATTAATAAATTTATTATTGAATCTATGTCCGAAGGAGGTTTTCCTCTAATGCCTTCAAGTATTTTTGAACCCTTCATTTCGCGAACGAGATCCAGAGCATCTATCCTGTCTATCGGAGCTACGCGGAATGCAACGTCACCATACACCTCAGTGAATATACCCCCCATTCCAAACATGATGCACGGCCCAAACTGGCTATCCCTTACACCTCCAACGATTACTTCTATCGAAGACTGCATCATTTTTTCAACTAAAACTCCCTTAATTTTTGCTGAAGGCGCTTTTCTGCGTACTTCCGACAGTAAATGTTCATATCCAACCTTGAGCTCATCCTCGCTCTTAATATCCAGGAGTACCCCGCCTACATCAGATTTATGCAGAATCTGAGGAGAAACTATCTTTAAGACCACAGGGAAGCCAATTTTGTTTGCTTTCGTAATAGCTTCATCCAAGGTTGCCGTCACATGAAATGTAGGTGTTGGTATATGATGTAGGTTACATATATGTTGGGATTCGTTTATCAGTAAGGAGGATCGCCTTTCATTCAAAACTTTCTCAATAATAGTTTCGCAATCATGCATTTTGATCACTACGTGCACAGTTCGGTAGGCATCAATGGTTTATTTGCCGTTTCTCCTCTATGAATTTAACCAAAGCCGCTTGACAATGTACGCTAAGCATTGAAAACATCTAATTATAGAAAAGCTGTTATTCGCAGTTGGCATTGTTATGCTTATGTTAAAGATAGGAATTGCTACTTTAGAGAAAGATGCATTTAACCAATTTTTCCTTCTAACTTATACCTATAGGTGAAACAGAATTTGCTTAAGCTTTTTAACTCGATGACCAGAACGCTTGAAGAATTCCAACCCCTCGAAGATAAAAAAGTGAAGATATACACATGTGGGCCTTCGGTATATCAACTGCCTCATATCGGAAATTACCGGACTTTTTTATATGAGGATGTTCTACTTCGTTACCTAGAATATTTAGGGTATAAGGTCGAACGAACCCTGTTCATTACAGATGTCGAAGATAAAGCTATAGCACAGGCTAAAAAAGAACGTAAAACATTGAAAGAACTTACTGAGAAAAACACGAATTTTTTCCTTATAGAATTCAGACATCTCGGAGCAAAGATGCCGACGTACATTGCGCGTTCTTCAACAACTGTAGATCAAGCCGTCAAAATAATAGAAATACTTCTCCAAAAAAACTACGCATACAGATATAATAGTAACGTTTACTTTGACCCGCTGAAATTCAAGGGCTTTGGCAAACTATACCGCCTCGACGTGACCAAATGGCCAAAAGAGAAAAGACGCTTTCACAAAGACACATATCCAGGTAACAGATGGAACCTAGGCGACTTCATCCTTTGGCACAGCTACCAAGAAGCTGACCGAGAAGTCTACTGGAACACTAAGCTCGGAAAGGGTAGACCCGCATGGAATATTCAAGATCCAGCTATGGCGGCTCGGAGTCTAGGTCTCAAAGTCGACATTTACTGCGGCGGCGTAGACAACATGACACGGCACCACGACTACGTAATAGCCATAGTTGAGAGCATCACTCGACATATGTTCGCTCATTTCTGGCTTCACGGCGAACACCTATTCATTAATGGAAAAAAAATGTCGAAAAGCAGAGGAAACATAATCTATCCAAAAGGTCTAATCAAATGTGGTTGCCATTGGGCGCATATCCGGTTCTTTCTAATCAATAGCTACTATCGAAAACGGATGAACTTCACTCATGATAGATTCAAAAAAGCCTGCTACCAGTTAGACAAACTCAAAGAAATGGTAGAAATGCTCCAAACCGTCAAAGCGTCAAAGAAAGAATCAAGTCCAGAAACAAAAAAACTGATTTTGAGGTTGAAAGATGACTTTGAACGGAACATGAACAATGACTTACACTCCAATGACGCAATTGACTCCATTTTCAACACAGTTTCGAAACTATTTTCTTTGTCAAAAAGAGGAAAAATCAGCAAAGAAGACAGCGAAAGAGCGGTTGCAGCTTTAAGACACATAGATCAAGTTCTCCAGTTTATATTTTAGGAGGCGCTTCATAGCATGACTACGGATAAGCGTAGAATCATCTTTCATGCAGACATGGATCAGTTTTTCGCGGCAGTTGAGGAGAAGGTGCATCCAGAAATAAGAGGTAAACCCGTTATTGTTGGAGCCGATCCTAAGGAAGGAACAGGGCGGGGAGTAGTCAGCAGCGCTTCTTATGAGGCTAGGAAATACGGCATAAGGTCGGGAATGCCCATAACTAGGGCTTGGAGGCTTTGTCCAACAGGTGTTTTTCTTCCTGTAAACTTTCCTCTTTACATGCAGGTGTCTTCCAGAATAATGAATATTTTGAGCAGTCACGCAGATAAGTTTGAGTCATGGGGCATGGACGAAGCCTTTCTAGATGTGAGTTCGCGCGTGAAAGATTTTGAGGAGGCAAAGCAGTTGGCAATGCAGATTAAGAAGGTAATTTATGAGAAAGAGGGCTTGACCTGTTCAATCGGGGTAGGACCGAACAAGCTTGTTGCAAAGATTGCAAGCGACTTTAAAAAACCAGATGGATTGACTGTAGTTGAAGAAAAAGACGTGAAGGCCTTCCTTGAGCCATTGGATGTTAATAAGCTGCTATGGGTAGGCAAGAAGACAACCCGTAAATTAAATGCTATTGGAATAATGACGGTCGGCGATTTAGCTCGCTACGATCCATCAGCTCTGGCTGAGAAGTTAGGCGCAGTGGGAAAGCAATTATACCTTTACGCTCAGGGAATTGATAAAAGCGAAGTGGAAATGAGAGGTGAAGTCAAGTCTATAGGTAGACATATCACGTTTGAAAAAGACACGAACGATTGGGACTTTATACTCAAAGCTTTGGATGAACTGTGTGAAGATGTATATAACGAAGTGCGGGAATGTAATTTTCTTTTCAAAACGGTGACAGTTACTGTGCGGTATGAAAACTTTGAAACTCACACTCACAGCAAGACGCTGCCTTTTTTCACCGACCGGCTTGAAGACTGCAAAAGGGCAGCTCACGAATTAATACAGCCCTATTTGATAGCCGAGAGAAAAATAAGGCTTATAGGCGCACGGGTTTCAACGTTGACTTCAGTTGAGAAACAAATTAGATTAGCTTAGTATACATTTTTATATTAAATTTTTATGCTTCAATAATCCTATTTATCTGAATTGACAAGACGTTTTACCTCATCAACAGCCTCATCTACCGACCCCACTATTCTATACAGTCTTGATTCGCCTGGCCGCATGTACATGTATTTCGTAATATTTTCAATAAGTATTTTCCAAAACTCTCCAAAGAGAATAATTGGTCTCTCTTGGCCGGCGCGAATTCTGGATGCAGCCCAAGCCATGCCGAACTCAGAAATTGTCCCACTTCCTCCTTTAAAAATAATGTGAATATCGCTTAAAATTAACAGCTGTTTTGTCCGTTCAAAATAGTCCGAAGTTACAATTTCCTCGTCGAAGATGTTTTGAGGATCTCTTCCCTCGAAATGCGAATGAGCTACATTAGGGTAATATGTTACCCCTATCACTTTTCCTCCAGCTGATTTTGCACCTTCTGTTGACGCTCTCATAACGCCAGGACCTCCGCCGTTATAGGTTGTCAAGCCCATCTGGGCTAGATGCTTTGCCGTCATATATGCGTCTATGTAGGTCGTGTCCCTCGGCTTGAATTCAGCTCCGCCTAAGAACGCTACTGACCTATATTTTTTCACAGCATCAACTCCTGGAAAATAAGTCAAGTCTTAGCATGGGTGAATTTATTAATTAGACAACTATTTAGCCTTGCGCTGATGCAGCCTTACAATTGATTTATAATTTCAACATGGATTCATGGATATAGAGATTCATAAATAATACTGATCGCAAGTAAAACGTGCATACAAAGGAGATAATTGAATTGATGCCGATCGGTCCTCTGATGAGTGAACACCGACTTATTGAGAAAATGATTGACTTATTGACGAAAAAAGTTGATAGAATAAGAGAAGAAGCGAGTATTGATCCAAAATTTGTAGATATTGTCATTGACTTTTTCAAAATATATGCTGATAGATGTCACCATGGAAAGGAGGAGAACATTCTCTTCAGAGACCTTGCAAAAAAGCAGCTTTCAGATGAACATAAAAAGATTATGACTGAATTAATAGCAGAACATGCCTACGCAAGGAAGACCGTAAGTAGTCTTGAAGAAGCAAAAGAAAAATACGTTCAAGGAAAAATGGAGTCCTTAGCAGATATACAAACAATTCTAAAACAGCTAACTGTATTATATCCAGCGCATATAGAAAAAGAGGATAAACACTTCTTTTATCCAAGCATGGAATATTTCACAAGGCAAGAATTAGATGAAATGCTACAAGAATTTTGGGAATTCGACAGGAAGCTTTTACATGAGAAGTATGAAGAGATAGTAGAAAGCATAAAAATTCCTCCACTATTTAAAACATTAATAACATGGAGATGCACTGTCTGCAATTATGTATATGATCCAACCAAAGGCGACCCTGAACATGGAATTAAAGCAGGAACGCCGTTTGAAGAATTACCCGAAGAATGGTGTTGCCCCATTTGCTTTGCCGCAAAAAAAGCCTTCGTAAGAGTTGAGTGAAGAGCGAAAAATAGATTTAGTGAACTATTTTTTATGGCCTTTCAGTTCTAAGAATTTTTCTGTAGGTTTCGAGAAATTCTGAGGAAAGTGTAGGTTTTGTTTCGGTCCCTTTCCCCGATGCGGGGTAAATTAGCTTTTTATACGTTTCCAGAAAATCTTCTCCTCTTTTAGTAGAGACATACCGTCCATTAGACTCCGAAATTAATCCTTCATCTAGAAGAGTTTGCATGTAGATCTGTAGAAGTTTATAGCTAAGATTCGCTTTGAACATTATCTGCGTCTTTTTGGCCCCTGTCATGGTTATTCTGATAACGTCGGCCATGATATCAAGCCTGCTTCTATAGCGGCGAATAGTTTTTTTTTGCATCAATGCGTCTTCCTTACAATAATAGAACAATCTTCTAATTTAAGAACTTAATATTTAAGCGTTACTCTACGCTAGTTCTATCTTTGTTTTACTGAGAAATTGGTTTAGCTGTTCCTGCCATTCTTCAAGTTTATCTGAAGCTGGATATTTCTGGTAAAATTCCTTCATTTTTCGCATTTCTTTTGCGGTCAGCCTAAGCCTGTTTAGGAAACCGATTTTTTCAAGCCCCTTAAAAGCCCGCGTAGCTTTCTCGCCAATATTCAGTCTAACTTCACCTATCAGGCTGGCTTTTAGTATATCTTCCTCCTTTATCAGCCGATGTCTCATTCCATAATTAAGTTCATCATCACTAGTTCCTTGAAGAAATAGACGAAAAATATCCAAACCCGCCTGCTTAGCACCGTAACTCTTCATATAATTTATGTTGTATTGCCAAAGTTTTTCTCTGCTTACATCGCCATTTTCAATAGCTTCAGCAGCTGCTTCAGCCGCAAGCTTTCCACTCATCATCGATGGTCCAATTCCTCCTCCATGAATCGGATTTACGAGGCATCCTGCATCGCCTGCAAACATAATTCCATTCGCAACAAGGCAGCTTAGCGGTCTCCTTGTAGGAACCTGCCCCCCTCCTCCAGTTAGAATTTTTGAGTCTTTGAATAGTGGTTGGGACAAAACATAATTGTATAATAGCGACTTAGGACTTGGATATTTTCCCCTCATCTGAACACCGAGCCCAACATTTACCTTACCGGGTCCTTTTGGAAAAATCCAGACATAACCACCTGGCGATTCTATTTGATTTAAATAGATTTCACAGTAGTCAGAATCGATTTCTGTTTTAATCTCTCTTATTTCTCTATAACAGAGAGAAACATCTTCGTTTTTTACAGTTTCAACGCCCCACTCTAAAGGTAATTTTTGTCTTAAGGATGCTGCGTAACCTGTTGCATCGATAGTAATTTTACCGTAAATTTTTGAAGCTATATCATCTGCGATGTTTTTCGCTAAGACACCTCTTACAAACTTTCCTTCGATTATCGGCTCAAATGCAGTTGAATTGTCTATGAAGGTTATGCCTTTATCCAGAACCTTGTTAAGTAAACGCTGACCGAACTCATGTCGATTGAGGATAAACCCATGCAAACCTTCACCACTTATCCTAAACACCGTTTCCTTATTTGGTGAGTAAACATCAATTCCGGCTATCTTGCATGCAAGCTCATCGTGAGATGGATAGGCTAATTTCAAATTGTCAAAGTGATGTTTTCCGATTGCGTCAGCGCAAACTTTGTTTCCGATATCTTTAGACGGTTTTCTGTCCATCAAGCATACATCTAAATTGTGATCAGTTGCTATTTTTGCCGCTAAACAACCAGCCGTTCCAGCGCCAACAATTAATAGATCAAAATTTTTCAAGATTTTTCCTCAGAATTATTGTTAATTCATTACTCCACTTTTAAAATTCTCATTCATTTACATAAATAAAGTGGTTTCATGTTAAAATAAAAGCTTTTTAAGTGAATGGAATTATTTATTTAGAGAATGTAATGCATTACGTTCATACATTAAAAATGGAGGACATTGACACAAAGAATGGTTGAACAGGCTCCCACAATGCATACAACGGTGCATGGGGGCTTTCTGCCGAGGAAGTTTTTCATAACCAGCGGGCAGGCCACAAGCTCCACCTCAACATTAAATGCGTTTGATGCTGCATTATCAAAGGCTGGAGTCGCTCAATGCAATATCGTGACAGTTTCTTCAATTTTGCCGGCTGACGCTGAACAAGTTCAAAACACGGATATCACTCCGGGAACAATTACTTTCTGTATTCTAGCACGAATGGATGGTGATCCTGGTGAAACTATCGGTGCAGGAATTGGTTGGGGTTGGGGAATGACCCCTGAGGGAAAGAAATTTGGGATTGTCGCTGAGGCTCATGGCTATAAGGACAAAGAAGCCGTTGAAAAAGAGCTTAAATGGAAACTTGATGAAATGGCTAAAATTAGACAGCTACAGCTACAAAGCTTTGACATCAGCACGAAAGTTGAATATACCGAGGTTGGCAAAGGTAAATACGGTAGCGTAGTTGTTGCCCTTGTATATGCGCCTTGGTAAACCCTTTTAATCCATTCGACTAATCGTCTTATTATTTTAGGCGTTATTGCTCCTAACCAATATAGTTCATGCATAATGGTGTTTTATTGCGACTTAGGCGATGGAAAAGCAGTATCTATTAAAATATTTAGCGTATAAAATCTTATTGTAATTGGGTTTTAAAATGAAGATTTTAGTCATTTATGGACGTGAACTTGATCGAAATTCCGCCCAGCTTGTTGAAGCCTTCAGAAAAATAGGTCATAAACCCATTTCAGCGAGCATAATGAATTTATCAGCCTACATTAGACCTGGTGGACACAAATTCTTTATTAAGGGAAGAGAATTAGTGAAACCTGACATTTGCTTTCTACGTTCTTTAGGGCCTGGAACACATGAACAGATAAATCGACGGATTAACGTGATAGAACACCTTGAATTTTCAGGATGCTACGTTATAAACTCTGCAAATGCATTTAGACGGGCTCGGGACAAATATGCTACGATGTATGTTTTAGCGAAAGCAGGGTTGCCTGTCCCTAAGACGCTTGTAACTGAAAGTTCACTTCAAGCATATAAATTCGCTAAAAAACTTGGTGAATTTGTCTGTAAACCCATGATCGGTTCGATGGGCTACGGATCTATGAAATTTAATAATGCGGATTTGGCTTACAATGCATTCCGTTTATTGGAGAGAATTAATCAGCCGATTTATGTTCAAGAGTACTTTCCCACTCTTAGAGATTTCAGAGCTTTTGTTATAGGCAATAAACTGTTGGCAGCCATTAGCAGGATCGCTCCTCCAGAAGAGTGGAAGACTAATATCGCTCAAGGCGGAAAGGCTGAGGTTGTACAGTTGCCATCAAAAATTGTGACGATGGCGGCTAATGCAACGAAAGTACTTGG
>CAYYPV010000086.1:0-1919 GCA_964473665.1 uncultured Candidatus Bathyarchaeia archaeon
AATGTCGATGTCTTCAGCATTAGTTTTAAAGAAAGGATCAAAATAATTGACTTCTAAAATGCTTTTCTTCCTGAAAGAGCTACAGAGACCAAAAAGAAATGGAGGATTTAATAATTTTTTCTCATGCCATGTTTGAGTTAAATATTTACAGCGATACCTATTTACAATCCCATTTCGATTTATTTCAATTCCTTGCCCACCCACACCGGCTATTTTCTCAGTAGTGTAATTTGCAAGCATTTTTTCTATTACATGCCTCTCGGCTACGCAATCAGCATCTGTAAAAACTATTATGTCTGACTTTGCCGCTAAAATTCCAGTATTCCTAGCCTTTGCTAAACCTTTGTTACAATCATGCTTAATCAATTTTGTAGGATATTCTAATGCTATTTGTGCACTTCTGTCCGTAGATCCATCGTCGACCACTATGATCTCTGAAGGGTTAAATGTCTGGTTTACCAGCGACTCTAAGCAGCCTCTTAGATACATTTCACTATTATAGCAAGGAACTATCACTGAAACAGTTGCATTCCGCATAAAAATCTACTCTAAAATCAAAATATAGATTCATTACTACTTAATAGAAACATTATCGTTTAGCTTACAATGAGGATGATTAAAATACTAATGTCAGAGCCCATTGTTTCAATAATTATACCTGCGCATAACGAAGGAAAAATTCTGGCAGAGACGCTAGAGGCTATCTGTAGACAAGATTATCCAAAAGAAAAGCTAGAGATAATAGTTGTCGATGATTGTTCAACGGATGAAACACCTCATATTGTGGAGAAATATCCTGTTAGGTATATACGGAATAGCCAAAACTTAGGTCTAGCGGCTAGCTTAAACATTGGTTTTCATAGCTCTAAAGGTGAAGTCGTAATGACACTTCATGCTGACTGCATACCCTTGTCACCTGATTGGGTAAAAACCCTTATTGCACATTTCGATGACCCCAAAGTTGGAGCAGTATCCTCCCATCTCATAATTGACCTCGATAAACTTAGGGAACTAGACAGGTATTTTTGCTACATCTACATAAGCGGCTGGCATTTCCTTTATGGAAAGCCATTACCTGTTCCCCTTGAGGAGGACCGCTTCGTTAATTTCGTTGGAGATAAATGCGATGCGTATCGAAGAAGCATACTAGAAGAGATAGGGGGTTTCGACCAGTCTTTCAAGGTGGCAAATGAAGACGTTGACATATCCGAGAAAATTAGGCGAAGCGGGTATAGACTCGTTGTAGATCATAAGGCTAAGGTACGCCACGCTTTATCATCGCATCAAAGTAACTTAACTGGACATCTGAAGAAGGCATTGCAATACTCCTCACCACAAGTACTCATAGCCTCACGGTACGGGTATCTTGTCGGAAGCGAACATATTTTCTCTTTTATATGTCTGTTATACCTATTCCCAATTTTTCTCGTTTTAAATAATTGGGCAACGTCATCCCCAATCTTGGCTCTTAGCATAGAGTACCTAAGCCTAGTCCTAATCTCAGTATTTTTACTGACCAGAAGAATGCCGAGCTACTACGAGGGAGAAGTTTTTGACAAAAAGAGGGTGTTTAGAAAAATGCTCAGTTTTCTCTCACTCACGTTGCTTATGATCATCTTTATCGGCTTTACTACTCATATGCCCCCAATCTTGAATTTCTTATGCCTTCCTGTGTATATCGGGTTGTCTATACTTTTTGATCGGTCCGCAGCTAGGGGGCTTTCTTACTTTAAAACGCATAAAAGCCTTAGTGGCGCAGTAAGTGTTGCATTTTTATCGTTAGTTTGGCATCTACTTTATGGCATAGGCTTCTTTAAAGGAATTACCATGTATCTACTTGGTAAGAAACGTTTCTAGGTATACTCTTTGAAAGTTGCTAAAAAATTTGAAAAAATGCACTCCCTTGAGTCTTGGTTTCA
>CAYYPV010000087.1:0-4782 GCA_964473665.1 uncultured Candidatus Bathyarchaeia archaeon
GGTCATTTTACTGTGTCTTAAAAACCGTTCTACATCTTTCCGTGTTGGCAGTGCCCTTGCACCCATTTTCATGATTTTTAAACCTGCTACTTGGGTTGCGAACTCCACCATTTCCTTTAATTCTTTTCCCTCCAACTGTGCGGTTATAAATCCAGCTGAGAATGCATCACCAGCACCAGTCGTATCCACCACATCTACAGGCTGAGCAGGAACTTTAAACTTGATTTCACGCGTCATGCCGAACACTCCATCAGCCCCTCTTTTTATGATAACGATTTTAGGTCCAGCCTTCAAAAGAGTCTTCGCCGCCGCATCGAGATCATCTTTACCTGTTAACTCTTTTGATTCTTCATGATTTAGTAGAATCTGGTCAACTGATTTCAGTAGAGGAGAGATTCGCTCTAATCCTAGAATTGACATGAGTCTGCCTGGGTCGAAGGAGACTGTTATTTTAGCCTCTCTAGCCATGTTCGCGACTGATAAAGCTGCGTTGAACGATAGGCCTGTGATGTGTATATGTTCGGCTGAGGATATGTAGCTCTTGTTCAAGTCTTGCGGGAATATTTGATCACTTGCTCCTGTGAATCCGAACATCTTAACCTGCCCATGCCGGTTAACGGCCACAATTGTTAGGCCCGAGTTCTGAGTTGTATCAACCTTAACATAATTTACATCAACCCCTTCATTTCTGAGTTCCTGTAAAAGAACTTGACCGAAGGTGTCAAAACCAATAGCGCCGATGAAACCCGTTTTCACTCCCAAACGGGATGCGCCGACAGCAACATTGGCGGCCGAGCCTCCACCGCCAAAGATTAGTTTTTCTACTTTTGCTTCTCCATCAGGCTTAGGAAAGGCATCAATATATAACCGAATGTCGGTCAGGACATGGCCGACGGTGATAAGATCTGGCAAGATTCCACCGCTATGATTAAACGTTTTTGTCCATTAAAATATGTTTCCAAGCTTTGAAGCGTCAAATTCCTTTTTAGGAGTGTTTATTTTAGTTTAAAACTGGATCCTTTTTTTGGTAAGCATATATCTGACTTTATGTGGAGTTGAGAAGTTAGACTTATTACGCAAATATTTACACAGTATATTTTGGACAGTTGGTATTGGAATGGTTCAAATTAAAAGACCTTTGCTTAAAGATTTGAACCTTAATTTGGGCAAGAGGACTAGACTTCATCGAATTCTGTATGAGCATGGAGTCGGCAATGGAATGGCGCTTATTCTGCCAATTGATCATGGATTAGAACACGGCCCGAAAGATTTTTTTGCGAACCCTGAAAGCGTTGACCCTGCTTACCAACTGAGATTAGCAAAAGAGGGAGGTTTTTCAGCAATAGTCCTTCACATTGGTTTGGCTGAAAAGTATATGAAGGAATTCGCTGGGGAGATTCCTCTGATTCTTAAACTGAACGGTAAAACATCGATTCCTACGGATAATTATGTTTTTTCGCCTCAAACTGCTTCTGTGGAGGATGCCGTCAGGTTGGGTGCTGACGCTGTTGGATACACATTGTTTGTGGGGTCACCTGCTCAAGATAAAGATTTCATTCAATTCGCAAAAATTAGGGAGGATAGCCAGAGACTTGGTATGCCTCTTATTACTTGGGCTTACCCGAGAGGTGAGGCAGTTGACTCAAAGGGAGGTAGAAATAGCCTTTACGCTGTTGACTACGCTGCACGAGTGGCAAATGAACTGGGCGCTGACATGGTTAAAATAAATATTCCCATATACGACAAAGAGAAAAGTAGACTCTATCCAAAGCCATATGACACGCTCAATCTTAACGCAAAAGAAGCGCTCGAGAAAGCCATAGCATCCGCCGGAAAAACGATGGTTCTAATATCAGGGGGAGAAGAAATGGGCGACAACGAGCTCTTAGAAAAAGTCAGAATATCTTTAGAAGTGGGAGCGACTGGCTTCATGTTTGGAAGAAATCTTTGGCAAAGACCATTCAAAGACGCTTTAGAAATAACTAAACGGATTAAAACCTTAATGACCGAAAATGTGTTACACTAATACGCCATGAATTTCTCTAGGTTGCCTTCTTTTTCTAATTTACTTAGCCAATCGACTTTACCAACAGCCGCCTTCTTCTTCCCACGTAGAACATCTAATATTTCATTAACAACAGGTTTCACGCTTTTTTTAGTGGTGTCGATTTCACAAACTCGTTTAATACTATAGGCGCGGATAGCGTCCCATAAGCAGATGTCGAGAATTTCTGCAGCTAAATTTTCAGAAATCTCTTCTTTTTTCACTCTATCTTTCTTTAATCTAGCGCTTAGTACCTGAGGATCGCACCTTAATACGAACGCGAATTCAAGAAGCTTCACAGGTATAACCTCAACACCGTAATGTCCTTCAACTATCACATAGCCTTTAGAATTCTCTACGATTTCCTTTAATCTATGTTTAAGCTTGGAAACATCAACTATTAAGCTTCCACGTTTTTTATCGATCCCCGAAACAAATTTCTCTCTTACAGCAAGCTTACCTAAATCGATATTCGGAACATTCAATTTTGATGATAAAAGCCTAGAAACAGTTGTCTTACCAGTACCTGGAGTTCCAGAAATAAATATCACTCGTCCACCCATTTACTTTTCACCTGTAAGCTGTTGTCGAAATTTCATTTTGAATTTTCAAGAAAATGAACACCATTAAAGTAAATGGACAAATCCTAGAATTCCACCTACTACTACTAAGATTGATACTATCCAGAATACTATTATTTCATGTCGATGATAGTTATGCCCATCCATTACTTTGGCATCTGAGACAAGTTTGCCGAGAAAGTATAGAGAAGGTATTATGATTATTGGGTAGATGACCATAAGGTTCAACATGATTTGAATGTAGCCTGTCATCGTTGCCACAATGGTTACTGCTGGAATGCTTTCGAGGATGTATACTGTTAGGAAAGAGGTTCTTGAGTTTTGGTGACCTGTCGCTTCAAGGACACCCCATGCCGAGGCGAGGGATATCACGACAAGCGCGAGGAAGCCGGCGAAGATGAACCCTATTCCCATTATTGGCAGAGCGTACGGTCCAAAGAGTGGAAGCGTTTTTGATAGGCTATTTAAATTAATCAGGTGGGTTCCGTTGGAAAGACGTATCCCGGCTATAACTATTATGACCATTAACACTTCTGAGACGATGGCGCCTAGTATCGTTTCTATGCGTTCGTTCTTCAAATCCTTCACCTTTTTATTTCTACGTGAATCTGCACCGGAATGAAAGTACAGCATCCACGGCATTATGACGGCGCCTATGCTTGCCGCTAGAATATAGTCGAAGTTTGGTTGCCCGTATGGTTGCAATGGCGAGAGGCCTATTGATAGGAATTCTTTCAGGTCAACGTGGAAGAAAAGTGTTGATGATATTATCGCTACGAAGAGTATAAAACTCATAGGTATAAGCACCATCTCGGCTTGCCTGTATCGTCTTCCCACTACCACCACTGTGTGAATTATGTATACAAGTATCAAGCCCAAGAGAACAGGTAGGCCGAGTAGGTAAAGACCGATAGCTATTCCGGAATATTCGGCGACATACTCAAGAAAGTCGGTTAAACCCATAGGTATTGCAGCTAAGAGGGCTTCTCGTTTTCCAAAATATTTTCTAATGGCCTCCCCCAATCCAAGACCTGAAACGATTCCTAGGCGGCCTGCAGCATCTTGAACGAAGAAGAGAGGAATGGTCAGTATGAGAAAGATGAATACCATTCTGTAACCGAAGCTTGAACCAGCCTGAAGAGCCGCTATAATCGAGGCTACATCTATATCAGCAAGCATCACAATCCATGCGGGACCAAAATTCCTAAGCCATTCATTCACACTAAACCTGGAAACCTTTTCTTCCACAGACAGTACAAACTCCAAAATTATATTTTCTTAACTTTAACGACGGACGCAACATCTCTGCTTAACGCCCGATCGACTCCTGAGACTCGAACAGTTAAAGGCCCGTTGAACGGCGCTTTCTCAAGAACTTCCACTCTTGCCTGCGGCTTCAGATTGAGCATTTTAAGATACTGTAACAGTTTAGGCTCTTCGTCAGTTATTTTAACTACTAGTCCCTTCTCGCCTAGCTTGAGATCTGTTAAAGATTCTGATTTTCCTTCAGTTATTCCCCCGGACTTTGTCGGTATAGAGTTTCCATGAGGGCAAGTCGTCGGATGCCCCAGAGTCTCATCAAGAGATGTTACCACATCTTCGGTGAGGTCGTGTTCAAGTCTGCAGGCTGAACTGTGAACTTTATCCCAGTCCATATGCAGAACATCGGTTAGAAGCCGCTCCAAAAGGCGGTGTTTCCGTATAACGTCTAAGGCTATTCTACGGCCTTCCTCTGTAAGTTTGACGCCTTTGTATGGTACGTGTTTTATTAATTTTTCACGTTCCAATCGTTCCACTGTATTGGTAACCGTCCCTGGAGCTACCTGTAGCAGTTTGACAAGGTCACCAGTTCTGGCTGCCCCATCCTTCTCTTGAAGCTTGTAAATGCCTTCAAGATATTCTTCTGTTACAGCCGTAATTTCCTCGTTCAAAGGCAAATTCACGACCACACGTAAATAAATGTACGATTACTCGTACTTAAATATTATGTTGATTGGTGCAGCAAATTGTAGGTGGAGGGAATAGGCTGTAAAAAATTGGTCGATAAATATTTTCTAGCCCTAAAAGACTCTTTTGAGTCCAAAGGACATTTGTAAAATAAGTTCCTTAAGTTGAATAACTAAGAAGAATTGATTAAAGCTAGCATTCAGTCCTTTC
>CAYYPV010000088.1:0-35876 GCA_964473665.1 uncultured Candidatus Bathyarchaeia archaeon
AAGTTTTCTCCTTCTGGATTTTCAAGCAAGAATGATTAACGAAAATTAGGTTCAGTAAAATGCATCGTACAATATTCGTAGTTTTTTTCTCAACCAGCGAAGTCAATATTTCAATCAGCCTAATGGAACTTTGATGCTCAGATTAAATGGATAAGAGTCGTCAGCTATTATGCTAGTTTACACTGTAATTATTCAATTATAACAAGGTAAAATCTTTCGTGCAGCTATTTCAATATCTATAGAATGTACTACTAGGTTCTTCTCTTTGTATATCCCAACTTTGGATGAGTTATTTTTCCATCTCTTTCTAACTCCGCCAGCATTATCTCAGCCTGCCCCCTCTCTAAATTGAACTTTGTTTTAAATGCACTAAATATACTCTCGTCCTCAGCCATTTCCAACTTTTTAATCGTCCGAAGAACATTTCTAAGCTCAGACGGTACCGTTGCTTTTTTTGCCTCTTCTATTTCTTTCATTTCATTTTCTGTAGGTATTTTCCCTAAAGGCCACGCTTTCTCCATTAAAAAAAACTTTATCATCGCCTTATAGTCGTCTTCTCGGACAACTGTGACTAAGCCTCTACCGTAAGTCGGTTTTTTTCCTGTCGCTTTTTCGTAACTCTCTACCATGTCGCCAGTAATCCACGTCGGCAGCTCTTCAGCAGTACCCGCGTTCTTTTTTCTTACCGACCCATTCTCTTCTACATGGGATAGCGAAATTGTGTCATACATGCAACCTTCCAACAAGCTCTTCTGGAAAACCATTGTATCACCCTCCAACTGAGGATAAACAACTCCCGGAGGACACATACTTACTTTAATCAAAGTCTTTCCAAATTCCTTATCAATGCTTACCTTAAACAGCCATGTGCCAGAAACAACGTCTTTCGCCCTATAATACTGAACTTCACCTCTTCTCAGCGTTCTAGTAACAAAATCAAACCACACATCGCCTTCTCTTTTTTCGACGAAGAATATCTTGATTAATTTATCCGCATCGATTGACAATGCAATTAACCTCAACTAGAAACGGTATACCTGAAAGGACTTAAAATTTTGCGAAGCGTGATCTAGTAGGAAATTTGTTGCAATATTTCTTCAGGGTTGAATTCTTCGCTCGATCTAACTGACGCTTCTTCAATGTAGAATCTAATTGCATAGTCAAGAGCGTCCTCACTGATTGGGATGTAATCAAGCTTTGACTGGAAGTACTTCGGAAGTGACATGGCGCACGCCAAACGAACTGCCCTGTCCTCTAAGCGTGCAGAAAAACGGACAACTTCTTTAGGTATTCTCTCCAAAATCGCCTCCCGCGCCTGACCTATTTTCTGATACATCTCGGGCGTTATCATAACTGGCTTAAACTTGAAACGATCTTCAACTAACGGATGTTTTGTTTCTATGGCGTAAATCAATGTTAGGTGATCCCTAATTCTTCGCGCGCCTTTATCTATATCCACTTCACCTAGAGCTAATCGCATCTGGCTTTCAGCAATCTCAACGAAACGCGATTTTGTTAATCTATGAAGACGGCAAAGGGTTCTGTCTTCAATAGCGTTAAAATTCGGATCCTGAACTGTTACTTCATAGCCTCGGCCGTAAACAGCTACATTGTAGTTAACGCTGAAGAAAGAATTGAAGCGGTAAGGACCTATTGTTTCTCGATGCAACTCATACTTTATCTCCCCTCTTTCCATAGCCAGCTTTAACGGCTCGACCATCCCTTTGTACTTAAACCAATCATTGAATTCGGGGACTATGAAGTTAAACGTCTGCCCAGTGTACGCTTGACCAATTCTGATGAAACGAGCTGGGCTGATTCCTCCAGCATATCTATTTCTTCCAGGAATCCCATGAGCGGGAATTTTCGCTTCAGGTCTTCCAAGAACCATATCTCTAGTGCTAAACGTTTTTCCCGTACCCGGCTCACCAAATAGGGCTAAATTAAAGCCTGTACTCATACCTGTCTTACCCTGCTCATGGGTTATTGCAGCGTCAGCCAACCCATATTGTTGTGATATGCTTAGCAGGCTGTCAAAGTATAGTACGGGACCGAATAAGTCTTGAATGTATTTTGCGATAAAAGTAATTGACGTTTCTTTTCCGAACGTTATTGTGTCTTGTAGACGGTTCTTAATTAAATCAACTAGGTACTCATCCAACTCATCATTCATTATCTTGATGTTATCACGTTCCTCCTGCACGTAGTCAACTTCAGCCGCCTCAGTTTTAGTCGGAACTACACCTTGCAGTGTGCGAGTAGACGGTTTCTCACCGAACTCTAACATAATTAAAGGCATAACTTCTTCAGATATTTTCCATTCTTTGTACTCCTTACCGGAGTAGGAAGTAGCTATTAGTTTCAATCGTTCAAGATCCTTAACGATAGGAAGCGGATCAATCTTATGCCCTGTATTTTCTAAGTTTTCTTTAATTTCTTTAAGACTGCAGCTTTTATCAATTTGGGCTATGGTTTTTAGAACCAGCAGACCTTTCTTTCCATACCTCTCCTTTAGCTCGTTTATGTTATTTTCAAGCATCTTCCACGAACCTGAAAGGGAAAGCACTCCATTTTCATAAGTGTAATATTTACCTCTGAAAATTACCCATTTCCACGGGGCGTAATTATGGAATACATCCATAAGTTGATTATCATTAACATTTGACGCAACCTCGAAAGCCGCCACCCCTTCATCAACATCCCAACCGCTGCTGAAGCGCTCAAAATACCGTATTTTTAAGCCTCTTCCTATCGCGAAAAGTTTAGCTTTAGAAAAGCATTGTTTAAGTAAAAGCACACGTTCTACAATCTTTTCATTTTCCGCCAAATTAAATCACTTTTTGGAAGTCAAGCAACTCATTATCTGAGATCCATCCTTCACTGTTTAACTCCTGCAAACCCTTAGCCAATGCTTCTCTCAAATTAGGATTTTTAAGCAAATTTCCAGAAGAGCCTAATTCAAACATTTCTTCCAACAGCTTCTCCTCTTTATAAACTGCTTTCAGAAAATCCTTAGTGAAATACTCTGCTAAACCTGGTGATATCGGCTCCAAAAGAAATGAAATCTTGGGTTTGAAAACTGAAATGGCTCTTTTAACACTTTTTAAAATTCCTTCATAGCTCTGAACCATCATAGGCGGATAAATGTTGTACCGCGCCTCTTTTTCTGACTCATAGCGAACAATGTAAAATGGTATGCCGATGAGTTTAGTTTCATCAAGTTTCAATTGAATACCCATTTCTTCGATTCTTGATTTCTGCTGCCTCTTGCTCTCAATCAGCTTTTCGATTGAACTTGTTATAGTTGAGGTCTCTAGATTTAATTCATCTGCTTCCTTTTTTCTAGCATCAATATTAGATTCACGTAATATCTCAAGTTTTTTAATTTTGTTCAGCTCGCCTTCAATCATCCCTTGATATTTTTCATTAAGCTCCTTTACTTCTAATTCGTTCTCCCCCCTCATTTTTTTAGTGCGTATTGATAAAGCCGAAATTTCCTTCTTAACAGCGGAGGCTTCATTCCGATACTTATTCCGCTCTCTATTCCAATAAGACGCTACATCTTTGTTCTTACGCCGCTTATAATCCGCTTCATGTTTAGCACAATTACCTGCCTTCTGAAGTAACTCGCGTAGTTCTCGTTCATACTTGGCCTGCTCCTTCAATGCAGCTGCTAATTCCTTTTTATTACCTTCTACAACCTTCAATAACTCAGTTTCATGTTTCCTATTCAATTCCCCAACTTTCACGTCAACATCAGGCTTTATGCTGTTAATTTCACTTGCATACTTCTCTTTCACCTGTTCTATTTCTGCCTGAATCTTCTGGCTGTGAAATTTCGTTTCCTCTACTAAGACAAAGACTGCGTTCTTCAATCCTTCAATATCCGATCTTACTCTTTCGCATTCATTTACCAGCTTTCCAGCTTTCTCCTGAGCAATTTCATCAACAAACATAGGCGTCAGAATTTTTTCTTCAGGCTGTCCTTTTAGCTGCTCCTTCCTAATGTACTGTGAAAGTTCTGACAGCAAGTTTTTATCCATAATAACTGAGTCAATTGGGACTTCATTCTGACCTGTAAAGCTTTCAAACGTTTTAATGTGCCCAACTAAAGCTTTCATGTAAAGCTCTCGGTCAGTTGAAGCTCTCTTAAAGTCGCTGATGAACGAGTCAATGTCAGGAACTCCCGTGTAAACTATTGAATTTGAAACAATTCCCAATCCATCCAATATTAGACAGTTATCACTCCACGGGAATAGGTATAGAGGATAACACAGCTTAGAAACAAAGGAAATTTTCTCCAATGGTCCCTTTAACAATCCACCCTTACTCCGATTCCCTTCGGCTAAAAATAGTATAGATGCTACTTCCATATCTGCAGTGAATGGTTTCTTTCTATCCTCTGCCTTAACCGCGTACGGTAAAGTCAAAAAGACAGGTTCCATGACTCCCAATATTACTGTTCACATTTATAAGAAAATGAACTACCCTACCTTGATGGGTAATGCTTCCCTCCGTAAGAGTTAAATAAAATTACTAAATCCTATCTGAGCGGTTTTCGAACTGGTTGACTAGTACTTGTACGTAAAGTTAAATTATCACTGAAAAGTTAAGATTTACCTTAAGGTTTTACTGTTGGCTAAGAAATCCATTAGTTTAGATGATTTAGATATTACAATACTTAAAGCACTAAGCCAGGACGCTAGAAAAAGCTCTAGAGAAATAGCTAAACAGCTGGGCGTAGCTACGGGCACAATTTATAATAGAATTAAGAGGCTGACTGATGAGGGGATAATTAAGGGCTATACTACAATACTTGACACATCAAAAGTCGGATTTGAACTTACTACTCTCATACTTCTCCAGGTTGACGGAAAATTCCTAATAGACGTCGAAAAAAACCTTGCCGCACTCGACGACGTATACTCGGTATACGACATAACTGGAGACTATGATGTTGCAGTGATAGCAAGGTTTAAGGATAGAGCTTCAATGAACAAGTTCATCAAATCAGTTTTAACCATTCCTCACATAAGGAGGAGCGTAACAAGTATCATCCTAAACATTGTTAAAGAAGATTACACCCTTAAACTTTAATCTTTAATGTATAAAATTAATAGTGCTAAGCAAAAGGGGCCCTAAGCAATCTTAATTAAAGCATATATGTTAATTCTTTTTGAAATATCAACAAGATACCTATTCTTCTAGGAGAAGAGGCAAATGTCAAAGTGGTTGTCAAAAAAAGTTTACGAAGCAGAGAGATCACCTTTCTATGCGATTACCGATTATGCTCGCGGTCTTAATCTAAAAGACGTAATATTCCTAAACGTAGGCGAACCCGACTTCACAACTCCAAAGCACATCATTGAAGCCGCAAAAAAAGCTCTTGACGAAGGTTTCACTCATTACTCCGGTGATAAGGGACTGTTGGAACTTAGACAATTAATAGCCGAAAAACTGCGTAACGAAAGAAAATTCGAAGTTGACCCTGCAGAAGGAGTAGTAATCACTTCCGGAGGCGGTGAAGCTAACTGGGCAGCGTTAATGTCGCTGATAAACCCTGGTGACGAAGTCCTCATCCCAAGCCCGTATTACCCGCCTTATAATACGTCAGTACGTCTAGCGGGCGGTGTGCCTGTTCCAGTTCCACTTAAAGAAGAACTTGGATTTGAATGGGATCCAATGGATGTTGAGAGGAGAATTACAGATAAGACTAAGCTCATAATTGTGTGCAGCCCCAATAACCCAACCGGCGGAGTTTTAGGCAAAAAATGCATTACTGAACTTGCTAGGATAGCTCAGGAACACGACCTCTTGGTATTGTCCGACGAAGTTTATGAAGCCTTCTTATACGATAATGAAAAATTTTGTTCAATAGCCTCAATACCCGGGATGGAAGGTAGAACAATAATCACAAATAGTTTCTCTAAAACCTACGCAATGACTGGATGGCGTGTTGGCTTCATAGCTGGAAACTCGGAAATAATCTCCAACGCACTAAAAGTGCATTACGCTACAACGGTATGCGCTTCAACAATTTCGCAGAAAGCCGCTATAGCCGCATTGACGGGACCTCAAAACTGCGTTAAAGAAATGGCCGCCGAATATGACATGAGAAGAAAAATTACCGTAGATGGATTGAATAAAATAGCAGGCTTCAAATGCAACATGCCGAAAGGAGCCTTCTACGTTTTTCCAAACATTAAACAGTTTAAAATGTCCTCAGAAGCATTCGCCAAGTATCTTGTGAAGGAAGCTAGAGTTGTCGTTGTTAACGGATCAGCCTTCGGTCCAGACGGTGAAGGATTTTGTCGAGTTTCCTATGCAGCCTCCAAGAGAAATATTGTAAACGCGCTAGAACGGATCGCAAAAGCAACTGAACAACTTAAATGAACCCTTATAATTTTCTTGAGGGTTAAGCAGTGCCTAAAAAAATTACTGAGGGTGCAGATGTACTTCTCTTTTTGGATAAGAGACGAACATATTTGATTAAGGCTAAACAAGGGCAGGTGCAGCATACCCATAAGGGTTTTATTAATCACGATGATGTTATTGGCAAATATTACGGAGATAGAATCAAATCAAACATCGGTTTCGAGTTCATTCTACTTAAACCGCAGATTCAAGACTATACTGCAAAAATGCTGCGAAGAACCCAAATCATCTATCCTAAAGACATGGCACAAATTATCCTGAATACGGGAATCGGACCTGGATGGAAGGTTGTCGAGGCAGGAACTGGAAGCGGCGCCCTAGCCAGCTTTATAGCTTATCACGTAAAGCCAAGAGGCCGCGTTTATAGCTACGAGGTTCGAGGGGAATTCATAGAAACTGCCAAAAAAAATATGGAAAAAGCTGGAGTCCTAAAATATATTGAGATTAAGAATAAAGATATCGTACAAGGAATTAGTGAGAAGAATGTTGACGCTGTAGTATTAGACTTGGCAACACCATGGCTTGTTGTGCCGCATGCTTACGAGGCGCTGAAAGGTGGAGGAGCCTTCGCCTCTTTCAGTCCAACAATTGAACAAGTTGTTGAAACTGTTGATAAAGCGAAGACCAACGGATTTGTCGATGTGGAAACAATCGAGTGTTTTATTAGGGAGTTCAAGGTTGAACGCGGAGCAACCAGACCAGAAACCTGGCAGGTAGCTCATACTGGCTATCTCACATTTGCACGTAAGGCTACGTAAAATAGAAAAATGGAATTCTAAAGTTCATTTTTAGACATTTAAGCCTTTTTTACGCGTTAAATCAATCACATAGTAAATGATTGCCTTATTACTTCTTTTTACAATTACTTTATGTGCTCTGCCCGGTTTTAGGCTAGCCTTATTATTGCCTCTACATTTTTGCTATTAGTTCCTTCTTTTTGGCCTGGAATTCTTCATCAGTTATTCCGCCAGTATCTCTAAGTTCAGACAGTTTCTTTAGCTGTTCAACGGTATCGCTTAATTCTTTCAGTTTATCAAGGCTTGCACTTTTTTGCTCCCCTATTTTCTTCGCCTTTTTTGCGCCTTTATTTGTTAAACTACTATGTAGGACACCTGTAGCAAAAAAGAGGCCTAATATACCTATTATAAAACCAATCAGCCCTCCCGCAACTATACCGATTAGCCCATAGTAAGAGCTGATTTTATTGCCAACTATGTAGCCAAGGTAAGCGCATAGACCCACCATTATAGGTAACTCGGTAGCAAGATACGCATAATGCATTGACTTTCCTAATTCTCCGCCGTAACTATTATTCGTTTGCACTCTAAGTCGCCTTATCAATAAATTATTATAAATTAAATGAAGAAAGCTTATTTACATTGCTAACTAAATTTGTTATTTTAATTCAAGCGGAAGTAGTTACATTTGCTGCGACCAGTTAGAATGATGAAGTTGAAGGTAATAATCTATGAGCCCTACTTGGACCCTGTTTTGTTATCCTTAATTGACAAAGGATTAATACAGTTCATAGATCTACGTGAAAAATTCAATTCTTTTAAAGACGTCCTAACCCCCATTGAAGCCACCGACATCCTTTCCAAAGCTACAGCTCTTAACTCAAGAATAACCAACCTTATAAAAAATCTCAGCATACCGGAAAGCGTTGTTGAAGATAAAGTTAAACCAAAGAGGCTTGCCGCAGACGAATACATTAAGATCGAAGAAGAGCTGACACGCATAGAGGAGCAGTATAAAGAATTTACAACTAAACTTAGTGAGATAGATGCGGCTGCAGCTGAACTTGAAAAATTACGGCAGGAGAAAGATGAAGTTTCGAGTCAGATAAAAAAACTTTCTGACATGACTGACATCATCGTTGCTGAAAAAGTAAAATCGGTGAAACTTTCTGCAGACGAATTCAATAAGATTCAGGAAGAGCTATCACGAATAGAAACGCAGTACAAAGAATTAACAACTAAACTAGGCAAAATAGATTCAGCTGCACCTGAACTTGAAAAATTACATAAAGAAAAAGACGAGGTATTGAATCAGATAAAAAAACTCGCTGAACAAAAAAGAAAGTTCCTGTTAACGTCATCCGGGTCTATAAAACTTGAAAAAACGTTAGAAGAGACTAAACTTCAATTCGGGAAGACAGCTGAAACAATCTACTTCGAAGGATGGGTTCCTGAAGGCAAAACAAAAGAAACTACTAAAATCATTAAGGAAGCCTCTGAAAGCTTCTGCATAGTTGAACCCGAAAAACCTGAAAAGGAGGAAACTGTCCCCACCCTTCTTAAAAATCCGAAGTTCCTGCAATCTTTCCAAAAATTGGCTACCTCTTATGGCATTCCGAGTTACCACGAGTTTGATCCTACTTCTTTTATTAGTTTTACTTTTCCGATAATCTTCGGTCTAATGTTTCCGGACGTCGGCCACGGCTTAATTTTGGTCGCCGTGAGTCTCTTAATTCTATTTGAAAAGAGAAAAGGAGTGCCCCAATCAGAGATTATACGCTACGTCTTTGATGCAGGAGAGCTGCTATTACTGTGCGGTATTACCGCAATTATTGGGGGGCTCATTTTTGGAGGTTTCTTCGGCGTTCCTCTCACTCAATTCGGCATAACGCCACCCTTGGCCTTCATACTTACTTACATCCCCCGCATAGGCAGATCATTCGATCCTTTTACGTCACCTATGTTAATGTTTAGGCTCGCATTATATGTGGGAACACTACACATTACATCCGGTCTTGTTCTTAACTTGTCTAGCAAATTAATTAACAGAGAATTCAAAGAAGCTTTTTTTGAACCAGTTTGCTGGCTGTGGTTCTACCTCGGCTTGATGTATCTTGTATTATTCAATTATGGAGTCAACATCGACAAATGGACTAGTAATTTGTTTCCAACAGTTATTCTACTAGTAATTCTGCCAGTCATAATTATGATGGGTGGAAAAATGTTGCTGGAAGGTCTTATCGGAGGCTTCTCTGCTTCATTCGAAATAATCATTTCCTCTATAGGCAATACCGTATCGTATGGCCGAATTCTAGCCTTAGCTCTGGTTCACGAAATGCTTTCGCAGGTACTTATCATGGCAGATGCCTTAGGAATAATCGGTTTAGGTGTTATCGCCATTGGAACGATTATGCTTATTATGCTGCTTGAAGGATTAATCGTATTCATTCACACAGTACGACTTCACTGGTTGGAATGGTTTTCAAAATTTTATAAAGGAGAAGGTATTGAATATAAACCATTTATGGTTCAAAAATAGAGGTATCTAAAATTGCTCGCTCCCTTAGAAGCTGCAATTGGAATAATGGCTGCAACCGGCCTATCTTCCATAGGTGCCGCTGTTGGCATAGGAACTTCAGGATCAGCTATGGCAGGCGCAGGTACACAGAGACCGGAAATTCTAACAAAGGCGCTTATCGCGGTAGTCCTCGCTGAAGCAATTGCTATTTACGGTTTGCTTTCATCATTTTTGCTTATAGCTAAATTGAGCTTAATTGTGACTGATACGACGGGTGCTGAAGCTTTAGCAGCCGGGGCAGTAAGTGGGCTCTCAGGTTTAGCGGCTGGACTCGGGATAGGTCCTACAGGGGCAGCTATGGCAAGCGCTGCTGCAGAGAAGCCTGAGTCATTCTCGAAGAATGTTATTGCGGTAGTCCTTGCAGAGGCTATTGCTATCTACGGTCTACTTATCGCTTTTATTATCATTTCAAAAATTTAGGTCAGAAGTTTTTTCTGCACTGCCTCTTCAGGTACATTATCTTCTTTTCCTTTTACAATCGCTCTCAGATTTTTAACTTCAATCCATTTAACGTTAAGAAAACTCATTACCACCCCTACATCAAATGGGAATGGGTGTTTCAGAATGTCACGGTTATTTTTAAGCAGGAACTCATCAAAAATTTGTTCTACTTCTGACAACAAATTTGAATCCTTATACTGTGCTAAAACTACGGACAATATGTTTTTGTAAGATCTCAGCATAAACAGGTTTAAAGCGCTTTCAACATCCTCAGCTTCTATGCTTTTGTTTATGCTTTCTTCAGTCAACTGGAAAAATATTGGCAAAATTAATTTCCGTGTTTGATCGGCCTCAATATGAAGCGTTTTACATCGGAGAATCAGTTTCATATTTGCGAAATCAATTTCCGTTCCAATTATCTTCTTCGCGATTTTTCTATCCGCGTCACCGATTTTATCAGCTTCTTTCCAAAGAGATTCGTAAACGTACTGATCCAAAGCTGTTTCAAGAGAGATAGATAATCCTGTTTCTTCAAAATCTTTAAGCCCTTTCGCTAAAGCTGGACCATAATCTGTTCTCATCAAAAGATGCACTATATCTTCAACGTTTTCCGATTTTTCCAGCAAACTTTTGCAGAACTCTTCGCTAAACTCTCTTACAGGAATTATGTAACTCATAGTCTCGTCGACATTTAGTCCTGCTATTTTAGCTCTCAGTATAATTCTTAAATTTTCAACTTCAAACTTATTTAACATAGCATCAAGTAAACTACCCACTTCTTTAGGCGAATTCCTTTTGATATTATCAAAGGTCGTCAGAAAATGATCAACAAGAAACTTTTCAAATGTAGCTGAGTCAAAATGCTCTATGGGCACTGCAGAAATAACCTCTTGATAAGGTGTATGCTCTAGGAAACTGTAGACCTCGTTTAGGTTCTTCTTAACTAGTTCATCAAAATTATCTTTAGTTAACATAAATGTAATCATGCCATGAATCTTCGGGCCTATGTAAGAGTACTTCCATATACCTAGAGACATCGTGACCACATTAATGCTACATTATCCGTCATACGCAATAAAAGCCTTAGTTCTCAAGTAATTCTAGCGCTAGATATGCACTAGGCACTTTTGAAGTGATTTATTATGATAGTAGCGTATTATATTTTTATATCTAATATTAGGAAAAAGTTCTAATTGGTGTACCATGTGATAGACTTCGTTGACATAACATTTTTTTTGCTTTCATCAGTAACCATAATCTCAGCCATAGTTGCACTGGAAGCAAAGGAACTTGTATACGCGGCTTTATCGCTTGCAGTAACCTTTGCTGCGGCGGCGGGGTTATTCATGTTGCTCGGCGCTTTTTATGTTGCGTTCTTTCAACTGGCAATTCGTTCGGGTGCAGTGATAGTATTAATTTTGTTTGTTGTGATGCTCATAGGACGCGGCGTAAAGGAGGTTGTGGAGTTAAGGGTTTGGGCGGTTATCGTTTCATTAGCGTTCTTCGTTGTTACCGTTTGGCTTGTGATTATGGCGGGCAGTCTATGGTTTTCACCGCAAAGTCCTTCAACCTTTTCAGTTACTGAACTTGGTACCAGTCTACTTGTTAGCTATGGAGTCGCTTTGGCGATTTTAGCGATTATTCTGATGACAGCTTCTACCGGCGCATTAACTTTAATAAAAGAGGATAAAGAGTGAAACTGAAGTGGTGCCTTTAGCCTACTATCTAATCCTATCCATCATCCTTCTCTGCTTAGGCTTCTATGGACTGATCTCTAAAACAAACGCCATAAGAATGCTTTTCGCCATCGAAATTCTTACACTTGCAGCGAACCTAAACCTGATAGCTTTTTCAGCATATATGAGTCCACCGATTATTTCTGGACAAATGGTAGTCATCTTTTCAATAGCCTCAGGCGTAGCTGAGGTCGCTATTGGTTTAGCTATAATCATTTTGATGTATCGACTTAATCGAACCGTAGACGTGTCAGAGCTTCGCAGATTGAAAGGGTGAAGTTGCATGATTCCTTATCTGTTATTTACAGCTGTTGTTTTTCCAGCAATAATGGCGTTTATACTGTATCCAATTGGAAAAAGATATTCAAAAGCAGCTGGATTAATTTTCGTACTGGTTCTTCTTGTATCCGCAGTCATTTTGGCGTCATATCTTCCCAATTTTCTTCAAGGTGGAAATTCTATTTATGAAAGTTACAATTGGATTCCCGCATTTAACGTATCCTTCGGTTTTCTGTTGGATGGGCTTAGCTTCCCAATAGCGTTGATAATAGCAGTTTTATGCATTCTAGTAGCAGTCTACAGCCTAGAATACATGAAAGGAGTTGAAAATCAAGTTGGATACTACACTTGTTTTATTCTGTTCTATACGGGAATGCAGGGAGTTATTCTAGCATCGAATCTTTTAGAGTTCTACTTTTTCTGGGAACTCATGATCGTGCCCAGCTATTTCCTAATTATATTTTGGGGAACAGCCGATAAGGCCTCGAAGGTTGGATTCAAGTACTTTATATACACTCATGTAGGCTCCCTCTTCCTACTGCTAGGGATATTTTTAACTTATAACTACACCCACACTTTCAGCTTGTTAACCCTTCAAACTGGTTTAGCGGAAACCTTGATGCCCAGTCTCATACTTAAATTGGCAGTCTTTTTTATGATGATAAGCTTCATGGTGAAGATGGCTATTTTTCCATTCTACACATGGTTGCCTGACGCGCATTCGGAGGCTCCTACCCCTATCAGCTCTCTACTCAGTGGAGTTATGATAGCCTGCGGCGCATACGCTATGGTTAGAATAGCTGTCGGGTGTTTTCCTCAAACTTTCACCAGCTATTCTCTTTTGTTTGCAATTATCGGTGTGATAACAATGATTTATGGCGGTCTAATGGCAATTGTGCAGACAGATATCAAACGGCTTCTAGCTTACAGTAGCATAAGCCAGTTCGGATACATATTCTTCGGCTTCGCCGTATATACAAATCTTGGGCTTGTTGGAGGATTATTTCAGATAATTACCCACGCAATGGCTAAAGGGCTTCTCTTCATGGTTGCAGGCATCATCATGCATCAAACAGGAACCAGAAACATAAAGGAGCTGGGAGGCTTAGCAGGTAAAATGCCCATCACTGCAACCGCGGCAACAATAGGCCTACTCAGTCTTGCCGGAACCCCGCCATTCTGCGGTTTCGTTTCCGAGTTCTCAATATTTTACGGAGGCTTAACAGCAGGCGGGCTGTATACCATTCTAACAGCCTTCTTTTTGGTAAGCATGGTCATAACTGCAGCTTATTGTCTGCTATTCATCTGGAGAGTCTTCTTAGGTCCTACTCCAAGTAATCTGAAGGATGTGAAAGAATCGTCGCCTATTATGTGGATTCCAGTAGTAGTTTTAGCGGTTATGACAGTTTTACTCGGAGTAATGCCCAATCCGCTTATGAAAATTCTCATACCAACTGCATCTAAGCTAATAGGATAATGGGAAAATGTTTCAAAACGCAACGTATCTCTCATTCATCGTACCCATTGCAGGCGCCATGCTGATTCCGCTTGTTTCAGCAATCAGTCCGAAAGCCCGAAATTGGTTTGCCGTCGCTGTTGCATTTGCCACCGCTGCAATTACAGTATACATGATACCTATGGCATACACATCTGCCGTACCGATTCATCTCCAGTTTGTTTGGATATCTGGATTAAACATTACGTTCGGGGTCTTAGCTGATCGGCTGAGCGTTTTCATGGCCAACATCACTGGAGTGCTAGGAGCTCTGATTATACTTTACAGCGTTGACTATATGAAAGGCGAAGAAGGGTTATCGCGCTACTTCTTTTTCATGCTACTATTCATCGGCAGCATGATAGGGCTCGTGATGGCTGATAATTTCCTCCAACTATTAGTCTTCTGGGAAATAGTCGGTATCTGCAGTTACGCGTTAATAGGGTTCTGGAATAAAGACAACTACAATGTAAACTGTGGAACTAAAGCATTCATAGTGACAAGAGTCGGCGACGTTCTTCTATTAGCAGGTATTTTCATCATCTACCATTATTCAGGAACTTTCAGTTTTGTTGGACTTGCGGGAAACACTCAATGGATCGCTAATCTTGTACGTGCGGGACTTTTGACGATAACTCCGATACTTCTGTTCGGGGGCGCAGCTGGAAAGTCAGCTCAATTTCCACTTCACGTTTGGCTTCCAGACGCTATGGCGGGCCCAACGTCCGTGTCAGCGCTTATTCACGCTGCGACAATGGTTAATGCTGGAGTATATCTAGTTGCAAGAATTCTACCATTTTTCTATAACGCCCTATGGGTGAATGGGTATAGTCAACTAACACTGTTTTTCACAATTGTAGCGTGGATTGGAGCCTTCACTGCTTTTATGGCGGCGACTCAAGCGGTTGTTGCAAGAGATCTTAAAAGAATTCTAGCATTTTCAACTATAAGCCAATTAGGCTACATGATGCTTGCGCTCGGAATCAGCGGACTTCTCGTTCAGAATGCTGACGGATTTTTTGCTGCAACATTCTATCTCATGACTCACGCTGTATTTAAAGCGCTTCTATTCCTCTGCGCAGGAGCCGTTATACATGTTACAGAAACAAATGACATTTTCAAAATGGGGGGAATAAGGCGCTTGATGCCGATTACCTTCAGCGCCATGTTAATAGGTGTTTTATCCCTGTCAGGGGTGCCGCCTTTAGCCGGCTTTTGGAGCAAAGACGCTGTTTTAGAAGTTTGTTTAACTTACGCAAAAGTGGGTACTCAAGGATATCTCCTACTCGGGTTAGCATCTGCTACCGCTATCCTAACTTTCTTCTATAGCATTAGGATGATAGGAGTAGCTTTTCTCGGATCGAAAAGCGACAACATCAAAGAGCTTGAAAACGATGGTCATATAATTCATGATCCACCAGCTACAATGAGTGTCCCACTCTTTCTACTTTCAGCTTTTACGTTAATAGGCGGCTTTCTGGGACCTTGGATCTACCAATTCATAATTCAAGGAGTAACATACTCCAGCCCAATTCAAATGTACCTCCATACATTTACAGGCGCAGCATTCCCATTAACTTTAGGCATCCTCGTGTTAGGCGGCGTACCAGCGTACCTGCTGTACATTAAAAAATCTGTAAGTCCAACTGGAATTTTAAGTAAACATCGGTCGTTAACTAAATTACATGTATTCCTTGAAAACAGATGGTATATCGACGCAATTTACTATAAAATATTCGTAGACGGCACCTACAAACTCTGCCGAACACTGAGCAAATATGTTGATGTAGCCATCGACGGCTTCAATTATGGAACTGCCCAATTTATGGTTGTTTTTTCTAGCCTCGGCGTCAAATTTGACGTAAATGTGATTGACGGTTTTGTAAATGGTGTCGCAGCAGCATCAGTAATTTTTGCCTCAAAGCTAAGAAGAATTCAAACCGGAATCACTCAGAGATATGTACTTGCCTACATGATTGGAGTAATCTTTCTAATAATTGCAGTAATACTGATAACTCGAGGCTTATGGTGATGGCATGATAGGAATATTGTCGATTATGTTGTTAACGCCGTTAATAGGCGCAATTCTCGCCTATATAACTGGACTTCACCATGACAAAGCATCCAAAATTTTGGCAATTATCACTACTGCATTAACTTTCATTATGTCACTTTACATTTATCTCAAGTTTCAACCTGGTAACACATCTTTCCAATTCTTGGAGCAATACGAGTGGGTGAAAAGTTTCGGTCTAACCTACATTGTCGGAGTCGACGGAATAAGTTTACCGCTAATAATCCTCGCCACCTTCCTTACGACAATATCGGCCGCATCATCTCGGCATGTCTCATATAAAACTGGAAAATATTTTGCATTACTGCTTTTATTTGAAGTCGGAATTATAGGGGTCTTCACATCACTAAACCTCATCCTATTTTACTTTTTCTGGGAGCTGGTGTTAATTCCAATGTTCTTCCTAATTAGTGAGTGGGGTGGACCTCGAAGAACCTATGCTGCAATAAAATTTCTAATCTTCACACATGTAGGAGCCGTAATTATGCTTCTAGGCTTCATGACCCTGTATAGCGCATCGACCCCCCACACATTCAACATTCTTGAATTATCCACAACCAGTCTTCCTATGCCGCTTCAACTTATAGTAGCTACCGCCATATTCATCGGCTTTGCAGTCAAAATACCCGTAGTCCCACTTCATACCTGGCTTCCAGACGCTCATGTCGAAGCACCAGCCCCAATAAGCGTACTATTAGCAGGTTTACTGCTGAAGATGGGTGTATATGGCTTCATAAGAATAAACTACCTTATACTTCCGGCAGCAACACAGCTTCTATCGCCAATTATTGTCGCTTTCGCAATATTCAGCATATTCTATGGAGCAATCATGGCGATGACTCAGCAAGATCTTAAACGAATGATAGCCCTAACGAGCATAAGCGCTATGGGTTTCGCACTTCTAGGAGCATCAGTACTCAACTCCAACGGAATCGCTGGAGCTGTTTTTCAAATGTTTAACCACGGGATCGTAGTAGGCCTACTCTTCTTGCTATCAGGGCTAATATACGATCATGCCGGAACCAGAAATATCGGTGAACTTAAGGGGCTCAAGGCAAAAATGCCGATAACCGCCATTTTACTGGCTGTAGCATCTTTCGCCGCATTCGGTTTACCTTTTCTCAATGTTTTCGTAAGCGAATTCATAGTTCTGCTTGCAGCTGTTTCAGCGTACAGCCTCGCATCAATCGCCGTAATCGCCCCAGCGATAACAGCTGCTTACTTCCTATGGATGTTAAACCGCACGGTCTTCAGTCAACCCGAGCAACACCTAAAAAATACAGTCCATGAAGCAAAGTTAGCTGATCTTCTACCATTGATAATTCTAGTAATTCCAATAATATTTTTCGGCATATATCCCTCACCAATGTTAAACATAATTTACCCCACCGCCCGCAATTTTGCAAAGATTATCGGAGGTAGCTAGGTGGATTTCGCTTTTCTACCAATCGTCATAATAATCGTTTTCGCGTTAGTAACGCCTATACTCAGCTACTTAACGCAGCGTAGATTTAAAGGAAAAATAGTAGCATGTTGGAGCATAATAGGCCTGACATCAAGCCTCATTATCACATTATGGGAGGCTTGGGCAGGTGTAGAGACAAGGTTTCTTTACGGAAATATAATAGTGGTTGACTCGTTCTCAATTTTCTTCAGCATAATTTTCATTACAGTCGCGACGCTAGTGGCGATCGCTTCATACGAATATATGAGTCGCGATTCTAATCAGGGTGAATATTATACTCTGCTCTTGCTTGCCACAACTGGAATGATGTTCGCCGCATTTGCAAGCGATTTACTAGTACTCTACCTAGCCCTGCAGTTGATGAGCTTCTCAACATATATAATGGTAAGCCTCAGAAAAAAAGACCCGAGATCAAATGAGGCTGCAGTTAAGTATTTTATTGTAAGCGCCTTAGCATCGGCCTTAATTCTGTACGCTATTTCTCTAATTTTCGGAGCTGTCGGTTCAATAAACATCTATACTATCGCTACCGCGCTCAGTAGTGGAAAATCCTCCTCGCAGCCTATAACGTTTTTAGCCGTGGTACTATTTATAGCAGGAATCGGCTTGGAGATGGCAGTAGTACCTTTCCATATGTGGATTCCAGACACCTACGAAGGAGCGCCGACAACAGTAACCGCTCTTTTAGCTGGAGGATCCAAAATGGCCGGCTTCGCCGCAGGTTTACGCATCTTCTTCGTAGCTCTAATCATGTTAAAATCTAGTTGGTCAATAATCTTTGCTCTACTTGCTTTATTTACTATGACGCTTGGTAACGTTGCTGCTCTTGCTCAAACTCGCATAGCACGAATGTTGGCATATTCAAGCATCGCTCAGGCAGGATACATTTTAATTGGGTTAGCAACAGTTAACTCAACTGGTTTAACCGGATACTTAATGCAAATATTAAATTACTCAATAATGACTTCTGCAGCATTTTTAGCTGCAGCTTTAGCTGCGCATAGTGTTTCTGCATATACCCTTGATGATTACAGTGGATTGTCAAAACGATTACCAATAACCTCTTTCGCCTTTACAATGACTTTATTTTCGCTTGCGGGTATACCTCCGTTATGCGGATTTATAGGTAAACTTATACTATTCACATCAGCTCTGCAAACAAATCTTTGGTGGCTTGCTCTTGCCGGCGTATTAAATAGCGCATTTTCATTAGGCTACTACATAAGGGTCATCAAACGTATGTACATTGACTCTCCAAAAGTTGAAGGTTTACGTAAAGTCTCTGAGCCTATTCAATTTAAAATAGTGTTCATCGTAACGACGTTCTTAATACTGCTATTAGGAATCTATCCAACCATCGCGCTTAATTTCGTGAACGTAGCAATTTCAAATATAAAACTGTAACTTTAATCGCCCTTAACCATCGCCCATTTTTTAAAAAAACGTACGTGCACCTTTAAAGCCACTTATTGCTATGGTTCCGCCTGTTTAGACTTAGCCATAAAAAGTTTTGGCATAACTTTGAATATTGTCAACAAAATAACTATTAAACTAATGATTATTCCGGCGAATAAGCCGACACCAGCATAGAACTGCCCATAGTTTTTTCCAATTAAATAACCCATTATGGCTAGCACAAAAATTATTACGGGAAGACAAGCGCTTATGATTAACATGCGGTTAACAGAAGCTTCTTCTCTGGCATACTTCTCCTTATCGAGCGCTATTTTCTCTACTTTCTTGGTTTCCTTTGGTTTAATTTCTTTTACATTAGCTGCCGTCTCTGCTCCTTCATTGAATTCAACTCCCTCCATTCTCATCAATGTGCCTTCAATACAGCTTGAAACATATCTCGTATAGGGAGGGCCGCCAGCGTATTTGTTTATTTCACACGCTTCCCGTACCATATACATCGGAATCCACTGTTCTCCAACTAGCATTTTATTTAAATGCTCTTCATCCACATCCACTCTCTTTGAGAACGTCTCTAATCCAACCTGTCTAACGGCTAGCTGCAAAGTTTCGAGTACTTTCTGTTGAGGTTCAATAAGCACTCTTGACCGCTTTTCCATACATCAACACTGCCTGTGAAATAATAGTCTCTACTATGGTCTCTACAATTAAAATGTTCCACGCAGTTTTGGTCTCTAAAACTTAGGCCTTAGCATCCGCCATACTGGTAACTTAAACCTCTTCTTTGCCCGTTGCTATACTTGGTGTTTCTGCTAAACGGAAATGATAAAAATCGTTAAGAAACTGTAATTCTATAACGATTTATAATAATAAATCATTGTTAAAAACCTGCAATAAACTACATAAATTTAATTATCGGGGAATAAAAATGATCGAGGATATAATTGCACTGCTTGCATTCATAGGCGCATTACTTCTATTTTCAATAAGCGCCATCCTTTTTTCAAAGATGATAAGTCCCCATAAACCAGATCCCATTAAAAACTCAACCTTTGAGTGCGGTGAAACACCTATAGGCGAAGGGCGCACTCAACTTACAATCCAGTACTATGGCTACGCAATAGTTTTCACACTTTTCGACACACTGGCCCTGTTTCTATTCGTCAGTGCGGCGTCATTCACAAGCATCGGGACCACCGCACTTGTGCCTCTGCTAATTTTCATCGGGGTAGTTACATTAACCCTTCTTTACGTTTTGCAAATGTTAATCAACGAATACACTTATACTCCTCGCAAAAAAGATGATAACCATGTCAGTTGAAAAACTTATTACAAAAATTGTTAATTGGGGGCGCCTCTCCTCTCTATGGCCTGTTATGATTTTCAATGGGTGTTGCGACCCTGAATATATGTCACTCCTTTGTCCGCGTTATGATGTTGAAAGATTCGGTGTAGCTCCAGCATTTTCATCTAGACAGGCTGATTTACTGATTGTTTTAGGCGTTGTCACTGAAAAAATGGGTAAAAGAATAAAAATGATTTACGATCAAATGCCGGAGCCGAAATACGTCATTGCAATGGGTGACTGCGCTATTTCAGGCGGAGTTTTCTGGGATTCAGATACAGTAGTGAAGGGTGTCGACAAAATAGTGCCCGTAGACGTTTATGTTGCTGGATGCCCGCCTAGACCAGAAGCATTCATTGAAGGGATAAGAAAATTGCAAGATAAGATAAGAACGCGAGGGTTAAAATGAGTTCAGAACTTGAAAATAAACTAGCTGAAGAAATAAAGTCCCAGTTTCCCAACGCTGAAGTTAAAGTCCAGCGTAAATTTCGTATTTCACTATCAATTGATAAAGAATCAATAATTGAGATTGCACGTTATTTACGTGAAATAGGATTCGATCAAGCCGTTTCTGTATCTGGTGTTGATAAAATAAAAGAAAACATGTTCATAGTTGTTTATCACATCTGGTCAACGTCCAAGAAAGTGCTTGCTTCACTTAAAACTCAAGTTCCAAGAGACAATCCCAATCTACCCTCACTGGTAAAAATTTTTGAAAGCGTTAATTGGCATGAAAAAGAAACTCATGAAATGTTCGGCATAAATTTTGAAGGCCACCCAGACCTGGGAAGGCTGCTGCTTCCAGAAGGATGGGAAGGAAAATTCCCATTAAGAAAAGACTTCGTCAAATAGGTGACCCATGTATGGCTACACTTCATGTGAGCTTCGGTCCTCAGCATCCAGGCAGCGGTCCCATGCGTTTAATACTTGATCTTGACGGAGACATAGTAGTTAAAGCCGTCCCGGACATCGGTTACGTTCACAGAAATATAGAAAAAATTGCTGAAAAAAGAAGCCACATTGTAAATGTGCCAGTGTTGGAGAGAATCTCTAACATAGACTCCTTCAACGCCTCACTCGGCTACATTATGGCTGTTGAGGAATTGATGAACATCACTCCTCCCCCGCGCGCCCAATTCATTCGAGTCATAATGTCGGAACTTAACCGAATCATGAGCCACCTCTACGGACTTGCCATATCCTTTGAATCATCAGGACTTTTAGCGCCGCTCTACTGGGGGATCGCTGATCGTGAGCTTTTTTTGGATCTGGCTGAAATGGTAACGGGCAGCCGCATAACTTACACGTACGCCATGCTAGGAGGAGTCCGCGAAGACTTACCAAACGGATTCAAAGATCAGGCAATAAAAACATTCAATTATTTCGAAAAAAGGCTTGACGAATATTATGACATGATATTCGGAAACAAAACTTATCAAATGAGATTAAAAGGCGTTGGAGTTTTGAAGCATGATGACGCTATAAAACTTGGCGTTACTGGACCAACGTTAAGAGGCTCCGGAGTAAATGTAGACGTGAGGGTCGATGAGCCGTACGCTGCATATGAACAAATTGATTTTAAAATAATCACCGAAGAAACCGGAGATTCATTTGCTAGAGCCATGGTACGCTTCAACGAAATTAGAGAAAGCATGTCGATAATTAGAAAGGCCCTAGATAAACTACCGGAAGGACCTTTCAGGGAAAGAGCACCATTTAGAACACCCGAAGGCGAAGCCTACAGTAGAATTGAGTCGGGCAGAGGAGAAATCGGATACTACGTCGTAAGCGATGGAACTGACAAACCTTACCGCGTAAAAATTAGCGCGCCATCATTCAGAAACATTTCTGCACTTCCCCACATGATGAAAGGAGCGCATATGGCGGACGTCCCTATAATTATTTTTAGCACTGATCCCTGGCCCTTCGATAGTGACCGTTAATTAGGTGACAAAAAATGGGCATAATCAATCTTATAATTAATTTGGCGATTAAAGCCCTTATTTTTCCAGGCTTAGTCTTTATCATGGCAATACTCATGTTTGCTATCTGGTTTGAAAGAAAAATGTGGGCTAGAGTACATCTTCGCATAGGGCCGCTGCATGTGGGAAAATACGCAGGAATCCTACAACCAATCGCGGACTTCCTAAAATTTGCGGGCAAAGAAACAATAATTCCAAAGGAAGCTGACAAACTCTTCTTCCAAATAACTCCTATACTCGCTGTTTTAGTCGCCGGCTTAAGTTTAGCCGTCATTCCATTTTCGGAAAACTGGATTGTTTTTAATTTCAATTTAAGCCTCTTATTTGTCCTTGCAGTTTACTCTCTATTTCCAATAATTATACTGCTAACGGGTTGGGCGTCTAACAATAAGTATAGCTTCATCGGTGCTTTAAGAGCAGTTTTTCAGTTACTTGCCTACTGGGTGCCTTTGAGCTTATCCATGTTGGGCGTTGTCATGATTGCGCAATCACTCAGTCTAGTTTCAATAGTTAACGCTCAATCTAAATTCTGGTTCATACTCCTTCAGCCGCTGGGCTTCTTAGTATGCTTTATCGCAGTATTAGCTGAATCTGAGAGAACACCGTTTGACATACCTGAAGCTGAAGGTGAAATAATATGGGGTTGGATGACTGAATATACTGGAATAAATTTTGGACTATTAATGGTGGCTAATTATCTGCGCCTATACATCGGAACGTTAATACTTACAACTCTATTTTTAGGCGGTTGGCTTGGACCCGGATTTCTGCCTTCGATCGCCTGGATTATAATTAAAAGCCTGATAGTTCTAACCCTAATTATAATAGTTAAAACATCATTTGCACGCATAAGAATGGATCAGCTTCTTAGAATAGGCTGGCGGATACTGATACCGCTTGCAATAGCAAATTTGGTTTTGACTTTAGGTCTGTTAAAGCTATTTCCTTCAATAATTTGAGTGTGAGTCAAATGGGTATCAGAGAATATCTTAAAAATACCTTGAAGCCAATCTATCTGGCATCCGCGCACGTATTCAAAAGGCGATTCACAGTCAAATATCCTTACGTGGCGCTTAAGCCTACTGAGCGAACCATAGGCCGCCACATATATTATCCAGATAAGTGCAAGGAATGCGGCGTATGCGGTAGGTTCTGTCCAAACCAATGTATTGACCAAGTTGAATACGAGTACCAGGGTAGGATAATGAAAGGTATCAGAATAGACTACGGGCTTTGCATGTTCTGCAACAACTGCGTATTTTACTGTCCGACAGGAGCGTTGGGCATAAGCTCTGCTTACGTAATTCTCTCTTATGATAGAGAAAAACTAATCTTTGGTCCCCAACAACTTAGTGAACTTCCTAAAAGTGAAGAAGGTAAAAAGGTATCAGTAAAATTTTATGAGGAAGGAGGTCTTTCTCACAAATAGCACGCGAATATTTTCATTACTTCAGATTTCTCGAAAAAGATTTTCCGCATCAAAGAAACTCGTTGTAAGACTTTGTAACAATTAACGATATCAACAATGTTCTCACTTATTATATTAATCAGTAAAGTGTCTCATCATCATGCTTTAGTTATTAGTTGTTTATGTGCCAATACTCCAGTCTATCTTCACCGCTGAACTTTAAGCCATTTGACTTGCCAATAACCACACTTGTGTCAAGCATGTCTTAATCGTGATGGAAATTAGTAAGGATTATACTGGGCATGGAAACAAATTAGATTCAGCTTTCTAGTCTATTGTCTCTATTTAACACTGGTGAAAAATAATTTTAGAATATTAAGCACACCAAGAAATTAGATAGAACAATAAAAAATAGTAAAAAAAAGCCCACTCGAGTCCCATCTCTGAAAATGGATTCAATTCATGATTTTTATTTTAAATCAATAAAAAATCTATAAAACTATATCATCTTTTAACAAAAAAATGTCAACTCTAAAATTGAAACCTAAATTTGAAACTGCAAATAACCGTGAAAAATAACCCTTTTACAAAACACCGTCGCGCTAAGTGATATAGCATTCCTAGGCATAAGAATGTAGATTCCAGCCTTTGTGGCCAGGGTAAGCCAAGTTTCATGCAGAGGTAGCATGAGCCTAGGACAATCCTGTTCACTGAAGCATGAGCTAAACCATGACAGTCACACCCTACCAGGTTCATTTCGGGTGGAAATGGGCTAGAAACCCCTGAAATAAAACCTAACCCGGGGATGACGTCGGGTAAGGCAAGAGGGACCTACTGGCGATTGGTGGTTAAATGGGTATTACGCTGGTGGGAAGCCTCCCAGCTTGGACCCAAAACCGCCACAGAGGCTCATTCTAATTCAGATGAAATCTTCTAGGTCTTTTTGTTTTTTAGCTGTTTTCTGGGTTACAGGCTCTTTTTCTGAAAAAACCATAAGTTTACCATAAACGCCGTCATATCCTGGGATAACCTTGACTTTTTCTTCTCTAACTCTAACAATAGCATCTGCAATTTTTGGGTCAACGATTTTGGACAGTTCTTCTCTTGAAGCGTCGATTAATGCTTTGTACTCGTCTCCAAATTTTTGGACAATAGAATTATAGATTTCCCAAACTTGTTTACTTGATATTTGATCAATTCCAAGGACAGCTCCGATAATCTCATGTAATGGAAGTAAATGTATGAACGGGATCGCTCCCTTCGGTTGGTAACCCTCTGGACGATCAGCAAGCTCCTCAATACGTTGCTCAACTCCCTTCGTCAGTCTTCTATGACATTTAGGGCATATATTACCGAGTTTAGCTGCCTCCTGTGGTGAAAGAGAAATATTGCAGGCTCTATGTCCAGTCCAATGATACTTGCCATAAGCTGGATCGGTTTCTATAGTGAACTTAAATCGTTTCGCATCTTTACTTCGAATAGCATCCACTATGTCATAGTACGAGGGTTTTGAGAGCTCAAACGCATTTGCCTCTCTACCAATTCGCCATGGCCAAGCACTGTGGCTGTCGCTGTTCGACACAAGTGCAAAACGGTCAAGCGAGCTTAAACGCCAATTCATCGGAGGATCTGAACTGAGACCTGTTTCCAATGCGTGAATGTATTTAGTCATATCTTGATAACAGTCTTCAAATTTATCGAAGCCGCTAAAAGCTCCAAATATACTGAACCAGGGAGTCCAAGCGTGACTTGGGAAAATCTCGTTATCTTTTGATACATTCATGACATTTTCGACAAGTTCCGGGGCGGTCATGCTGAGTGTTGGGCGGCCGTCTGCAGCGAGATTGCCGTATTTTGCTAGCCGGTCATTAATTTGTGCAGCGAGTTCTACACTCGGAGTTAAAATTACGTGATGAATTTTTCTAGTTTTTCCCTGAAATTCAAATATTGTAGAAACTTCTGTCGTAACTGTAAAGTAAATACCTGTTTTAGGATTTACTGCGGGTCTATACAGTCCAGTATCAGGAGCTTCAACTAAAGAAAATTTTAATTCTTGTAACCATTTTGGGTGAGTGAAATCTCCTGTTCCAACTACCGTTAGCCCTTTGATTTGAGCAAAACGAGTTATTGTTTCTATATTCATTTCTTGGCTTGTAGCGCGACTATATTTGCTGTGAATGTGAAGGTCAGCTATAACTCGCAACTTTCTCTTCTCCTATTTTCAAACCTTCATTCTTTTAGACATACACTCTACAAAAATCTTCTCTTGATCAATTTTTAAAGTGTAGCATAAATGTTACCTACTATGAAGATGAGCGAATATTACATTACCAGCTAGGCTTCTAATCGGTTGATGGAAAAACCAATAAGACCTGATTGTGGATCTGAAGAGGACTGTTAGGCAAATTAGGCTATTAAGCATCAGCTAATAATAGTGTTAACAAAAGTCATAGTTTCAATCAAACCCTTATCTGTTAATCTAATTTCAGGTATCACTGGTAGCGAGATAAAAGACATAGTCATGAATGGTTCAGTTAGTTGGCAACCCATTTTTTCTGCTGCTTTACGCAACTCAGTAAGTTTTCGAGAAACGCTCTCTGCATTATCTTTACTCATAAGTCCAGCTATAGGGAGACTGAGAAAAGCTAACGTTTTGCTATCTTTAACAGCCGCTATTCCGCCGCCTGCATCAACAATATTTTTTACTGCAATAGCCATGTCTCTCCAATTGGTGCCGATAACAATAATATTATGGCTGTCATGAGCAACACTTGATGCTAACGCACCGCAATTTAAATTGAAGCCTCTAACAAAGCCGTGTCCTATGTTTCCAGTCGCTTGATGTCGCTCTACAACGGCGGCTTGTAACACATCTTTTTCCACATCCGGGATCGCTACACCATTCTTCACAGGGAGAATGGCCTTATCAGATTTAGTGAAAAGTGAACGATCCTTCACACATATCACCCGAACAGTGGCACTGTTAGTTTCCTCCAGCACTTTGACTGCGAAGAGTCCCGGTGTAGGCAGATGCTTCAATTTGATTGTTCTACGAGCGCCCAACGGATATCTCAAAGGGGCAATTCTTGCAGTTAATTTTCCATTTTTAGCCACAATTTTTCCGTTAGCTATTACAGTCTTTACCTTAACCTCGTCTAAATCTTCTAAAATGATTAGGTCAGCATTAAAACCTGGAGCTATCACGCCGATGTAGTGATTTAGGCGGAAATAGGCGGCTGGATTTATAGTCGCCATCTGAAATGCTGTAACCGGGTCATATCCCTCATTAATTACAGCTTTAACTAATCTATCAATATGCCCCTCAACAAGATCGTTTGAACTTAGATCGTCTGTTACCAGCATTATGTGCTCGGTACCCACCTTTTTTTCACGGATGGTATGAATGATCTCATGTAAATTCTTAGCAGCTGAACCTTCCCGTACCATAATCCACATTCCAAGCCTAAGCTTCTCAATAGCTTCTCTCCCTTCGACGCACTCATGATCTGAATCAATTCCCGCTGATACGTATGCGGCTAACTCCCTGCCACGCAGCCCAGGAGCATGTCCATCAACCCTCTTCCTAAGAGAATGTGCGATCCTAATTTTCATAAGCATCACAGGATTCCTCTTAATTACTTCCTGATAATTCATCACTTCACCAAGACCGACAACTCTAGGAATTCGCAGTAACTCATCTACGTTTTCCGGAGTTAACTCGGCTCCACTTGTTTCAAAACCGGCAGCAGCTGGAACGCAGCTTGGGGCTGTTAAAAATACTTTTAAAGGAAGATTTGCGCTCTCATCCAGAAATAATTTTACTCCGGACATACCCAGCACATTAGCAATTTCATGAGGATCTACAACTACACTTGTAGTTCCATGAGGTAGTGCAGCTTTCGCAAACTCCGTCACAGTTAGCATGCTGCTTTCGAGGTGGATATGTGCATCAATGAACCCTGGAGAAACGTACAAATCTTTAGCATTTACAACTGTTGTAGATACACCTATTAAGTCTCTAACATTTCCGACCCGAATTATTCTACCCGATTTAATTGCGATCGAATCTTTAACAATTTTTTTGGTACGCACATTAACTATGTTACCATTCAATATTGCAAGATCGGCTTTCAACTTTGAGCGCATATACACACATTAACTCTCATTTATAAATAAAAAATAGTGTAAACTCAATCTATTCTTAGATTAAAAATGCATACTAATTGGCTGCTTGCTAGATCATACCATTTTGCAGTTAACAGCTTTTTTCGTTCGCAAATTTATTATTATGTTCAACATTAGATGATACATTAAACTTAGAGGCGCTAATTAATGGCTGTTGAGAAAAGTCTACCAGATAAATACGGGCATTTCAACGAATGGTATAACGAGATAGTAGCTAGGGCGAAACTCGTTGACATCAGGTTTGGTGTCAAAGGCTTCATTGTTTATAGACCTGCCATAATGTACATCATTAACAGGATTTATGACGTTTATGAGCGAGAACTGCAAGCCACAGGTCATGAGCCCTGCCTATTTCCAGTAGTCATTCCTAACAGTTCATTCAAAAAGGAAGCTGAGCACATAAAGGGTTTTGAACAAGAAGTATTTTGGGTAACGCGAGCTGGTGAACACGAGCTTGAGGAGCCAATGCTGCTAAGACCTACTTCCGAAACAGCCATGTATCCCATGTACGCACTGTGGATAAGAAGTTACAAGGATTTACCGTTGAAACTTTATCAAAACGGTTCAGTATATCGATATGAAACAAAAGCGACTAAACCTCTTCTAAGAGGTAGAGAGTTTCTCTGGATTGAGGCTCACGACGTCCACAGAACGGAAAATGACGCTCTTAAACAGGTTCATGAAGATATGAGAATCGCTGAAAAAGTTCTCTACGAAGAACTTGGGCTACCCTTTTTATTATTACAAAGGGAAGAGTTCGATAAATTCGCGGGAGCAGTAACCACCAACGCCTTTGAAGTTTTGTTTCCGGATAAAGAAGTAGTTCAAATAGCCACAACCCATTACCTGGGCACAAACTTCTCTAAACCATTTAACATAACCTATCTCGATGAGAAAGGAGTCGCAAAGCATCCGCATCAGACATGCTATGGACCAGGAATTTCGAGAATAGCCGCCTCTGTCATATGTATTCACGGAGACGATTATGGGCTTATTCTACCCTTCGAAGCAGCGCCAATACAAGTCATAATAGTGCCAATACCCATAAAGCAAGCTGTAAAAGATGTTTTAGCCAAATGCCGTGAACTAGAGAAAGACTTAGTGAACGCGGGGCTCCGCATAAAACTCGACGACTCCGATGCTACACCAGGAGAAAAATTCTACAAATGGGAGCTGCTAGGCGTACCCGTAAGATTAGAAGTAGGTCCGAAAGAACTGGCTGAAGGAGCAGTAACCGTATTTCGAAGAGACGCACGTGAAAGATTCAAAGTGAAAAATGAAGACCTGATTAAAAATATTCTTGATCTAAAAGAGAAGCTTCTCAAGGCTCTAAGAGATAAGGCTGAAAAATTTCTTAACGAAAATCTGCATAAAGCAGAAACAAGGCATGAACTTATAAAAATCGCAAAAGAAAAAGGGGGAATAATCCGCGTGAACTATTGCGGAAACAACGAGTGCGCTGACCTCATCAAGGCGGAGACAGGTGGATTTGAAGTAAGGGGAAAAAGAATAGATGTAAATGAAATACCCGACGGACCTTGTGTCTGGTGCGGTGAAAAAGCTGAAAGAGTCGTTTATGTTGCAAAAGCCTACTAATACCTAGCTAAAGCTTCCTAATTCCTCCACGAACTTCCTCAGCCCTTTTTAATACATCATCCTTTGATCCAGCGAATGAAGGTCCAATCGCCTCAATAACTAGGGAAGCAGATGCTGAACCTACAGCAGCACACCAGAGAGGATTTTTACCTTGCACATACTCAGCCATAAATGCGCCCATAAAAGCGTCGCCTGCTCCTGTAGGATCAACTATTGAACTAGTCTTAAATGCTGGGACCTCGTAACGAGAATTCTCAATTAATATGAAAGCGCCGGCAATTCCTCTTGTTACAATAACTATTTTTGGTGCAAATTCAGAAACTGTTTCCATAGCCTTCCAGACATCCTTGACACCTACTGCCACCTTAACTTCCTCCTCTGTAGCTTTCAGCACATCAACTCGTTCCAGCACTTTTGTTTCTAATCTTTTTCCTGTTTTCGCGTAACCTTTGTCATCAAAAATTCTCACGAAACCTTGAGAATCAAGTGATATGTTTTCAGCTAATTCAGCTAATTGCGTAACAGTTTCAACTGAAATTTCTCCAGCTACTGGTCCTACATGAATTCCTTTAGTTTTTATATTTGCAGGTATATCCTTAAATGAAATTGGCTCACATGAACTCTTTAATTGTAGTTCACGTTTTTCGCCATCGTATTTTAATATAAAGTGAGTTGTCGGTGCCTTAACGCGTCTTAACCCAGCTAAGTCTATTCCGCTTCTGCTTAGCCAAGATATGTATTGCTTAGGAAAGTCGGGTCCAACCTTAGATGACACTAATACATCTGCTCCCATTCTCTTGGCGGCGAGCGAAGCGTATGCAGCTGACCCACCAGGCATAAAAACCGGCTCAGTGCCCTTTCTTATAATACAATCAATGGTTAAATTTCCAACAACTATCAAATCGAACATAATTGTTCCCGCTCAAAATTTCTCTTGCAGGTAAAGATGTTTTAAGTAGCATACATTAATTATGTATATCATAAAGTGGTGAAATAATGCCGAAAAAACGTCGATCAAGAGGAAGAGCTAAGGGCGGAAAGGGTAGAAGCCAAATGGTTCAATGCAGTTCATGCGGCGCTCTTGTTCCAAGAGATAAGGCAAAAAAGGTAACTCGCTGGGTCTCCTTCGTGGAACCAACTTTAGCGAGAGAGTTAAGGGCTCAAGGAGCCTACATTCCTGGACAGAAAGCTATTAAATACTATTGTGTTTCTTGCGCCGTAGCAACCCGCGTGGTGAGGGTTAGATCCCGAGAAGAACGGCGTACTCCTCAACGTTTCCACTAAAAAAAGTGCTGCTGACGTTTATTTGCATGTTGCAAAATACTTGTGCAATATGAAAAATAGACGTAAATGTAAAAAATAGGAATAAAGTTTACCCACAATATTCAAGCCTTAAAACTGAATCTATAATCTCAAGAGAAAACCAGTTTATGAGTGAATGGGATTACTGGACGATTTAATGTGAGTAATTATGTAGAGGAAATTCTTTGTCGGTGTTGATTTATTGCTTATTTCAGAAAATTTGAGACCGGCTTCTTCTAAACGAATAGAAGTGGCAACTCTCGGCGGAGGCTGTTTTTGGTGTATGGAAGCCGTTTTCAGCCTATTGAAAGGGGTTGAAAAAGTAGAGTCAGGATATTCTGGCGGTGAACTCAAGAACCCAACTTACGAGCAGGTTTCTACAGGAAGAACTGGCCATGCAGAAGTTGTGCAGATAAGCTTCGACCCTGAAATAATCTCCTTCAAGGAATTATTGGAAATATTCTTCTCATCACATGATCCAACAACCTTAAACCGCCAAGGTAACGACGTCGGCACTCAATACCGGTCAATTATTTTCTACCATAACGATCAACAGAAAGCTGTAATCGAGCAGGTAATCAAAGAACTCGTTGATGCGAATACCTGGAAAAAGCCTATAGTTACAACCGTAGAACCCTTCAAAGCATTTTATAAGGCTGAGGAATATCACCAAAACTATTTCAAAAGTCACCCAGAAAGCTCTTATTGCCGTCTTGTAATCGCACCGAAGATCAGTAAGCTTCAAGAACACTATTTTAGCAAATTGAAAGTGGAATTGCTTTAGATTATTTTTTCAACGATTAATCATAAAATTATACCGAATTTTCATAAAACTCTAAGCCAATCTAACTTCTTTAGTTCTTGTGTATCTTAGCCATACTGTATAAATGAACTTGACTGGGACACTGTATTTATTTTATATACTAAATCCAGCGTTTGCAGCATTCTTTAATATGGTCAAACGGTTTTTTCATGCAACTTATTCAAAGAGTGCCTTATACTCTCCATAGCCCTCTTTTTCTAGGTCTTCCTTTGGAATGAACTTTAAAGCAGCAGAATTCATGCAGTACCTTTTTCCAGTTGGCTTCGGTCCATCGTTGAAAACATGCCCTAAGTGTGAGTCTCCTTTCTTGCTTCTTACTTCGATGCCTTCCAAAATATGGAAGCCTTTACTTTGAACAATGTTTGCTGGTTCAAGAGGTTTTGTAAAGCTGGGCCATCCTGTGCCAGAATCATATTTATCTTTTGAACTGAATAAAGGCTCACCGCTAACAATATCGACGTATATCCCATCCCTCTTATTATCCCAATACTCGTTATCGAAGGCCTTTTCTGTACCACTTTTTTGCGTAACTGCAAATTGAAGCGGAGTCAGTCTTTTTCTCAATTCTTTCTCATCAGGCTTTCCACTTTCCATTTTCTCAACTCACACAATCGATTTAGATTTTGTATTCCCCGCTTAATAGCTGTACCATATAGTATTTTTTCTTCCTAACAAAAAATATCCTAGATGAGCTGAAAGAGTGAGATAGAAGGTTTGAGTTGGGAGCTGAAATCCACTGAAGTTTGCATGTGAATTAGGCTGTCTAAGTATGCTTTGCCACATATACTGTGCGCTGTAAAACTGTTAAAACAGACAGAATCGTAACAATTATTATTCCAATCTCTAATGCACCGGAATATATTAATTGTAGAAATGCAGCCGCAGCAATTAAAAGAATCCTTTCAGGTCTTTCAGCAATGCCGACAGAGGCCATATTGACGCCGACACCTTCCCCTCTAGCCCGCGTATAGCTGACTAGAAAGGAACTTACTATCGCCGCTAATCCCCAAATTGAACTAGTAAGACCGCCTAAAATGATGCCGCAAAAAACTATCGCATCTGACACTCTGTCAAGTGTTGAGTCAATGAAACCACCAAACTTAGTTATTTCTCCATATTTACTAGCTATCGCCCCATCAAGCGCATCGAAAAAACCTGACAGCAGAAGAAGGATAGTTGCCAATGCAATAAACCAAATTTCAGGATGCCAAAAATAAAAAAAAGCGGAAAAAATAGAGAACAGAAACCCTATTCCACTTACATCATTTGGAGTTAATCCTAAATTATGAAAAGCAGCTGTAACGCCGCTAATATAAACGCGAAATTTATTTTTTATCCTTGTTAGCATGAAGTAAGCTATCGCAGTAATTGTATTTAGCCTATTTTATACTGACTTACAAGACTCATAGTTACTTTACTAAGAGTTTCTAAATTTCTTCCAAATCTGTTAATATCGGTTTAAGCCCAGCATTTCTATGCGCAGCCAAAATCAAATCCACAACTTCACTGTATCTGTACATTGGAAAAAAATGTAAATGTGCTTTGCATCCAGAGTGGCAATCATGAGAGCCAAATCCTCTAACCGTAACTTCAATTCCCGGACTACTCTCTAAAAACTTCGAAACTATGCACTCCATATTAACCTCTGTAACAGAAGCCACTACACCAACTATTTTTGCAGAACCTGTAACAAGCAAATAGTCGACATTCCAAATTCTCTTCTTCTCTATCTTCAAATGTCGCCCAATTCTCGCTTTAAGATTAGACGTTCTCTTTCCTAAAGCTGAACCAGTATACGCATAGACGCCAGCTTGGAATTCTACGCGTCCTAATTCGCCAACCTGAATCTTTGTTGGCTTAACAACATCAATAATTAATGTATACACTCCAGGTTTATTTGGAATAGACTGAATCGACAAAACATAAACCAACTTTTTTTAGTTTAAAAATATAAAAATGGCTAAACATAAGTTTACTTAAAGTGAACTAAATTGGGTAAAATCAATCAAGGCGTTAAATGCAGCGTTGAAGGATGCGGAAACATAGCCGTTCGATCAATCTCAACAGATAAAGTCGCTTCCGCTGGTTTGAAAATACGCGAAGAAAGAAGAGCCTACCTCTGCGCAATGCACTATAAAGAATTTAAGAAGAAAAGTAAAAAAACTAAAAATCTAGAGCAAATGCGATGGAAAGGCTAAGCGAATGTCAAACGCATCGCATTTATCTTTAACATTAGTTTTTTATTCAGATAGCTGATTAAAACACTCTTATTCAACCCGATAAAAACCAGAAAATGCAGCAGGGATCCCAGATGGCGTCAAAAAAGGAACCTTTAGTTTATATCGATGGGAAATTCTACCCAAAAAGCGAAGCAAAAGTATCTGTTTATGATCACGGCTTACTTTACGGTGACGGGGTTTTTGAGGGAATACGCGCTTACAATGGACGAGTATTCCAGCTAGATGCACATATTGATCGGCTTTTCATGTCTGCTAAATCAATTGATCTTAAAATTCCGCTATCACAGGAGGAACTGAAAGAAACAATAATAAACACTTTGCGAAAGCAAAATCTTCGTGACTCTTATATCCGTTTAGTTGTTACACGCGGCTTCGGTGACCTTGGCTTAGATCCTAGAAAATGTCCCAAACCTTCTATAATCATAATCGCAGAACAGCTGAAATCTTTATTTGGAGAAGCGCCTGCAACAGCCGTAGTGGCTTCAACCCGCCGTAATAATCCAACAGCGTTGAATCCAGCTGTAAAATCGCTTAACTACCTAAACAACATTCTAGCCAAGCTGGAAGCTAATAGGGCAAATGCGACCGAAGCCTTAATGCTTGATCAAAACGGTTTCATCTCTGAAGGAACAGGAGACAACATATTCATCGTTAAAGATGGAAAACTAATCACTCCGGCAACAACGGCGAGCATCCTATTCGGCATCACGAGACGCGTTATACTACAATTGGCCGAGAAGGATGGGATTCAAGTTGAGGAACGCAACATCACTGTTCATGAGCTTTATAATGCGGATGAAGCATTTCTAACAGGAACAGCAGCAGAAGTCGCTCCACTAGTTGAAGTGGACGGACGGAAAATTGGAGACGGAAAAGCAGGGCCTATCACGTTAAGGCTTAGCCAAAAATACAGAAATTTGACCAACACCAGCGGGACGCCGATATACGCTTAACTGGACACCATACACCTATTATACCGCGCTTAAGCACCTTTTAGGATAAAGGGAACAAATAATGAAGCTGCTATTAATTCACGCAAATACCTTCGAATATGAAACAAAACAGAAGGCTATCAAGGACCCTGAAGAACTTACAGAAGCGATGAAAAAAGGCTCCATGAATGAAGTTGAAGTAGTTTTTTGTACAGTTGAAAAATTGGATGAAAAAAATCCAGATTCTATAGCAGAAAATGCATCTGACTCAATAGAAGAAGCAGCAAACTGGGTTAAAACCAAGAATATAATGTTGTACCCCTACGCCCATTTATCGTCCAATCTGGGATCACGCGACTCAGCCATCAGCATCCTTGAAGAAATGGAAAAAATATTGAAGGAAAAAGGATTCAACGTTAAGCGGAGCCCCTTCGGCTACTATAAGAGCTTCCGTATAGAATGTAAAGGGCATCCACTATCTGAGCTATCCCGCTCAATAGTTGTTCCTGAAGAAAAAGTGAAAGTTGAACCTAAACCTAAAAAGCCAAGTAAATTCGTTGTGCTTGAACCCAACGGCGAAGAATCAGATTTAAACTTAAGTAAAATTGATGATTGCGTAGCATTGCAGGGAAATCCTTTACTCAAACAGTTTGTTATTGCTGAAGAGATTGGGAAGGTTCCGCATGAACCTCCAGCGCACATCAGTTTAATGCGCAGACTTGAGCTTGTCGATTATGAGCCTGCGTCCGACGTTGGTCACTACAGATATTACCCGAAAGGCGCGCTGATCAAAAACTTGTTAGAAGAATTTGCAACAGAGACAGCTGTTAAGGATTTACACTGCATGAGAATAGAAACGCCAGCTATTTATCGCCTAGATCAACCTGACATAGCTGAGCAGGCCGCCCGTTTCGTTGAGAAAGATTATCGACTCAAAGTTGATGAGAAAGAGTTTACGCTGCGTTTCGCAGGAGACTTCGGCCTTTTCCGCATGATGAAAGATATTACCGTGAGTTACAGGCAACTACCGATTCGAATCTATGAATTATCCCCTTCCTATAGGCTGGAGCAGAGCGGAGAAGTAGTCGGTCTAAGAAGGCTAAGAGCATTCACAATGCCCGACGTACACTGTTTCTGCAAGGATCTTAAGCAAGCTATGGACGAGTATTCCGAGCTTTTCAAGTATTACACAAAACTTGCGAACTCAATGGAGATAGATTATGTCGTCGCTTTCAGAGTTGTTGAAGACTTCTACAATAAAAATAAGGAATGGTTCGTTGAACTTCTTAAAATTGTTCAAAAACCAGCTATGATTGAATTGCTTCCCGAAATGAAGCATTACTGGATAGTAAAGCATGAATATCAAATGTTAGATGCTAGCGGTGGAAGCGCTCAACTTTGCACGGTGCA
>CAYYPV010000089.1:0-5837 GCA_964473665.1 uncultured Candidatus Bathyarchaeia archaeon
TGCGGTACGTGTGATTATAGGTATATCTGTGGAGGATGCAGGGCAAGAGCGTATAACTATTTTGGCGATGTCCTCGCTCCAGATCCAGGTTGCACTCTTAATGGGGAATATTGGGTGGAATTAAGAAAACATCGTGAAACATCGGTAGTAAAAATGGGAAAGGTTTGACATGTAAAATGTCACTGCCGAAAATTCTGTTAATAAATCCCCCTCAGAGAACTGAGTCAGGGCAATTTTTAGATCTAAAGGTTCCTCCGATAGGTCTGCTCTACATCGCGGCTTATCTTGAAAAGGAAGGCGCGCACATAGAAATCCTGGACGCAGATCTGCTTAATATGTCTACAAAACAAGTAGCTGAAGAAGCATCTTCCAGAAGCCCAGATATTGTCGGAGTTACAGCCACAACCAATTTAATAAGATCATCTCTCCGAGTTATGCAGCACATAAGGTCGAAGTTGCCGAATGCGGTGACAGTAATAGGTGGAGCTCATCCAACCTTCACGCCACAGCAGACGTTACTGGACTGCCCTGAACTTGATTTGGTAGTTCGAGGTGAAGGAGAATTAACTTCGCTTGAGTTGGCGCAGGTTTTAAAGGGTTTTCAATGGAGTGATCACCACGATGTTAACAATAGGTTTGTCAGCGAGAAGGGATTTGAGTTCGCTAGAAGACTGTCACAAGTAAAAGGTATAGCATATAGGAGCCCAGAGAATCCGGGCGAAGTTGTACTTACACCACAGCAACAAATGATTAGTGATCTTGATTCGATACCTTTTCCGGCAAGACACTTGGTGCCATTTGATCGTTACAAGTTTCTTGGCAAGGAGTCAGCTTTAGGAGCCATTATAACGAGTAGAGGATGCCCCTTCAGTTGCACGTATTGCTCTTCATCAAGAATTGTGGGAAAGAAGTATAGAGTAAGATCGCCTGAAAATATTCTACAAGAGATTGAAATTCTCTGCGACAAATACCGTCTAAAGCATTTGGAGTTAATTGATGATATTTTTACTTTGGATCAGAAAAGAGCGGTGAAGTTTTCAGAGATGTTTCGAGCCCGAAAAATTGATGCTCATTGGATAGCGTCTTCTCGGGTTGATACAATTTCTGAAGAAACGATGAAGGTAATGATGAGATCCGGTCTTGAAATGTTATATTTTGGCGTTGAATCTGGATCGCAGCGTATTCTTAATTTAATGAACAAAGGCATTACACTTGAAAAGATTCAGGCGATGTTTAAACTTACAAAAAAGTTGGGAATATCCTCCACTGGGTCTTTCATTCTGGGCTACCCTGGCGAAACATTGGGTGAAATGTGGGAGACCATCAAGTTCTGTTTAAAGCTCAGCCCAGACTACGCCCAGTTCTGCGTCTTAACTCCCTATCCAGGCACACCTATTTATGATGATTTAAAGGCTAAGAATCTGCTGTTGACAGACGATTGGGACCAGTACACCACCATTAGGCCAGTCATAAAATATGATGATTTCGGCTACACCAGTGAAGATGTGAAGAGAATGCTGAGAAACGCATACTTCTTCTTCTATTTACGACCATATTACCTACTAAAACATCGGAAGCTAATCCCTTCAGTAATCAAATCAGGTCTAGTCTCCCATGCATATAACGCGCGATAGTTTTGGACTTAGCGCTAAATAGTGAACTGATCCTTCTGTTTTTGGAGAGGATGCATATCCTTACATTTCATTGATAGTAGAGTTGTATTGTATTCTGGCTCAATCTACCGTCTGGCGATTTAGTTGATAATCAGGTAATTCTTTTTATTCATGATTTCACTATCTTGCGATGTAAAAAGTCTTCACGGAAACGGTGAATCTTGTTCGCGAAAATTAGCTATGACAAAGGAACTATTCTGATCAGGGGTGACGTGCATGTACCCAACTCAAGTTGGGATTCTCGATCAGGTGCATATAGAGCAATGGCGCTGTATTACAAGGATATCGTTGATTATCTTAATCAGAGTGGAATTAAATATGCAGATGAAGTACTAAATTTGCTTCCATGTCCTAACCTTTGCAGCAAGGTGAAGATGCGAAGTTATCAAGAGGAAGCGTTGAATGCTTGGTTTAGGGCGGGAGGGCGCGGTGTAATTGCGCTGCCTACTGGGTCGGGCAAGACGGTTATCGCTGTAGGAGCCATTTCGAGGCTCAATTCTTCTACGATAGTAATAGTTCCAACGATTGATCTGGTTGACCAGTGGCGGCGTGTTCTCTCCAGGGAGTTTGAGGTTGAGGTTGGAGCGTACGGTGGAGGCGAGAACACTCTAACGCCGTTAACTGTTTCAACGTATGACTCCGCTTATCTGCGGGTTGAAGAACTTGGCAACAGATTTGAATTAATAGTCTTCGATGAAGTACATCATCTTCCTTCTACTGGTTTCCGCCATATTGCTGAAATGTTCGCCTCACCTTACAGGATGGGTTTAACTGCCACCTATGAAAGGGATGATGATCTACATTTGGAGCTTCCACGGTTGGTCGGAGGCAAAGTTTACGAGCTGGCTATACAAGACCTAGCGGGGAAACATCTTGCAGAGTATGATCTCGAAAGAATCTATGTTGATTTGACTCCTGAGGAAGAGGCTAATTATAAAAAACAGCACGAAGTTTTTGTAAACTATTTAACAAGTCACAGATTGATGCTTCGAACCCCGGCAGATTTCACCCGATTTATAATGAGGACAGGCGGAGACCCGGCTGCAAGAGAAGCGCTTCTGGCGAGAAATAAAGCCATGGATATAGCCCTGAACTCTCAATCAAAGCTTGAAGCTCTCAAGAAAATTTTACTGGAAAACTCATCCGATTCGATTATTATTTTCACTCACCATAACAAGCTTGTGCACAGAATCGCGAAAGATTTTTTCATTCCATGCATAACGTATATGACGCCTAAGGATGAGCGGAAGGAGATTCTGGATAATTTTCGAGAGGGTAAATACAGGATAGTTGCAACTTCAAAGGTTTTAGATGAAGGTGTTGATGTTCCAGATGCAGCTCGTGCAATTATAGTAAGCGGTACAGGAAGCTCAAGAGAGTTCATACAGCGTCTAGGAAGAGTTTTGAGGAAGAGAGAAGGAAAGAGGGCGAAGCTCATTGAGGTGGTATCGCGTGAGACGACTGAAACCGGCATGAGCTGGAGGCGTAAGAGGAGTTGGAGAGAACATGCTACCAACTAACCTTTTAATCACCAGATCTCATGCAGGTAAGATCAGGCCTGTCTACGTTTCAATTGATGATCGTTATCTGACTCTAGCCAACAAGCTAATAGAAACTTTTAGGGAGAATGTTGGGAGAAAAAAAGGGGAACTGTTAGAGGATCTGGAAAAATTCGAAGATTTAAGCTATGATTACAGGTTGATCCGAGGACTCTCAACTCTTCTCGAGCGGAGATGCAGATTTGATGTTAGAAGCCGCATTGACCCTAGAGAAGCAAGGAGAGCGGTATTTTCAGAGGCGAATAAATATCCACTCGTTGCGATGGAGGAAACTAAACAAATTGTTCTATCAAAGGCTGCTTCCGCATTTGGTATTAGCGTTCAGCAACTTGAATCGTCATTGTGGAGCGACTTAGATCAAGAGTTAATAGTGGGAGAGTTTAACCCGATTGTTGCTGAGGAACTGCTTAAACAATATAATATGAGTTTAACCCAGACACTTTTGTTCAAAGCAACCAATTTGGAGTTTTGGGCTGGAAGTAACTTTAGGAGAATCTTTAGACGGATTAAGTTTCTTGGATTAATGTATTCTGTGGAAAAGGAAGATGATTTATTCAAGGTTATCGTTGACGGCCCAATGGCGCTGTTCAAGATGACCGTACGGTATGGTACCTCATTAGCAAAGCTTCTCCCCGAAATAGTTGCGGCTGGAAATTGGCGGCTTAAAGCAGGCATAGTAACTGGCGGAAGACAGTCGCCTCGAATACTTCAATTGGAACTGGATAGTAGAGATGTTGGCGATGTTTTTGCTTTACCTAGCAATAAATTTGAAGAGACGAACGAATTTGACAGTTCTGTGGAGGAGAAGTTTGCTAGAAGCTTCAACGCTCTTGGAACAGGTTGGAGATTGAGAAGGGAGCCAGAACCTCTTATCGCTGGAAGGAACATAATGATTCCTGACTTCAGCTTCGAGAAGGATCTCATGAAAGCCTACTTAGAGATTGTCGGGTTTTGGACTGAAGACTATTTGACGAAGAAAATTAAGAAGCTCAAAGAAGTTCAAGTTAGGAATATGATTATAGCTGTTGACAAGTCATTAAACTGCTCAAAATTCAAAGCGTTAAAGATGGAAGTCATATTCTATGAGTTGGAGGTTCCGCTTAAGCCTATTGTCGACTACTTGGAAGATATGGAAGAGGAAAGCATAGCTGAGCAGTTGGTATTGATGGCGAATGTTGAATTGAGTCTGCAGGGGGACGTGGTTTTTCTTGAAGAGTTAGCGAAAAAACTTCAGACATCAAAGGAAGTTATTTTGCGTAAGTTAGAGACAACTCCTGTGAAGGGATATAGGTTAATAGGCGAAATTCTAGTTTCCGAGAAAAAGCTAGATGAAATTGATGCAAAAGTGAAACAACTTGGTGAAGCAAAGCTTCCGACGGTGATTGAGCTAATGCGAGACATAGGAATAGGCGCACCGTATCAAGTGCTTGAAGCATTAGGCTACCACGTGAATTGGCATGGTTTGGATCCAGATAAAGCAACAATTTCCAAAAGAAAAAACAGTTAATCAAGAGATTTGTAGAATTTTCTGACTAATTCGCTGATTCAAATCATTGATTGGATTATGTTGAAAACCAAAGATTCAAATGGAGGGTGTGGGTTGATTTTTTTATGGAAGAGAATTTAATTTCAAGTTTAAGTAGAAATTTTATGGAGGATGATTTATGTTTGAATCTAATTAAATTTATTAAAGTCGCGATAAAGGCATATTTTTATCATAATCTAAAGCTAAATTGAACATGGGAAGTTTTGAAAAATGCATCTGAGTAATGCTAGAGCGTACTGGAGCCGAGGGAACGCGTATGCCGTTAAGGGTGAATTGGATAGGGCGATAGAAGATTACACCCAAGCAATAAAAATGAATTCGAGTTACATTGATGCCTATTGGAGTCGTGGAAATGTATATCGAATGAAAGGTGAATATGACAGGGCAATAGAAGATTACGCCCAAGCAATAAAACTAAATCCTAATTATGTCGATGCCTACAGCGGTATGGGAAATGTGTATTCCGTTAAAGGTGAATTTGACAAAGCAATAGAAAAGTACACTGAGGCAGTAAAACTCAACCCGGAAAATGCTTTGATAATGGAAAGTCTGGGTTTCACGTATTTGAGAAAAGGCGACACTAAAAATGCGTTGTACTGGCTTAACGAAGCTTTAAAACGGGTAGATCAAATTCCTAATGACCGGGCGCTTATAGTTGGTGCACTTGGAAGCTTAAAAACTTAAAATATTTTAAGCCCACATTTTACTGTGATTGTTCATTCTGCAAAAAGCGCTGACGAAAAGCTGAATGAATTTAATTTGAATGCCCCTCTTTTTGTTCTTCGTGAACAGGTCTTAGATGCAGCTTTCGTAGATATTGACTAGGCGGACCCCAGTATATTTAGCGCTTCATCCTGTCCCGGCAATAGGTGGAAGAGGAGGCGTGATAACATTAGCGGTATAATACGTAATTGTTACTGTCTCAGTGGCACTATTGACTAGATTTGTGTTGCCGACATAGATGGATACCAAATAATTTGAATAAACTGGAAAGAGCACCATTTCCGGTACCGTGGAGACGGTTACCTGAATCTCGAGGTTTACGTAAGGCGGCGGTAA
>CAYYPV010000090.1:0-22244 GCA_964473665.1 uncultured Candidatus Bathyarchaeia archaeon
GCAGTTTCAGGTTAAAGCATTTTTCAGGAGACATATCCCCAGCAGCAATTTTTCTAGCTGAAGTTCTACAGGTTGGATTTCCGCATAAACCACAATCTTTCTTCGGCATTAACTCGTAGATTTCATAAACTTTATGCACCATCCTGACATACTCCCATGGGCTAAAGCCTGTGGGGTTCTAAGGTCTGCATCGTTCTTGCAGTTGCCTCTTTGGGCGTATCAGTGCTGCCCTTGAATGCATCTCTGTCTGCATTCAATCGATATATGCCGTCGCGTTTCGCTATATTGAACGAAGCGTTTACGTCGGCATTATCAAAGTGTCCGCATGACGGGCACATGAATTCTTTTCCCTGTCTTGTTCCTATGTTTCCACACCTTGAACACTCTTGCGACGTGTACCCAGGCTCCACATAGGCAATTGGTATTCCCCGTAATTTTGCTTTATACTCTATGAATGACTGCAACTGGCGAAAAGACCAGCTGTGCAGTGCAAAGTTGAAGGCCTTTCCATGTTTCCTGTTATTCCTTATTCCGTCAAGTTTTTCAATCTTTATTCCGCAGTGGTTCTCGTTTGCAGTGTCGACTATCTGCCTTGAAATTTGATGGTTCAGGTTTCTTATCTTATTTGATTCTCTGTTCCTTATTTTTTTAAGCACCCTAAATCTCCCGTTCTTCTGGCAGCTTTTTCTTATTGACCTGTATTTGTTGTGGATGTGAAGCGCCTCTTTTCCAAGTTTCAAAACCTTGCCTGTTCGGGGATTTGCAGCAACTGCAACATGTCCTGTAGTATTAAGGTCGACTCCTATGTATCCCTTGATTTCTATTAGTTTGGGTTCGTCTATTGAGACTGAAATATAGGCGTAGGTATCGTCTATCTCTATCTGATTTATCTTCTTGAATTTGTCTGGAAATCGAATTGGAAGCTCGAGTTTAAGCGATGGAACTCTTATCTTTCGGTATTCCATGGAATGAGATATGCCTTGACTTGGAATTATGAGATTGACGTTCCGTACAGCCTTTATCTTTTTGTTCTTCGAATATTTCCTTAGTATCTGGTTTGAGATTATTGATTTCAAACCATACTGCTTGACATCCTTTGAGGACTGCGTCCTTGTCCTAACTGCGACCTCTGCGATTTGTTTAGCCTTACGCAACTCTGAGGAGAGGTCCTTGTCGTGTTTGATTCTGTATGTTAAAATCATATATTACCAATTTCCGGTTTATATGGCCCCCTAATTTATACGCATTCATCACGCACTTAAAAGGTGTCGGCTTTCTGGCTGATTCGTGTAATTTACTTTGAGGCTAGTGATTGAGCCAGCTCTGATGCGCTCTCGATGAGTTTTTCAATTTCTTCTTGGGTATTGTAGAGATATGCTGAAGCTCTTACAGTTCCATTTTTTTCACCCAGTATTTCTCTCATAAGTGGTAATGCACAGTGATGACCTGATCTAACGATGATATTTGATGAAACGTCTAATGCAAGAGCTACATCGTGCGGGTTTAGATCCCCGATATTAAATGACGCTATTCCTACCGTGTATTTTGGTTCAGGACCGTATACTTTGACATTTTTTATTTCAGATAACCCTTCATGCATTTTCTTAGCTAGAATCCGTTCATGCGTCTCAATATTTCCCATTCCGATTTTTTCAAGGTATTCTGTAGCAGCTCCAAGTCCTATAGCATCCGCGATCGGCGGTGTCCCCGCCTCGAATTTCATCGGGCTTTTCGCAAGTTTATAGAAGTCTTTTCCGACAGTTTCTATGGTTCCCCCGCCTATGTAGACGGGTTCAACCTTGTTTAGTAGTTCTTCCCGAATGTATAGAGCGCCTACACCTGTTGGTGCACACATTTTATGCCCGGAAAAAGCAAGAAAGTCACAGTTAAGCTGTCTTACATCAACTTTCATATGTGGAACAGATTGAGCTCCGTCGACTAAAAGATATGCGCCTTGCTTATGAACAAATTTTTCTATCTGTTTTATGGGGGTTATTACTCCTAAAACATTTGAAACATGGGTAATCGCGACTAGTTTTGTTTTGTCATCAATAGCTTTTTCAAAATCCGCTAGGTCAAATAATCCCTCTTGATTTGGGCTGATTATCTCTACTTTCAAACCTAACTGCTGCTTTAAACGAAGCCACACTATGAAGTTAGAGTGATGTTCAAGCATGGTTGTTACTATTTTATCGCCTTTTTTCAATTGAAGTCCATTAGCGATTAGATTGATGCCTTCAGTCGTATTTTTAGTTATTATTATTTCTGAGTCAGATCTTGCGTTTATGAATCCGGCGATTTTAGTGTGAGCTCTTTCATATTCTTCACTTGCTTTCTGGGATAGGTGATGTATACCTCTGTGGACATTTGCGCGATATTGATGATAGTATTCTAACATTTTTTGGAGTACTGTTTCTGACGTTAAGCTACTCGCTGCGTTGTCAAGGTATATTATTCCAGTGTTCAAGATGGGAAAGTCTTGCCTAATTTGCTTAATATCCATGTTTAAATAGCTAAGAGTAGACCGTATTATTTCTTTATTCTGCATGGTTATGACATAATTTAGTCTGATTGCCTATTGTACATCTACAGCTTTAGAGTAATCGCGGGTATCGGTTTCTCGCCTTTTCTGTTGAGTCCTTAGGTTAAGTTTAGAATTTGAGTTTTTAGCTTAACTGAGCATTTTATGTGCGCAGCAAGTTTTCGCCTTTTATACTGATAGATAATTTAAAAAGGTAAAGTGTTATGAATAATGATAGATTATACCGTGAATTGTCATGTATCCTGAAGGACTTTCTGCTGTTCAAGTGGAAGTTTTAAACGTACTAGTTGAGCTGTATGAGAAGACTAAACGTGTAGTTAAAGGAAGAGAGATTGCCTCGGCGGTCGATAGAGATGATGGCACCATCAGGAACTTAATGCCATCTTTAAAGGCGATGCAACTTATTGAAGCGTTACCAGGCCCGAGAGGAGGTTACCTCCCAACCTACAAGACATATGAGTATCTTAGAATAGCTCGACCGACTGGAAAAGTTGATTTAGTACCAGCCTATAGGGAAGGACAGAAACTTGGATTCACCGTTAAAAGTATAGAATTTTTAGATGTATCGCAAGCTAAATCTGCTAAGGTTCTTGTGAAAGCTTCAGGCAGTCTTTCTGGTGTTGAAGTTGGGCATTTCATCAGATTTGGACCTGCTACTGAAAATCGATTGATAGTTGAAGGTAGAGTGGTTGAAAGAGATGATTTACATAAAAATCTTCTTTTGACAGTTTCCAGCATGATAAGTATACCGGACATACCCGTTATGAATTTGATAAGAAAGAAGCTGTTCACAATTTCGCCAGAAGCCACTGTGCGGGAGGCTGCAGCGATGCTCTCGAGCGAAGGTATAAGGGGTGGACCTGTGGTTGAAGGAAATAAGACTATTGGGATGTTTACGAGCACGGATATTGGCAGGGCTTTATCTGAAAAAAAGGAAGACTGTAAAGTGCGAGAAGTTATGAGTGAACCGCCAGTTACTGTAGGCGAAGACATAAATCTGCTTGAAGCTGTAAAAAGGATGCAACAACATAATGTGGGAAGACTTGTTGTTGTTAGTAAATATAATAAACTTGTCGGAATAGTGACCAGAACCGACATACTTAGGCGAATATTGCGCCTTGAATCGCTGTAATGATGCCCTATTTTTGTGCGGTTTTTGCAATTTAGTTATATTTTATGATGCGATAAATGCATTTTTGTCGTATTAATTGAGCCTTTAATCAATTTGTACGACATATTTTTATAGTGCTCTATAATCAACCTTATACCGGCGATTCAAATGTCAAAAAGCGAGGATGACAGAAGACCTAAAACCCGAGAAGAACTCGTAAAACTGTTGCAATCAGCTATAGCGAAGGAGATAGGATCAGATACAGAAAGCCGAAAGAGACCGACTGTTTCGGGTACCGCGAAAATTATGAATGTGCACCGTGATACTCTTTACAGATGGATGAATGAATTTAACGTAAAATTTGGCGATATAAGTAAAGACAAGATGACGTCCGAAGCTCTTTTAGAGAGAGCTGAAGAGCGGATTTTTCCAAAACTACCATATTTTATAGGCGAGGCATTAATTGGCGCAGGCTCAGAAGTTGCTCATGTAGATTTGATTATCGGCGATAAAAGAGGCCCTGTAGGTGAAGCCTTTGCGAGCAGTATGTCAAATTTGTCTCAAGGTCATACGCCGCTTCTTGCACTAATAAGACCTAATTTACCTCCTAAACCATACACTCTCCTCATTCCTAAAGTTACTATAAAAAATCTTGAGGATACAGGAAAAATTTTCGGTCCTGCACAGGCTGCTGTTGCTAAAGCTGTGGCCGACTCTTCTGAGGAGGGCGTAATTCCAAAGGATAAGCTTGATGATTGGGTAATTTTGTGCAGTGTTTTTGTTCATCCAGAGGCTAAAGATTACCGCAAAATTTATCAGTTTAACTATGGAGCGACTAAGTTGGCGATAAAGAGGGCGTTGAGTAATTATCCGCCTTTTGATAAAATAATGTATGATAAAGATAGGGCGCAGCATCCAATAATGGGATTCAAAGTTCCTAGACTATGGAGACCGCCGTATATTCAGATAGCTTTGGATATTCCGGACATAGAGGTAACGAAAAGGATTTTACATGAATTACCGAAAAGCGATAGAATTATTCTAGAAGCTGGTTCGCCGTTAATTAAGAAATACGGCTCGAGGATTATTCGAGAAATTAGGGAAGTAACCAAAGACATGTTTATCGTTGCGGATCTCAAAACGTTAGATGTTGGAAGAGTGGAAGTAGATGTAGCGTACGAGGAAACAGCTGACGCCGTTGTAGCGTCCGGATTGGCGGCGAATGAAACGTTGGATAATTTTATAGCTGAAGCAAAGCGACTTGGAATTTATCCAGTAGTTGACATGATGAATGTCCCTGACCCAGTCCAAAAACTTAGATCTCTCGCAGAATTACCGGAGATAGTGATTATTCATAGACCTATTGACGTCGAGAAAACTTGTGAAGCCAGTTGGAATTTTATCGGGGACATACGGAAGGCATTTAAAGACAGTAAGCTTCTCATCGCTGTTGCAGGAGGAATTGATCCCACCTCCGCACCTGAAGCACTGGCTGCTGGAGCAAACATAATCATAGTGGGCAGGTATGTTACGCAGTCAAAGGACGTTGAACGTGCAGTAAGAGAGTTCCTGCAGTGCACTCCTGAAATGGCAGAGGATGTAGACCTATTCAGAGTTCATGTAGAATAAGCTAAATAGTCGTCTACTACATTTGCATAGACTTTAGTTGAATTTATGACATCTATTGCAGAAACCGTTTCATCATAACTGTGCGCTTTCTCTATGAAGCCAGGTCCAAATGTTAATGTAGGAATGCCAAGAATATCACGAAAATGCCAGGCATCACTTGTAGCCCAGACCGCTGTGGCAGGTGGAGTAACGTTGAAGAATTTTTTAACACTCAATTTAACGATCTGAGTTAATTTATCATCAAAATTTGAGTATGATGGAGGAGATTCCTGCAAAATTTTGTAGCTAAATCCTTTCGGCTTCGCTTTTTGAATATAGGTGTCAACATCTTTCTTGGAGCCTCCGATTGGGATTCGGAAATCAACTTCAGCCGCACATTTCTCAGGCACAACATTTGTCTTAGTTCCGCCTCCGATTACACCAACATTAACCGTGTAGTGATCAAGTATCCGCGTCATGGATTTAATCGGAATCCCATTCTGTCGGGCTATTTTCGCTAAAATTTGTTTACCGTTCATAACTAATTCAGCGGCCTCTTCCGGAGTTTTAACTCCAATTTCTTCTATTTTCCTTACTTCTGATAGAAAATTCGTCATAGTTGTTATTGCATTTCTTCCCATCATAGGCCAGCTACCATGAGCTGGTTTTCCTAGAGCTGTAAATTTAAGCCAATAGGCTCCACGTTCACCAAAATCAATTGTATAGCCATACGCAAGATATGCAGAAGGTTCAGTGATGAGACAGGCGTCTCCGTTTATTTTTTTGTTTTCAATAAGCCACTTCGCCCCAAAATTTCCTCCGATTTCTTCATCGCAGACAAATGCCGCAGTTACTTTCCCTTGAAAATCTTTTTCAAACTGCTGTAGTGCTGCTAAAGCCATTAAAGTTGCAGCGATACCGCCTTTCATATCTGTTGAACCACGACCTAGAATTTCCCCGTTTTTTATCAATCCGCAATATGGTGGAAAACTCCATTTCGACGAATCCCCCGCTGGGACAGTATCTATATGCCCACATAATACGATGTTTTTTCCTTTCCCTCCAATAGAAACTAATGTGTTTATGTGCCCAGGGCTAGGTTCTAATTGTTTGAATTGAAGCCCATTATCTTTAAGGAAAGATTGAATAACTTGAGTTGATTCAGAAACGTCCCCTGGCGGATTCTCGCCTTTAGCTTTAACAAGGTCGCAGCAAAGCTTTAGAAGTTCACGTTTATGTTCTTCAATGTAAAATTGAATCCTTTTTTTAATCGTTTCCATCTTTTTACCACTATAAGTGCATAGTCAAAGATTAAATGCATAGATGGTTATTTAGGATAAACTAAGATAAAACTGATAGTGCGTTTAGCAAAAATTCTTTATAGAGTAGAGTTTTAACAATTTAAAGAGGAGTTTTAAGATGCTTAAGGCTGTGCCAACAGGTGTACCTGGTTTAGATGAAATCCTTGGCGGCGGATTTCCAAAAAATAAATTAATATTATTAGCCGGCGGACCTGGCGCTGGAAAAACAATTATGGCAGCACAGTTTCTCTACAGTGGTGCAACTAAGTACGGAGAAAAAGGTGTTTATGTATCATTTGCAGAAACTGCAGAATCATTTAAAGAAGAAATGAAGATTTTGGGAATGGATTTTGATGAACTGGAAAAAAAAGGTTTAGTTAAAGTTATTGACCTGATAACAACTGTTAAACCTGCTTTAGATGCTAATCTGACTACGATTGTAGAGAATGTTGAGACGTTAAAAGCTGAAAGATTAGTTATAGACTCATTTGCTGCAATGACTAATGCGGTTAGAGAAAAAATTGAAGTGAGAGTAATAGCTCACCTTTTGCAGAAATTTTTACTTAGATTAGGATGCACAACAATACTGATAACGGAGATTCCGTGGAGTAGAACTGTCATTGGTACAGGCGTTGAAGAGTTCATATCAGACGGAGTTATAATGATTGAACCAATTATTGAAAGAGGTGAATTAAAAAGAAGATTACTAGTTTTAAAAATGCGCGGAGTTTCGACATCGCGCCAATATCATGAGGTCAGTATAGATTCACATGGAGTGACCTTAATTCCTACAACGCTGTAAGACGCTACTTTTCTTAAAGCGTAAAGAAACTGCTGGACCTTAACAACTTATGAGGCTCTGTTTAATTCTTAACATTAACCTTAAAATTCAGCAAGACGCATAGTTCAACAAAAGAGGATATCTGTTGTTTTATTCTTTGATTACAGATACGTATGATAGTATTGAAGCTACAACTAAACGTCTAGAAATGACTGACTATCTTGTTGGCTTGATAAAGAAAACGCCGAAAGACGCTATAAGCAAGGTAGTTCATCTGACGGCTGGGGAACTTTATCCTCCATTTATGGGTATTGAGCTAGGCGTGGCAGAGAAATTAGCTATACGAGCAATAGCAGTAGCAATTGGACAACCTGAAAAAGTGATTATCGATGATTATAATAAAACTGGTGACCTTGGAACTACAACGGAAAAGTTTCTAATTAAAAGGACACAAATTACTTTGGCTAGTAGACGATTGACAATTGAACGAGTCTACGAAGAACTTGATAGAATAGCACATGCAACGGGTTCAGGTGCACAGAAAATTAAGATTAGGCTTCTTACAAGTCTTTTGAACGATGCAACATCATCTGAAGCAAAATACATTATAAGAATGGTCACTGGAAGGCTGAGAATTGGTGTAGCAGATATGACTATTCTTGACGCCTTAGCAATAGCGTATGGTGGAGGAAAAGAATTCAGAGAAGAAATTGAACGGGCTTACAATTTGACTTCTGATCTAGGATATGTTGCAGAAACTGTTGCAGCGAAAGGGTTGGATGCGACAAAGCATTTCAGCATAACTGTTGGAAAGCCTGTAAGGCCTATGCTTGCTGAAAGATTGTCTAATGCACATGATATTCTTGCTAAATTAGGTGGAAAAGGCGCGGCTGAGTACAAATATGATGGGCTAAGAATACAAGCACACATCCTGCCTAATGCAATTCAGCTTTTCTCAAGAAGAATTGAAAATATAACAAGCCAGTTTCCGGATGTTGTTAAAGCATTAAAAGAAGCAGTTGCAGCGAAAAGTGCGATAGTTGAAGGTGAATGTGTTGCGGTTGATCCTAATACTGGTGAAATGATGCCGTTTCAGATGATTTCTCAGCGCAGAGGAAGAAAATATGAGATTGAAGAAACTGCTAAGGAAATTCCTGTGACAGTATTTTTATTCGACGTTTTGTATGCGGATGAAAGGGATTACACTGTAAAGCCGTATCCAGAAAGAAGAGAGGAATTGAAGAAAATAGTTAAACTAACTGAGCGGGTGAAAATTTCAGAACAAATAGTTACGAACAACGCGGAAGAGCTTGACCAATACATGGAGAAGGCGATCACAGATGGTTGCGAAGGGCTGATGTTAAAGGATATAGGGCCTGAGTCGTTTTACGCTGCTGGCGCTAGAGGATTCAAGTGGATTAAATTCAAGCGTGAGTACAAGAGTGAGATGGCGGATACAGTTGATTTAGTTGCTGTTGGCGCATTTGCCGGTCGAGGCAGGCGTGCAGGAAGCTATGGGGCTCTATTGATGGCTGCGTACGATCCAGATAGTGACACGTTCAAAACAGTGTGTAAACTTGGCTCTGGGTTTACGGATGAAGATTTAGCTGATATGCCGAAAACATTTGAACAATATACGATTTCTCACAGGCACGCGAGAGTTGATTCAAGGATTGAAGCGGATGTATGGTTCACTCCAGCTATTGTTATGGAGATTATTGGCGCTGAATTAACCTTAAGTCCATCTCACACAAGCGCTCTCAACACAGTCCGAAAAGGAGCAGGATTAGCCATCCGATTTCCACGTTTCACAGGAAAATGGAGAAAAGATAAGGCACCTGAAGATGCAACTACTGTCAAAGAAATTAAGGAAATGTACAAAAACCAACTAAAAAAAATAACAGTGTCGTCCCCGAAGGCTTAAGTTTCAAGTATAACGGCCATATATGGGACAGACTTTGCGTTTTAATCTTTATTTTTACCCTCTACAAACTGTATGAATTCTTTTTTAACATCGTTTAAAGGTATTTTTTTAGGTGAATCCTTAAAGCCGTAAGCGCAGATGCTGGGCAAAATCCCCCCTGTTTTTCTTCCTAAGGCTATTTTGCATGCACGTACAACATCAAATATTATTGATCCACAATTCGGCCCATCTAGTGTTCTTAAATAAATATCAACCATTACTGGTGCACCGTTAAAGTATTCGCCCTTTAGCCAGTAGTAGCTAACTCGTTTATTGCCTAGAAATTCTACGTAGTCAGTTGTGCCTGATACGATGTTGAATTTATAAGGTAGGACGCTGCGGATTGAATCGGTCTTTATGCCTCTCTTCAACATTTTTCTGGATTCTTCTATCGTTGCACGTGATTCGGTTCCGCCTCCTACATCAAGCTGGTAGCAGCTTTTAACCTTCACACCACGGCTGTTAAAAAAGTCGAGAATGCTTTTGTGGAAAATGGTGCCACCTATTTGGCTCATTAAATCGTCCCCTATAACAGGCAATTTAGCTTGCATAAATTTCGTTGCTAATTTTTTGTCGTTAGCAATTTTTGCGGGAGTGCAGTTCACGAATGCACATCCAGCTTTTAATGCTTCATCTGCGTAGAAGCGGGAAGCTTTAGACGCCCCGACAGGTAGAAGATTAACTAGAACATCAACATCTGAATCTATTAATTCCTTAGAAATGTTAACAGGCTTAGAGTCGTCGACGAGTATAATGTTACTTAGATCCTCACTAACTCCATCTAATACTGGTCCTTTAAGCACTTTCACGTCAAGGTTACCAGTTTCACAAACCTTTGGACAACTGTTCGGTTCGCTGAAAATTGCGCTGCCTAGGTCTAAACCTATTTTTCTTCGATCGACATCAAAGGCCGCAGTTATTTCAATGTCGCCAGGGAGATATCCACCAATATTAACAAAGGTTAAACCCTCACTACGTCCGCCTCTACCTGCATTTCTGTAATATATTAAACCTTGAACTATAGCTGAGCAACAATTACCGACCCCGCATATGCCTACATTAATTTTAGCCAATCTCAGATCCCTTTTGCGCTTTTTCTGAACTAAATTGAAATGTAGTTTGTAGTTAAAATAATGTTTGCCCCTGTAACGTGACGTATGACAAACTAAGAAGGGATTTTCATAACAAACTGCCTTAAATATAGCATGACTTATGGCTGAAAATACCGCAAAAATTTACAAACTGATATTATATCCCGCATAAAACCGACTAATAATGCTCTGGACAACTCAACGTTAATATACCTAATCATAGAGTATAAGTTAGACTTTAGTTAGACTTTGAGATGCGCTAGGCTGTAACCTAATCGTTATGATGAGGTAAAATTGCTTAACTTTCATCTTGTTTGTTCTAACTCAGTGAAAAGGGTGTATGTGTGACCGCTATTAAGGAATTGAAAGACGGAATGACGGATGTTACTGTAAAAGCAAAGGTAACTGATAAGTCTGAGACACGGGAAGTTTATTCTAGATATGGCTTTAATGTTCACAGAGTCGCTAATGCGACTATATCGGATGGTACGGGTTCAATAAAGCTTGTTTTGTGGAATGATCAGATTCGTGAAGTTGCTGTTGGAAATGATATAGAGATTGAGAATGGATATGTGAAGACTTTCAGAGGAGAATTGCAGCTTAGTGTTGGAAGAAAAAACGGTAAACTTATTGTTTTAAATAAGAAAAAATAGGAAGAGGTGAAGAAAATGAGTTACGGTGGAAGACGAGGAGGAGGCTTCAGAGAAAGAAGATCTTTCGGCGGTCCAAAGCCTGTCGAAATAGGCAAAGAATACGACGTTGATATCCAAGAATTAAGTCGACGCGGAGAAGGCATTGCTAGAATTCAAGGATTCGTAATATTCGTGCCGAATACGAAGCCTGGAGACCATGCGAAGGTTAAAGTAACGCGTGTAGGCGACCGATACGCAACTGCAGAGCTAGTACCAGCCACTTAGACGACGTCTACTGCATTTTAACCGAGAATTTTTTTTCCTATAACTTTTTTAGGTTAATTAATGAGACTTCTCTCTAGGAGTGAATATGACTGCCAATGAAGAGGAAGCCTCTCCAGAAGAAGTAAGAAAGTTAGCTGAAACTAAAGCTAAAATTGAGAGGCGTATACGAAGACTAGAAGACGAAATTGAAAGTTTAAGATCTGTGTTGGATGCGATTAATTCAACTTTAGCAGAAAAAAGCTTTAAACGAGCCGAAATCGCGCCTAAACTAGAGAGCCTTAAACCGTTATCTCCAACCATAGAAGCTGCCGAAGCATCACCGAAAGCTGAGTACAAACAAATGGTGCCATTAAAGACAGCTACAGGGACGGCTCTTGCGCAAATGCAGATTGAAGATGATTACATAAGAGTTACGCCGACAGAAGGCATGCAATTTAACGTTAACACTCCGCCTTTTCAAGCATTTCTAATTAACAGAATTTTAGAGCCGATGAGAGAGAAAGATAAGGAAGCGTTGGGAACCGGTGAAATTCCGCCTGAAAGGGCCTTATCATTTGAGGTAGTTCAAGATGGCGACGTTGTTAGAGAAATAGTCATCCGTAACTATAGGGATCCAAGACGACTTCAGGAAATAAAAACTTCGTTACGTTGGACTTTCGAAAAAATGTATGAAAAGATTCGCCGGGGCAGCTCTAGCTAGCATTCATAACTATTGACGCATTATCATTTTTTTACGTTTTATTCTTCTTTCCTTTTGCTTTATCCCGTTCTTATAAAGCCTGTGCGATTAGTTTCTGGGCTAATGCTAGTCCTTGAGCGACTTCTTTAAAGTCGGTTTCTTTTCCATCGATAAAGGCACTTCGACAATTGTTCAATTTTACACTCGACATCTCGTTACATTTATTAAGTGCAGGCAGTGAGAAGAGTGGTTTAAGAGGCATTTGTCATGGCCGGAATAGTAGGTTACGGAGTCTACATACCTAAGTGGAGAATCAAGGTTGAAGAAATAGCCAGAATATGGGGACATGACGTTGAAGGAATAAAAAGCGGTTTACTTGTTGAAGAGAAATCCGTTCCATCGCTTGATGAAGATACAACTACAATTTCAGTTGAAGCAGCGCGAAATTCTTTAAGAAGAGCGCGGGAAGTTAATCCGCAAGATATAGGCGCACTATACGTCGGATCAGAGTCACATCCATATGCAGTTAAGCCGACAGCAACTATTGTTGCTGAAGCCATAGGAGCAACACCTTCGCTGACAGCCGCCGATATAGAATTTGCATGTAAGGCGGGCACAGCGGGAATACAGGCATGTATGGGACTAGTTGACTCTGGCTACATTAAGTACGGCATGTCTATTGGTGCTGACACTGCTCAAGCAGCTCCAGCAGATGCGCTTGAGTATACAGCTTCAGCTGGAGGAGCCGCGTATATAATTGGTAAAGAACATATTTTGGCTGAAATTGAAGGAACATGCTCACATACGCAGGATGTGCCTGACTTCTGGAGAAGGGAAGGCTCAAAGTACCCGCATCATGGGGGCAGATTTACAGGGGAACCTGGATATTTTTCACAAGTAATTGCCTGTTCAAAGGCCTTGATGGAAAAAATTGGAACTAAGCCGAGTGATTATAGTTATGCGGTGTTTCATCAACCTAATGGAAAGTTTCCTTTGAGGGCCGCAAAAATTCTAGGTTTTCCAGAGGAAAAAGTTATGCCAGGGCTTATGATTACGAAAATCGGTAATACTTATTCAGGTTCTTCTCTTATCGGTTTAGCAGCTGTTCTAGATATAGCAAAACCTGGAGAGAGAATTCTTATAACTTCTTATGGTTCAGGCGCTGGATCGGACTCTTTCAGTATAGTCACCACTGATGAAATAGATGCGAAAAGAAAGTTATCGCCTCTAGTTGAGTATTATGTGAACAGAAAAGAGTACGTTGACTACGCAATTTATTCTAAGCATAAGGGACAGTTAGGAGGTTCTTCTTAATGGCGTGTGGAATTTCGGCGAAGAGAGATGTTGCTATTGTCGGCGTAGGCGCGACTAAATTTGGGGAGCATTGGGATAAAGGGTTAAGGGAGATGGTTGCAGAGGCAGGATTTGCTGCAGCTGGTGAAGCGGGAATCCATGGGAAAGACATTGAGCTGATGGTTGTAGGGAACATGTCAGGTGGGATGTTTGTTGGTCAAGAGCATGTGGCTGCGGTTGTGACGGATTTTTTTGGATTGAAAAAAATTCCTTCGGTTAGGGTTGAAGCAGCTTGTGCTTCAGGAGGAGTTGCGTTAAGGCAGGCTTATTTGGCTGTTGCTTCAGGGTGTTACGATTTGGTGGTTGCTGGCGGTGTTGAGAAGATGACGGATATTCAGGGTGAGCGGGTTGCCTCGGTATTGGCGGGTGCAATGGATTTTGAGTGGGAGGCATATGTTGGCGCAACTTTTCCAGGGGTTTACGCGCTAATGGCTCGTCGCTATATGCACGAGTATGGGTTAACAAGAGAGCAACTTGCGGAGGTTGCTATAAAGAATCATTATCATGCATCTCTTAATCCATTAGCACATTTTAGAAACACGATTACTATTGATGATGTTGTCGAATCAACCCTTGTAGCTGATCCCTTAAGGTTGTATGATTGCTGTCCAGTTTCGGATGGGGCTGCATGCGTGATACTTGTTCCAGCTGAAAAGGCTAAGAAATATACTGATACACCCATAATCATCGAGGCTTCAGCTCAAGCGTCCGATACTCTCAGTCTTTTTGAGAGAAGAGATATTTGTACATTAGATGCTACGGTTGAAGCTGCTAAACAGGCATTTGAAAAGGCAAAAATTCAGACTGAAGATGTTGATGTTGTTGAAGTGCATGACTGTTTCACAATAGCGGAGATATTGGCGTTAGAGGATATCGGATTCTGCAAAAAAGGGGAAGCTGCGAAGCTCTATAAAGATAAACAATTGTATGTTGGAGGAAAACTTCCAGTTAACACCGATGGGGGATTGAAGGCGGATGGACATGCTGTTGGCGCAACTGGAATTAAACAAATTGTGGAGTTGGTGCGGCAGCTCAGAGGCGAGGCTGAAGGAAAAAGACAGGTTAAGGGAGCTGAGGTGGCTTTGGCTCATAATGTTGGAGGATCGGGCGCCACTGCTGTTGTGACGATTCTTAGGAGAGGAGATTGATTTCAATGTATGCGGTTCCATTTCATTGGCGGCGATATAAAGAACGTTACAGATTAATGGGAACGAAATGCGAAAATTGTGGAAAAATATTTTTCCCATTAAGGAAAATATGTCCAAACTGTCGCAGAGAAGGTAAAGTAGTGCCGATTGAGTTTTCAGGGAAGGGAAAAGTGTATAGTTTCACTATTATTCGGGCACCGCCTGAAGGATTCGAATCTTTTGCGCCTTATGCAGTGGGAATAATTGAATTGGGTGAGGGACCAAAGCTGACATCGCAGATAGTGGACTGCGCTCCAGATGACATATACATCGGGATGCCTGTTGAAGTATCTTTTAGAAAGCTGAGAACCGAAGGAAAAGATGGAATAATATGTTACGGTTTCAAATTTAAGCCGTTAGAAACGTGGAAATAACATCATCAAGCTAGGTTAACGATATTTTGTCAAAAATGACTCATGATGAGTTTAATACATTTATTAACAAAGCGGAGGAGTTGACGAATGAACATCTGCGCAGCTGATTCGGGTTCAGCTATCCTGAACGATTATTTTGAACCACTAGTAACCGTTGCTACGGTAGCTGTTTTTGTTAAACCTCCTTACAGGGAGCCGAACCAATGTTTAAGCCGTCCATCGTTCATACCTGTCAATGGGCAAAGGCTTGTTGTCGATGAACTTGCACTATGCAAGGAAATGTTGAAGGATGTGAAGGCTGATGTTGTCCATTTGGATATGACTCTTGGGGGAATAAGCTTAGAAGAACTTACACCGGCACAGCTTAACTCAATGCCACTTTCATCTAGGGCTAGAGTGAATATTCTACAAGTCCTCCCGGAGTTAAGGAAAATTGCGGCTGACATTAAGCGTATTCACGGAATTAATGTTCTTGCTATAGGAAAGGAAAGTATACCAGTTCGCATAGCGGAATTAACTGTCGGCGCATATTCAATTCTTTATGCAACTGAGAAAGTGGTCAATGAAGGAAAGAAGATTATGGTTGGATTACCTACGGCTTGTACTTTTCACGTTTATAATGAGGGTTTAACTATGAGGTCTCTGCTGCCTACTGAACACGACATCGTTACTCACGTGAAGGATGAGTCGAGAATGTTGGATAAAGTTCAAGTGACCGAGATAGCTAATCCTAAAGCACGCAATTTTAGAGTGGCAATTATTCAACCAAGTTGATTTTACGGTCGCTGAAAGTTGCAGCAGGTTGGGCAATTATTTTTTCGTTTAGTTTTTATTGTGAAAAATGTGGAAGCCTCGCCGTCATAAATAAGAATTTTTCCTATTAATGGATCCCCTATTCCGGTTAAAAGTTTGATAGTTTCAATTACTTGTATACATCCCAGCATTCCCGGCGCTGCTCCTAAGACTGGCCATTTTTCAGCTTTGGGAATTTTTGGGAAAATGCATTGCAAACAGGGACCTTTACGTGGTTTTATAACTGTCACCTGCCCACTCATTCCTCTAACTCCAGCATGAACAAATGGAGTGCATGTTTCAACACAGGCTTTGTTTAACGCAAATCTGCTTTCCCAGTTATCTAGGCAGTCAAGGGCAACATCATATTTTCCAACTATTTTTTTAAGCTCTGGGAATGTAACTTCGTTGGGGTGCGCGTCAATTTTTACAGTCGGATTCATTTGGCGTAGTTTCGTAGAGGCTGAGTCTACTTTATATCGGCCAATATCTTTCTGCCAATGAAGGACTTGTCGGTTTAAGTTGCTTAACTCAACTGTATCTTTGTCAATTATTGAAATATGACCTACGCCAGCGACGACCAAATACGTTAAGGCTGCACATCCTAGTCCTCCAACTCCAATAACTAAAATGTTTGATTTCCTAAGTTTCTCCTGTCCCTTCGCTCCGAAGCCGTATATTCTCATCTGCCTGTCATATCGAGTTAAGTCATCTTTTGTTAAAGTCACTGAGAATTCTCCAATTTTTTAAATCAAAGAACTATTACTAAGCATTTACGTATAACTTTCAGTTAGGATGCGTTTCACAATGACGGAAATGGCTCTTGTAACGTACTCGGAAATTGGTTTGAAAAGTGAGCCTGTTCGCAGAAATATGGAGATAATGCTTACAGAAAATCTACGGTACGCCCTTATGCGCAGCGGGCTAGCTGGTGCTAAAATTCGTAGAGTACGTGGAAGAATTATTATTGAAGAAGTTAACGGTGAAAAAGCAGCCACTGTTGCTTCAAGGGTTTTTGGAGTGGCTTCAAGCATGCCTGCTTATGAGATTTCAGTTTCTTTAAGCGAAATAGTGAAAGCTTCAGCAGATTTAGCCGATACTGCATTAGAAGAAGGTGAAACTTTCGCCGTTAGGGCAAGAAGGGTGGGAACGCACCCCTACGCAAGTAATGATATTGAAAAGGAAGTGGGCTCTGAAGTTTTGAGAAGATTTTCAGGAAAAAATATCCGAGTTAATCTTGATGCACCTGATAAGGTGATCTACATTGAAGCACGGGAGAAGGTGGCGTATATATACACTAAGAAATTTTACGGCCCAGGAGGTCTTCCTTTGGGATCACAAGGTAAAGTTGTCTCTTTACTTTCTGGAGGCGTTGATAGTGCGACAGCTTCTTGGCTCATTATGAAGAGGGGTGCATTTGTATTTCCGCTTTGCTGTGATACGTCACCATACTGCGATAAATTTTGTATTGAAAGGACGATTAATGTTGCAAAGTTTTTACGGGAGTTTGCTACGGTTGCCGACTACAGGCTTAGTGTAGTGCCGTATGGTAATATTTTAACAGAATTTATTGAAAAATGTCCTAGAAATTTAACATGCGTACTTTGTAAGAGAGGAATGTATCGAATTGCATGTAGATTTGCTGAAATGAAGAACGCCAAGGCCATTGTAACTGGAGAAAGTTTGGGTCAAGTTGCCTCTCAGACGTTGATGAATCTCACGGTTCTAGATGAAGCATCCAATATTCCTGTTTTCAGGCCACTCATAGGGATGGATAAGAATGAGATTGAGAGGTTGGCGGAAAGGATAGGGGTTCGCGAGTTGGCTGCAATTAAGGTTAAACGATGCGAAGCTGCTCCACTTAAGCCTACGACTCAAGCGAAAATATTGGACGTAAAGAAGGCGGAGGAAAATGTGGATATCAACGGTTTAATAAGTAAAGCTTTCGAGAAAATAGAAGAAATTATTCTATGAGATAGCATTACGCGTTTTTCCGCTGACACGGATTAAGAGATTATTACAGGTATAGCGGTTAAGATTATGCCGCCGTAATCATTTCGTGATAGAGTTATAATTTATTAGATTAGCTGAGTTTCTATTTTCTAAGGACGACCTCTACGACATCTAAACTAATATCAAGGGACCTAGGGCTGGCGGTTATTGCGCCTAGACTTATTATGTCGGGTTTAGCAGCGGCATAGTCGAGTATGTTTTCTTCTGTGATTCCGCCGCTTACTTCAATGAGAATTTTGCTGCGGAGCTTTTGTACCTCGAGTTTCTTTATTGTTTCTTTAATCTGATTTGGTGTCATGTTGTCAAGCATTACAATGTCGACGCCTGTTTTCGAGGCTTTAACAGCGTCCGCGGAGGTAGTTACTTCAACTTCGATTTTTTTAGTGAATGAAGCTGTTTGTCTAGCATTTTTTATAGCGTTCACAATGCTTCCGGCGATTTTAAGGTGATTGTCTTTTATCAGTATTAAGTCATCTAAGTGTAGACGATGAGTGTCCCCGCCGCCTATCATTACCGCTTTTTTATCGAAATAAAGAAGCCCAGGTGCGGTTTTCCTTGTGCTGGCGACTTTAGTTGTGTAGCCAGCTGACTCTATTTTTTTAATGAGTTTATTAGTTTCAGTTGCGATTCCGCTCATTCTTGAAACTATGTTGAGCAGAGTTCTTTCAACCATGAGGATTGTTCTTGCATCACCAAGTATTTCCATTATTACCGTACCGGCCTTAATCTTCGCCCCGTCTTTAATGAAGAGCTTTGTTTTGAGATCAACACTTTCTAATAGAATTTGAGCTTCTTCTACGCCGGCTATAACTCCAGATTCTTTTGCTAAAATTTGGGCTTTTGCTGTGACCCCGCTAGGAACTGTGCTGAGAGTTGTTAGGTCTCCTTGCCCGATATCTTCTTCGATAAATGATTTCAGCTTTTCTTCAAGCAAACGTTTTGGTAAAGCCATCGTTCAATGTGACAACTCCTCGAGTTCTTTTCGTTTAATCTTACCTTTTGGTGTCTCCTCTTCGAAGATGATTGCTTGAAATTTGTAAATGTTTGTTCCACGTAGCAGCCAAGCGTCAGGCGGTAAACCAGCCTTCATACAGCAGTTGCTTAGGAATTCTTCTTCATTCCAATCGCATTCCACAGGAACTTGAGGCAATAGTAGTCCTTTGCACCATCCTTTTTCCACTATTAGTCCATCTTGCCCTATTTTTATTTCCTTAGAATACTCCATTGGATTTTTCACTTCAATTAGTTGAGGCGGTGTTAGTATACTTATTTCCACAACAATGTTGTCAATTTCCTTTGTTGTTACCGGAGGAAATCTAGGATCGTTTAAAGCTGAGTTTATAGCTGAATTTATAGTTGCTTCTACAAGAGGATAGTCCGGTCCTGGGCAACCTATACATCCTCTTAGTTCTCTGGCTCCAGATGCAACACTGTTTAATGTAACAAACACACCGGTTTTATGCATTAATTTCTGAGGCAAATCAGGTGGAACTACTAGAGCTTTCCCAGTTTTGAGCGCATTTTCAATGGATTTTCGTGCAAACTTAACTAGAAACGTGCCTTCTTCAAGTGAAATTTGGAATGACATTTTGAAACACTCCGTTCAGGTACATGAAGTTGAAAAGGATTATAGCCCATTATAGTCTTTCTATTCATGTGTTGTGAAGCAGAACTTAAACCCCTTTTTATTCTTTCGCTTATGAGGTGCAGCTTGGGCGTACGATTGCGGGAGTTTCGAACTCTCATAAATTCATATCTTTGTTTTGAATTAATTTACGCCTTCATTTTACCTATCTGTTTTGCCTCATGGAGAATTTGATCAATTTTTGACCAGTGCCCACCTCGCCAATATATTTTGCCGCATCCTTTACAAACCCAGAACTTTCGATAGTGTTTAAGAATTGAGCTGGGAATTTTTCCTTCTAAATGCTCCTTACTTTCTAGCTTAATTGGTGAATTGCATAATGGGCATCTTGAAATTCTAGTATTTACATTAAGCTTAATTTTGAAGCGCCTAGAAATACCAGCAAGCCTTTCAGCTTCTGTTTTTCCTTCCACAAGGTAAGCCTCGACACCCCGTCCAACCGAAAGCCTATACAGCTGAAGATCGCATGTTAAAAGTATTCTTCTCTGCTTTTTTGCTGCTTCTATGAGGCGGTTATCCTGAACATCGCTTAAGTATTCAACATCGTATCCCAGCAACCGAAGCCAACGTGAGAATCTGCCTAACATTCCATCGCTGAGAAATTTCATATAAACTTCACATTTTACATTAAGCTACCTGTTCCAGGTTTAGCCACGATTTCGCCATCATCCATGATTAATTCGCCTGCGACAAATGTCTTGACAGGTTTTCCTACGACTTGCCAGCCGTCGAAGGGAGAGTACTTCGCTTTTGAATAGAATTTTGAGGAATCAATTCTATATTTCCGCTTCAAATCTACTATAGTCAGATCAGCGTTCATATTTGGATTAAGGTAACCCTTTTTTAAATTGAAAATTTCCGCCGGTTTTTCGGCTAAAGCATTTATTACGCGCCTTAATGACAATGCGCCTTCATTTACTTTAGTAAGCATTAATGGGAGGGTGGTTTCAAGCCCGGGAATGCCTGGGGGAATTTCCCAAATATTTGCTTTACCTTTTTCATTTAAAGAATGAGGAGCATGATCACTTGCCACAGCGTCGATTATACCCGCATTAAGTTTTTTCAATAATTGTGCTGCATCGTAGCTGCTTCTTAGCGGGGGATCAGTAAGCGCGATTCCTCCAAACCGATTAAGTTCATTTTCTGTTAGCAATAAGTGATGCGGGGTTACTTCACAGGTCAAAGCTAAACCATTTTGTTTTGCTTTTTCTATGATTTTAACTGATTCTTCGAGGCTTACATGCGATATATGTGCCTTAACCTTAGTCTTCTCAATTAACGGCAATATACGATTCAAAGCTGTAATTTCGGCTTTTGGATTACGCGCCGTTAAGTAAGCTGCAGGTGAATTTTTACCAGCTTTGCGCAGTTTTTCTTCCATTTTCATTATCATGATGCGGTCTTCCGCATGTATCGCAACGGGTAGATTCAGTTCCGCAGTTTTCTTTAATGCTTCAATAAGAATCATGTCGTCATCGATGTTTAATTCTGTTGATGGACTGTACATGTTTAATTTGAAGCCTATTATCCCTAATTCAGCCATTGTTTTGAAATCTTCCTCTCTGCGTGGAAAGGCTCCGTAAAATCCCACATCAACTAGGACTTTTCCTTCAGCCTGCACTTTCTTCTCCATTAATCTTGCAGGATTATTTGTTGGTGGGTTACTGTTAGGCATATCCAGCACTGTTGTGAAACCGCCTGCTGCAGCAGCGGACGTACCTGATTTGAAATCTTCTTTATATGAAAGTTCTAAGTCGCGCAGATGCACATGAATATCTATAAGTCCTGGAAGGACAACGTTTCCTTCAACGTTAATAGTGCTGGAAGATTTAGGAAGATTCACGGTTTTTCCTATTTTTTTGATTTTACCTTCATCTATCGCTATTCCGCATTCGATAAAGCCGCTTTCAGTTAAGACCTTTGCCTCAGTTACGTTTAAGTCTACTGCCATTCGAGTTCACGCTAAAACAGTTTGAACAAATCCTTCTCGGTAATTATGCCTTGCAACCGTTTTCCTTTTATTACTAGGATCGCACCTACATTTTTATCCTTCATAATTTCTGTAGCATCGCCGATGTCCTCTTCTGGTTTAATCGTTATGATATCGTGCGTTGATATTTCATCTACTTTTGTTTCCAGAACAGAGTCAACGGTACCCGTCTTTAAGTGGCGAAAGACTTCATTTGATCCAAAAAAGCGAAGTATATCCATAGCTGTTACTATTCCCTTAAGTTCTTTACCTGAAACTAACGGCAACCTCCGAAAACCGTGTTCAACCATAGTGAGGGCAGCTTCTCTAATCGAAGCATCCGGATCTATTCCAACCACCTTTTTGGTCATAAGTTTTGATACATGAGTTCCACTAAATATACTAGCAAACATGGAAGCTATGTCGCGCTCGGTTATGATAGCCCATATCTTACCATTTTTATCTACTATGGGCAAACCGCCTACGTTATTTTCGATCATCAGTTTTATTACGTCACTTACTTTGGAGGTGTTAAGAGCTGATACCACGTTTCTGGTCATTATTCCTCTGATTGGTTCGTAGATTGCCTTATAGAAGTTGCTTGAATATTTTTCCTCAATTATCTGATATTTTGGTCCTCCGCCTAGATAATCTACTATATCCATCGCCACAACCATGCCATGTATTTTTCTTGTTCCAGGATCTACTACAGGTAGACGCCTGAAGCCTTTATTGCACATGATTTTAATGCCGTCGTAAATCGGAGTTGTTGGGGCTACTGTTATTACTGGGCTTTTGGCGATTAACATTATTTCTTTTTCATGCTCATTTGGTGGAGGGTGGGGCTTTAAGGTGGCTGGGCGTGGTCCGAAATCGCGCATTTTATGAGGAAGAGATTCGCTTGGCTTTCTGGCTCGT
>CAYYPV010000091.1:0-2826 GCA_964473665.1 uncultured Candidatus Bathyarchaeia archaeon
TTCATTCACTCTAAAATTTGATACATCAATTATCCTCGCATTAGCTGGAATTATATCTCCCTGTTCAAGCTTTATAATGTCCCCAGGCACCACTTTTTCAGAGGAAACTTCAGTAAGTCTGCCTTCTCGAACTATTTTGCACTTAGAACTTGACAGCCTTCCAAGCGCTTCCAGCTCTGTTTGGGCTCTTGCCTGCTGTACAACCGTTATGATTGCGTTAACTCCAATTATGATAAGCCAGTAAATCACTCGCCTCAAAATCCCAGGGACAAAAAATAACGCAAGGACCGCCAATACCGCACTAGCTATCAGATAGACAGTTATAAGCCAGTTCAAAAAGGGCGCAATATATATTTTGAATAAACTTGGCTTAACCTTAGGAACCACGTTTAGTCCATACACTATACGCCTTTCTTCAGCCTCGTTCTTACTCAAGCCTTGTTTAAGATCTGTTCCTAATTTCGCAGCTAATTCATCTAACGGTAGCGTATAGACTGCAGGCTCATTCAGCCCTGATTCTCTGCCTTCTAAAGACGGCGTAGACACTCCACCCAATTTAACCCCTTATCGTTATACTCATTCAGACCTGAAGATTAGATGATTCTTCATTTTCAGTATTTAATGCTGAATGTCAAATTGTTTAATTGTGGAAAAAACATTCCGATTATATAGGCGTATAATATCTCCTCATAATCCGTGGCGCGTAAAACCTCCTCAAATGCATATGCGCCTTAGGATAAAACGCTGAATACGACTGAAAAAGGCAGATAATGGTCTATAACTCTTACGCGTTTTAGATAATGTTTTTTCAGTCTATAACAATTGGTAGTGATGTTCAAGAATGTGATGGTAAACCTCTAGTGGGGCAACGGAATCGAACGCCTTTTGCACTACTTCGCTTAGAGCAGGATGAATATGCATCGCCTGAAGTATTGGGATCGCACTTTGCTCCTGGGTGTACATTATGTTTATTATCTCTTGAATTAGGATAGAAGCATGCGGTCCAATAATGTGGGCGCCCAAAATCCTCATAGTTTCATTCTCTACTATTACTTTGACAAAGTAATTCTCCTTTACACCCATAGCAATTCCCTTAGCCGTATCTTGGTACAGGTGACTACCGATCAACACATTTTCTTTGCCGTACTTCTCCAATGCTTCTTTCTCTTTAAGCCCCACACTTGCAATTTCAGGATGTGTAAAAACAGCATGCGGAACAGCGTGATAATCCGCCTTCGCCATTTTCTTCAATATTGCATTGTAATATACGATTTGAGCCTCATAGTTCGCTTTATGCTTAAATGGATATTTACCATCAGCGTCACCCAAAGCCCAAACACCCGGCTGTGATGTCTCCAAAAAATCATTCACCACAATCCATCCCTTCTCGTCGATTTTTACTCCTCCTCTCTCAGGGTGCAGTATATCCGTATTCGGACCCCGACCTGAAGCCACTAATATTTCTTCAGCTATTATTTCAACAGGTTCGCCGTTCTCCAGATTAACGGCGACAATTTTTTTCATGCCAATATCAGTTTTTTCCACTTCTCGCACTTCATGATTAGTGATGATGGTCAAATTTTTTTGTAAAACTCTTTTGACTAGAGCCGACACTTCAGGTTCTTCATCCGGAAGGAACTGTGGATTTCTACCGATTATCGTAACCTTTGATCCCATCGCTGAAAAGAAATGGCTGTATTCAGCAGCTATAAATCCTCCACCGATTACTGCTATGCTTCTTGGCAAACGGTCTAGCTTAAGAACCGTGTCGCTTGTCAGGAAACCTGCTTCTTTAAGCCCCTTTATCGAAGGAATTATCGGCTTTGATCCTGTACAGAGAATAATTGTTTTAGATGATATAACGTCATCATCAATTTTTAATCTATATGGGCCAGTAAATTCAGCGTTTGAATTATAGTAATCGACGTTCTTAGTTTTAGATAACCCATCCCGTATCAGATTTATCTCTTCATAGATAATATTCCTCATTCTCTCCATAACTTTTCCAAAATCAATATACCTTAACTCAACATCCATACCGAATATTTCCGCGCTATCAATTGTTCTAACCAGTTCAGCAGGATACAACAGTATCTTCGACGGTATGCAACCCCGCGTCAAACATATCCCACCAGGCTCATCCTTATCGATTACAGCAATTTTCCAGTTCGGATTTTTCTCAATAACGGAATTTACAATATCCATAGCCGAACCAGAGCCTATCACAATAATATCATATTCTTTCATTTTCGGCACCCTAAATCAATAATATAGAGGAAACATTAAATCCTAAAATGGTTGCGATAAAAAGATGTGACGAAGTAAATTCTTACCCAGAAGTACCAATCGTTATCTCTATTTCTACAAACATCTCTCTTTTCGCTTTACAAATCGGGCAAACATAGGGTGGTTCTTCACGGAATACAACGTAGCCGCATTGTTTACAGTACCATAGTTTCAACTTAACTCCTGAAGGCGCTTTTGCCGTGCTTACCGCCGTCTTAGACTGTTTTTCAGTTTTAGTTTCAGCTGTTAACTCATAAGCTCTAGCTTGTTTTTCAGGAGGCCTTCGCTCCGGAATGGGCTTTATCGGCGTTTTGCCTTCAAACAAGTCTTGTCTTACATAAAGTGCGCAATAACAGCATCCGTATTCTAAAACATCAGGATCTCTGTAATCACATGGGCATATTATGTCTCTGTCGAATTCAAATTTTCCAGAAGCAAGTCGACATGGGCATAACGGATACCCGTAGCGTTCTTCATTTTGCCTTAGCCCTTCAAGAAGATTGTTGAGAAATTCTGGGTCAGGATGTAAGCGGTATCCAT
>CAYYPV010000092.1:0-3781 GCA_964473665.1 uncultured Candidatus Bathyarchaeia archaeon
ATCATATGTTTTAATTAATCCGCCTCTTAGCTTAGCCTATTACATAGCGGACCACAATGCATACCAAGATGCGATCAAAAAATACGGAGCATAATAATGATTCTGTGAATAATCAGTATGTGCGCCCACTCAAAATGTTGCGAATAATTCTTGAATAGGCATATCTGAAACCTTGAACCCCCTCTTGACTGTAGATTTTCATTGCCCTAAGAAAGGTATATCGTGGATTGGTGACTAACCGAATCATTTTCTTTTTAGCCGCTCTCTTTGATCGATTAATTAAAAAATTCCTGATTTCATTCCACGCTTGCAGTCTTTCCTCTAAAGTAAAGTCGGAAGTGTAGTAAAATGGAGAACGCCCAACTGCATCTGGAGCGTTATCCCAGTTATCTAGAAGTAGATGCCCGTGTTCTCGAACCCAAGAATACAACTCTGTTCCTGGATATGGTATGGGGTTTGCAAAAATCTGATAGTCAATATCCTCGCTTTCAATAAACCTCATAGCTTTGCGTATAGTTTTTAGATTATCCCCTGGATTCCCGACCATGAGAGTAACTTTTGCAGGTATACCCACCTTCTTTGCTAACCTAATGGCTTTTAACGCCTGCTCTACTGTCAGGTCTTTCTTGATGTTCCTTAAAACTACATCATCAAAAGATTCAATACCAAAAAGAACGCCGTCAAGTCCAGCTCCCTTCATTTTACGAAGTAACGCTTCATCTACAAGGTCAGCGCGAACGCCGCTAAAAAGCTCGAAGTTTATATTCAACTTCTGCTTGCGTATCAAATCGCATATTTCAAAAACCCTCTTGCGGTTAACGGTGAAGTCATCGTCCATGATTTGGAAGCGTCTTATATTGAATTCATGGTACATCATCTGCATTTCAGCTATGACATTCGCAGGGGAACGCGCCCTCCAAGTCCTTCCAGGACTTATGTTTGAAGTAATGCAGTAAATGCAGCGGTATGGGCATCCTCTTGAGGTTTGAATGGAGCCAGCAACCTTATAGTGAGATAATGGAAAGAGATTTCGCGCAGGGAAAGGAAGAGAGTCCAAATTTTTGATGAGAGGCCTTTGTTCATTGGAATGAATTTTTTCACCTTGCTTCCAAATAATTCCTTGAACACTACAAAGAGATCCGCCTACCTCTAAAATATGTGATAGTTCAGCGATCGTTTCCTCACCTTCTCCGATTACAGCTATGTCGAACTCGGGGTGTTTCAAAATATTTTCCTTCATTATCGTAGGGTGAGGTCCCCCAACAATAACTTTAACGTCTGGCAGACTTTGCTTAGCGATTTTCGCTACTTCTAAAGCGCTTCTAAATGTTTGAGTTGCACAGGTTATACCAATCATGTCTGGCTGAGTTTTAACTATGTGATCACCCAGAACAGGCATTTTCTCCGTATCAACCGAAAGATCCAAGACTTCTACATTTTGTCCCTCGTTCTTAAGGACGGCAGCAACATAGGCTAGACCTAGAGGGAATATAGTAACATCACGGTAATATGGAGGTGCTACTAATAAAATGTTCAATTACGGCGCCTCTCAACAATAAACTATTGAAAATTAAATAATTTAGGATAAGTGCTTCTCGTAAGCATTAAACATATTCTTGACGAATATGTCCCAGGAGAATAGCTTAGCCCGTTTTTCTCCAGCCTCACCTAGTTTCAATCGCAAATTTACATTTTCGAGTAATCTACAAATTGTATCTGCTAATGATTCCGAGTCTCCTCTAGGCACAAGTAGCCCGGTTTTTCCATCTTCAACAATTTCAGGGATACCTCCAACACGGCTTGCAATTAACGGTAGACCTGCCGCTTGCGCCTCATAAGCAACTAAGGGAGACGGATCCTCAAAATTTGATGGGATAACGCAGATACTGGCCATTGCATATAATTCAGGTAATTTGTCTTCGCTAACCATTCCCAAAAACTTTACATTCCCAAGTTGCATTGCCATCAGTCGAAGTTTTTCTTCATAGTTTTTATTATTACCTAGCCAGAAACTTGAGCTGCCTATAATCCAAACTTCAACGTCTGGAAAACTTTCTTTAACACGTTTTACCGATTCTAGCAGAATATGTGGTCCCTTTTGAGGTGTTAATGCACCAGCATAAAGTATAACGTTCTTTCTTCTTAGCGATTGATTTAATTTGAATCGTTCTAAATCAACTCCGTTGTAAATTACGGCAATGCGTGATTTATCTATATCAAAATTCTCTACTAGTTTTTTGGCGATAAATTGACTGACTGCAATGTATAGGTCAACGTTTTTCAAGACCTGTTTTGTGATGTTTATATTGAGTATTTTTTGTTTTATTACGCTTACAGGTTCATCGTGTAGATGCAAAACATTAAGCCTAGTCTTTACTCCTAAAAGACTCTTGAAAACAAAAATTTTTCCTTCACTGGCGCTATGTAAAATGTCCAGGTTTTTTTCAGGCAAGTTATGTAAGCCGTTTAATATGTGCCGTGTATAGGGTTTACTTTTAGGTAAAATTGTGTTGAAATCGCCTTCAGCAGATCCAATAAAGTTAACATTATTTAATTTATCGAAGTAAGTTTGATCAGCGGTATTAACAAGAAAGACTTTGTTGCCCATTTTCGATAAACCTCTTGCAAGTTCAAGAGATACCCTAGGAGCTCCCCCGTAAGGAGCGCTAAATGAAAAAGGAGGTGAAAACTTATGAAAAATGCATATTTTCAATAATTCCACGCTCTAGATACTGAAATTGTATATTCCAAAAGATAAATTTTGAAGCGCTCAATTATAAGCCTCAAATTTATTTTTTAATTATTAGACCAGTATGAAACCAGATTGTCGACAATAATTTTCCAGTCATATCGAGCGGCAGCGGTTTTCCTAGCATTTATACCAATCTCATTCAGTTTATCAGCGTCCTCAATTAAACTAATAATCAGTTGGCTCATTTTTTCGATAGGCTCAATGAAGCCATCGTATCCATTTTTTATTATATTTTTCATTTCCACTATATCCGATGCTATAACGGTTTTCTCCATGGCCATGCCTTCAACCACCTTTAGCGGAAATACGCCAACATTAACGTCGCTTCTATCCGGAAATGGTGCTATACAAACGTTTGCCGCGGCGATATAGCTAGGCATCTCAGTATGGTTTACCTTACCGGTAAAAACAAAGTGTTCGCCAAGATTATTTTGTCCAACCTTAGTTTTCAGGTTCTCAAGTAGTGGGCCATCACCAACTACTAAGAAAACTACATCTTTTCCTCCGTCGTCCATTATTACGCCTTTAGCAATTTGTGGTAAAAATTGACACCCAGTAAAGGAATTAATTGCACCTTGATAAAGAATAACAAATTTTCCCTCAGCCTCAGGAATATTGATTTTAGCTGTATTTTTAGTATTAAACATCTCGATGTCAACTCCACAGGGAGAGTAAAGCACTTCGCGTCCCGTTATTTCTGTAAGTAAATTCTGTAAAGATCTTGTTGCAGCTGAAATTCTATCGGCTTTCTCACAGATTTTTTTAACTAGAAAAGCATTTATTTTTCTATGAATAAGTCCGGTTTCATCCGAATACCACAAATCACCAAAGTCAACAAAAACATGTTTATTCGCGCCTTTTCCGTAAAAAACCGTTGCACCCTTTGTTATAGGACATGGAAGCTCAACTAAGAGGGCATCATAACCATTTTTTTCACTGATTTTCTGTAGTAACTCAATTGTATTTGCGTATTGGTTGCGGAACCAGCTCTTTTGCGGTGGTACCTCTGGAAAGTTGTATAAAGATCTT
>CAYYPV010000093.1:0-2902 GCA_964473665.1 uncultured Candidatus Bathyarchaeia archaeon
GTCTTAGTGGACCGATGACCCATCTTAAATAAAGTCCCGCTACGACTCCGAATATCACTACAATTGCGAGCTCCAGGGTCGTTACATCAGTAACTGGTGAGGGAGAGTAGCTCAATCCTTGCGCGAGGTAGAAAATGCCCAAGGCGCCAAGGGCTACTCCAGCCATCATAGCAAAACCATGTCCCAGCTTAATTTCAAGTATTATCAGAACAGCCGCAATTGCCAAGATTAAATAGCCGAGAAATGAAGCGCCGATCACTTCCACTCCTATAAGTCCTATTACTAATGCAAAAGCTCCGGCAACTGAAAGGATAATCGTTGGATGAAGGAAATCTATCACTATCAGTACAATACCTAGAAGGATTAGAATTCCGTCAAGAGTGGTGTCGCTGATTGCGCTTAGAAACTGATTGTATACCGATTCGCTCAAAGTAACCTGCTGCGCTCCCGACAACCCCAGTTTCGTCAACACGTCACTAAGCGAGCTTGCGGAGCCATCCACTACATGATAAGCCACTGCTTCACTTTCAGTAAAAGCCACATCACTCTGAACCATATTATACGCGGCTGTACTGTTTCTTCCCCATTTATCCGAGAGACTGACCATTTCCGAAAGCATCGCCGCCTGGGTGTGGTTTTGCTCTAACGAGGTGCCTCCAACAACAATAGGTGTACTAGGCCCTATAGCTGAACCAGGAGCCATGAAAATCTTGTTCGATGCCATCGCAATGTAGCTGCCAGCCGAAGCCGCTAAACCGTTAGAAACCACAAAAGTATACGTGGGTATTCCCGACTGATTTGCAACAGTTATAGAATTTATTATTGACAACATATCGCTGAGCAGACCGCCGGGAGTGTTCATCTCTATTACTATTGCAGAAGCTCCGTTCGCTATCGCATATCTAACGGCACTGCTAACAAAACTTGAAGAACCAGGATCAACTGGTACATTGAAATTCACTATCACGACGGGGCTGGTAGCTGCTTGCACATTGTGAATCATGGATACGATTCCTAGACAAACAGAAAACGCTATAAAAAAGAACAGCGTGCACCCTGCGACTCTACTCTTCTGTTTCAAGATGCCTCTTCCTTAAAGGGTTTATATCACAATTATATTGTTTAATATCTTTATTGTTTAATATCTTTTCAAAAAAATCGAGTTAACGTAATGGAAACTTCCAAAACATTCCTCAGTCTGCAGCGCAATCATTTTTCTGGTCTGTCATATGCTTCTTGGAAAAGGTAGGCAGTCGCAAGACTCCGGTAAGGTTGCCACTTTTCCGATAATTTCAGCATTTCATTTTCAGTAGGCAGTCTGCTCAAATTATACAAACGCCTTACGACTTTTCGAAGTGCAAGATCTCCAGGTAACACAACATCCGGCCTATCTAGTGCAATTATTAAAAATCCATGAACCGACCATGGCCCAATCCCTTTTATATGTGTAAGCTTTTCCTCAATCTCCTGATCTGAAAGAAGTTCAAGTTTCCTTTTGCTTAGATTTCTTTTGGCAAATTGCTCAGCGACTAGTCTGAATGTCTCCACCTTGCGACCAGAAAGACCAGCTCGATGCAATTCCTCAGGCGGAATCGACAAGACCTGCTTAGGGGTCGGCATCCTTCCTCCAAAAATATTCATGATTCTTTCCAGAATTTTTCTGGTGACCTGAACAGACAACTGCTGGCCAATAATCTGGAACAAAAGAGTTCCAAACGCGTCCAATTTCGGCAATTCGGTCAACCATTCTCTTGGATCGAAGTCGGGAAACTTATCGATTAAGCTGGCAAGCACCGGATCGGATTTCCTCAAAAATTTTCGTGCCTTCTTTATGTCATACGTTTGATGGGACGTTGATAATTTTCTTGAAGATTTCATAATTTCATTATACTCCCGTTTTTTATAAAAGTAATCTACCTATGAAGAAAGAAAATGGGCATAATCACCTGCGACAATAAAAAATAAGTCCCAAAGCTGTAAAAATTAACAGTACGTGGGGATTAAAATTTAATCCCCAAACCAACCCAACACACACATGCGAATAACTTTTAAGAACCACCCTAGCGAATGGTATCTTAATAGTGAACTTTTTAGTTTGTTTAATAATGATGTTTAGAAGGATTGGTTGAAACCATTGAGAAGTAGGATGGTTAGTCTTTCTACGTTTTTAATTGTAGTTTCTCTAGTCGTTTTGCTTACGGGGCAGGCAGTTGGGTTAGGGCTGTTAGAAGCAACCGAAGTAGAGGCTGCCAGCGCTTCATCTTCAATAAATAGCATTGTGCCGTGTCAAATTAATACCTATGGAAATGCGTGGAACGGTTCGCTCGCATTCGGCCTTTTCAACTTCTCGACGTCATGGGTTAACAGCTACCTTGTTGTGATGAACACAAATGGGACGCTGTTGTATCACCGAGAGAGCATCGGCTGGGCCTACTGGATCGTCAAACAAATTTCACCCAACACCTTAATGTTCCAGGGCGAACCAGGCTACGGCATTTGGGTTGGAGGGGCTGTGCATTTATTGAATTTGGAGACAAATGAGACAACTAACTTTCTAAATGTCACAAGCGAACATGACCTAGACTATGATCCAGCAACTAACACATTTCTTACACTGGTAAACTATACTCGGGTGATCAATGGGCATATCTATCTTTTTGACAAGATTGTCGAAGTCAACGCAGCCGGCGACGTCTTGTGGACGTGGGACACGTATAATCATATTCCTCTGAGTGAAGCAAGCACATTCAACGAGACAACCTCATATGATGGTGAGACAGTTATCGACTTCACCCACTCCAACGCTATTGTATGGGACTACAACGACAGCGTCGTCTATCTGAACTGTCGAAACCTGAACACGTTCTACAAGATTAACATGACAACCGGCAACATAATATGG
>CAYYPV010000094.1:0-3425 GCA_964473665.1 uncultured Candidatus Bathyarchaeia archaeon
CGAAATTATTGGATTACTGGGCAAACTAAACATTGACCAAGGAACCACCATTATCGTTGTAACTCATGACAGCCACATAGCTTCGCGCGCAGGAAGAATGCTGTTTCTCAGCGACGGCAGACTGCTGGCGAAAGAGAAGGAAGGAATGCACCTTACAAGAAAGGAGCTAGCGTGTCCTTATTGCGATAAAGAAGTTCAACCAGACGACGTATTTTGTCCACGCTGCGGGAAAAAATTGTAAGCACAGTAAGAGTTACAGCTATAAATCTCTCAAAAAAAACAGCTTTACAGTTAATATCATAATGACTGCTTTTATCGTTCTTTTTATTGTAAAATGCCACTGAGCTTTCCGATAGTATCAAAGAATAACTGCTGTTTTGTTACATACGTTCTAAAGGTTCGATTCCCAGTAAAATCAACGAATTCTTTAAAACTACTCGAACCGCATCGACCAATGCCAATCTTGCTTCACGCAACTCCTCACTCTCAGCTTGTATAACTGGTAAGCTTGCATAGAACGAATTGAATTTGTCAGCCAAATTATTTGCGAAATAAGCTAAGCTGTCAGGCTTCAGATTTTCAGCGGCGACCAAAAATATTTCCGGGAACTTAGCTACAAATAAAATTAAGTCTTTTTCCAGCTGACGTTTTAGAACATCATATTTGACTTTGACTGGTTTCGTTTTAGCCTTCTTCAATATGTTGCATGCTCTTGCGTGGGCATACTGAACAAACGGTGCGCTGTTTCTTTCGAAGTCAAGCACCCGATCCCACGTGAATGTTACATTTTTAGCCGGTTCAATCGCTATTAACGCGTATTTTACGGCACCTACTCCAATGATTTCAGCTATTTTCCGCTTATCATCTTCAGTAAGTTCGGGTGATCGTTTTGAAACTTCTTCGTACGCTCTTTTTATCGCTTCATCTATAACTTGATCAAACGTTATGTATCTGCCTCTGCGGCTTGACATTTTATAGCCAGGCAGCTCCACTAATCCGATTGTGAAGTGAGTTTGGTTCTTAGCCATTTCAACTTTACCTAGAATACAGAGGGCAATTCTAAGCTGCAGTTGAGCTAACGACTGCTCTGCTCCAACCACATTAATGACCTTTTCCGCGCGTTCAAACTTCCACAAACTATACGCAATGTCGCGGGTTGTATAAAGCGTGGTGCCATCAGACCGAGTAAGGGTTAAGGACAGAACTGGATAATTCTCGCTTAGACCTAAAATAGCCTTCAAATTGAGCGACTCAGCCGCCGCTTCAACGTTTAACTCTAACACGCCTTCCGTCTTGAAAACATAAGGCGTTTTCCGCAGTTGTTCCAGAACCTTTGAAACTCTACCGCTCCAAACCATATCACTTTCCCAATCCCACGAGTCAAGCTTAATATCGACGCGGCTCAGAGTCTCTCGGAACCCTTGAAGGCAGAGTTCACTGACCTCTCTAATTATATTTTTAGCATGTTCTTCCTTTGACTCATAACGCTGTATAAAATTGGTAATTTTAGTCTCGGGATCGTTTTCTTTCTTGATTTCAGTTGCAAGTTTGTTAAACATGTCAGGGTATCGCTCTTCGAGATCGGCTGCGGCAGCAATCCAATCATCGAGATCAGCCTGAAGCTTCCTAACATGCTCCTCCTCTACATTTTTTCCCTGAAGCTTCAAGATTTGTCTATTCAAAAACTGAATCATAACAATGCAGCTTGTCACGGCGTAAACTTGGCCGATGAAATGATCCGGTTTAATTTTTGGTCTTGGGGCGCCTAGTTTTTCATAGCCATACGTGATGATTGCAGTCTGCCTTCCGACATCATCAATATAGAAGTGTCTAAGCACATGCTGTCCCCTCGCCGAAAGAATTCTAGCTAAAGCATCGCCCAGTATCGGATTTCTCGCTGCACCTATGTGGAGTGGATGAATCGGATTAGCGCTTGTATGCTCAACTATTATCCTCAACGGCTTATCCGTTTTGACATACCCATATTCAACCTGCTTTCTAGCTGACTCCACAGCTGACTCTGCAAGTTTCGTGTAATTCGCATAGAAGTTCAAATAACCTGCTCCAGCTGCTTTTACCGATTCAACGAAACGGAGTTTAGACTCATACATCTCCTTAACGATTTTCTCAGCCAATTCTATCGGCTTCATCTTTAATCGCTTAGCAAGTTCAAAACAGATTGATGAAGCTAAATCCCCAAACTCAGCAGTAGAGGGTGTCTCCAAGGGTATTTCCGCGATAACCAGCTTCGGGTACAGTTTAATTAACGTCAGTCGAATACTTTCCCTGCACTCTTCCCGAAATTCAGCAAAAATATTAACTGACAACTATACCCCTACTTTCCATAATGTCCCTCAGAGAACTAAAAATCTTCTACTCAACTCATTGAGGCTCAATTGTAGAGGGAGGCTTAGAGCTTATAGAATAAGTAACCCAAGTCACGCCTGGTACTTCATTCACTATTCTATTACTGATCCGCTCAAGCAAACTGTAAGGTAGTTTAGACCAATCAGCAGTCATTCCGTCAACGGATTCTACAACTCTCACAGAAACCACGTATCCATACCGCCTCTCATCTCCGAGAACCCCCACAGCCTTATCGTCACCAACGATAGCGAAAGCCTGCCACACCTTATCATACAGTTCAGCTTTCTTCAATTCATCTTCAACAATGCTGCTTGCGTCACGGCATATCCTAATCTTTTCCTGAGTTACTTCACCGAGAATCCTCACAGCCAATCCAGGTCCAGGAAATGGGTGGCGCTTCACAATTTCTTCAGGCAGTCCAAGAAGCGCTGCTACCTTTCTCACCTCATCCTTATAGAGCCAACGCAAAGGCTCTAAAAGTTTAAACTTCATCCATCCGGGTAATCCCGCGACATTGTGATGGGTCTTAATCCTAGCCGCTGGGCTGCCTGTTTTCGCACTCTCTATCACATCTGGATACAGCGTTCCTTGTGCTAACCATTGAAATTTTCCAAGCTTTCCCCCTTCCTCGGCAAACACTCGAATGAACTCTTCACCAATTATCCTGCGTTTTTCCTCAGGATCTACCACTCCCTTCAGCTTTCTTAGGAACCTTTTCGAAGCATCCACATGAATTATATTCATCTTAAAGTTGTCGCGAAATGTCTTAAGAACCTGTTTCACTTCATCTTTCCGAAGTAATCCATGATCCACGAATACGCATGTTAACTGATTCCCTAACGCCTTATGGATAAGAAGAGCAGCCGTTGAAGAATCCACTCCACCGCTTAAAGCACATAGAACTCTATCTTCACCAACTTCTTGACGAATTTCTTCAACTGTTTTCTCAATAAACTTCTCCATACTCCACGTGGGCTTAGCTCCGCAAATATCAAAAACAAAGTTCCTTAGAATAATCATACCTTTAGGCGTATGCGTAACCTCTGGGTGAAATTGAA
>CAYYPV010000095.1:0-7109 GCA_964473665.1 uncultured Candidatus Bathyarchaeia archaeon
AGAAAGATATTACACCAATTTTTGAAGTAATACTCCCATTCACAACCAGCGGTAAGGACCTCATCTGGCTATTTAATTACTATAAAAAAGCTGTAGTCGGAGTACAAGAAATAGAGTTAGATAAATCGGTGAAAGTTAAGGACTGGATAGGCGCATTCAAACCAAGTCGACTAGAACTAATTCCATTGGTCGAAGATATGGAAAGCCTACTGAAAATAGATAAAATAGTTGAACCCTACATAGAAACCGCAAAACCAAAGTACGTTAGAGTTTTCATAGCAAGATCGGATCCAGCGCTCAACTACGGGCTTATATGCGCAATTATCCTTTCCAAACTTGCCCTTTCAAAGTTGAAGTCCCTAGAGAAAAATAAGAATGTAAGTATTTACCCAATTATAGGCGTAGGATCCACGCCTTTCAGAGGTCACCTATCACCCGACAACCTACAAGGCTTCATCAACGAATATAAATGGATATACACTGTAACAATTCAATCCGCATTAAAATACGACTATCCTATAGAAGTAACGCGAAGAGTTGTAGAGTTCCTTAACAAGAATCTTCCCTATGGCGAACCTGCTATAATTGCGCTCGAAGAAGAAAGAGTGCTTCTTGAAGTGTTAACAAAGCTAAAATCGAGATACCAGAAAATTGTAGAAAACTTAGCACCTCTGATAAATAGTGTGGCTTCATATATACCGGAAAGAAGAGCAAGGAAACTTCACATAGGTCTCTTCGGTTATAGCCGGAAAGTAGGAGGAGCCGCTCTTCCAAGAACAATACGTTTCGCTGGAGCCCTGTACTCTTTAGGTATGCCTCCGGAATTCATAGGTTTACAAGCTTTAGATAGCCTAAGCGAAGACGAATGGAATGCGCTCCAAACTCACTATAATAACATGAAGTACGATCTCAACAAAATGGCGCGATATTTATCATGGAAGAATTTTGACACCCTACTAGAGATGAGCAAACGAGTTTCAAAAAGAGCCGGGATCAAGGAAGAGAATTTGAAATCTGCCATCCAAGAACTATCACTGGATCTCAAGGTAGTTGAAGAAAAACTCGATATTACACTAGGACCGAAAAATCTAGTTCAAAAGAAACATGAAAACATAATAAACAATTTCCTAATTTCGTACATCGAAAAAAATGAAGATGAAGCTCGAAAATTTATTGAAGAAGCCGCGAACGTAAGATGCTGCCTAGGCTAAATAAAAGCCAAATTAACAAATATCTGATTAACTCATCGCATTAATACAAACGCCTAAGCAGTAAACTTGAGGAAAAGCAGTTAAAATACGGAAAAATAACATAACATCATATACACTCATTTCACGGTGAGGAAACAAACGTTGTCACTTTCACAGAGAAAGAGTTGCCACATAGCCATACTCGGCGGAACAGGAAAAATGGGTACGCTGACAGCAAGGTTTCTCAAAACTGACGGCTTTCACGTTACTATCTGGGGAAGAAAGCCTGAGAAAACAAAAAGAATAGCGAAAAAAATCGGTGTCTACTCAGCACCAATAATTGAGAAAATTGCAGCAAACTCGGATATAGTAGTAGTCTCTGTCCCAATTGAAAATACCTACGTTATATGTCAATCAGCAGCCAAATACATGAAGCAAGGCGCGATTCTGGTTGACATATCTTCTGCGAAAACGGGCATTGCTGATAGACTGCAACGAAAACTGCCAAAACAAATAAAATACGTGAGCATTCATCCACTATTTGGGTCTCAAATTGAAAGCTTAGAAGGCCAAAATTTTGTAATAATAAAAGGCAGTGACGAATTATCATCAAGAAAAATAGCTAATTACCTAAAAACGAAAGGCGCCAATGTCACATATCTCTCAGTAAAAGACCACGACCATGCCATGGCCTCCTTCCAGGCATTACATCACTTTGCTATGCTGTCATTCCTATACGCATTTTTGGAACAAATAAGCGAAATAAAAGAGCCAAGCAAACTCACAACAAACTCACTAAGGCTTACATTAAAATCAATCCGAAGAATCCTAGAAAACTTAGACGCCGTAACAAGTATACAAATTAACAACCCTTACACTCGTGAAATAATATCTAAATATATCCGCTTTACTTCAGAATTTAACAAGAAAACGCCTGAAGAAATAATTTCAGAAATCAAAGCTAAAATCCAGATTCTTCAATCATCAAAAGAGTATCGTAAACTACTCGGATATTGAATGTATTTTACAGAGGAAGTAAAAAAATAATGGAAGAAGAATCTAAAGAAAAATTAGATGAAGAAATTAAAAGAAAAATAGCGACCATGCAGAAGAATGAAATAACGGAGCACTTCATCTACCATACACTGTCGAAATCGGAAAAAAATTCCAATAATAAGAACATATTAGAAAGCATATCAAAAGACGAACTAAAACATTACAATATTTGGAAAAAATATACCGGAGTTGACGTTGAACCAAATAGACTGAAAATGTGGGAATATATTACAATTTCAAAAATATTTGGAATAACATTTGGTTTGAAGCTCATGGAGCGAGGTGAAGAAGGAGCTCAAATAGCATACGAGAAAATCTCCCGAACATTAGCAGTTGCAAAAAAGGTAATGAACGATGAAGGTGAACACGAAAAAAAGCTCATAGGTTTTATCGACGAAGAAAAACTTCGATACACCGGCTCCATAGTTTCAGGGCTGAGCGACGCGATTATAGAGCTAACGGGAACACTCGCCGGATTTACGTTCGCCCTTCAAAATATCAGACTGGTGGGAGTCGCAGGTCTAATTACTGGAATTGCCGGCACCTTATCGATGGTCACTTCCGAATATTTTGCAACAAAATCGGAAGAAACTTCAAAAATCCCGTCTAGAGCCTCCTTCTATACTGGCTTAGCTTACATTCTTACTGTTCTAGTTTTAATCTGGCCTTTCCTACTTTTAACAAATATCTACTTCTCTCTATTTTTAACGATTCTAGATGGTATAATAATAATTTTGATATACACTTTCTATATTTCAATATCCAAAAATATTCCATTCAGAAAAAGATTTCCAGAAATGGTATTAATAAGCCTAGGAATAGCAGCTTTAACATTCATCTTAGGATTCCTTGTCAGAATATTCTTGAAAGTAACAATATAACAAACAAAGGATTAGCGCCCTGAATAATGTCAATATTAAAGAAAATAAAATCGGAACACATTAACTGATACAAAAGTAAAATGCATCAAAATTATAAATGATAGGTCAGAATGAATCCTAAAGTTATTTAGTATCGTAGGCTAACCGACAATTATTTATACAGCGAAGTACACGAAGACCTCAGATAAAGTTTCTAAGTGGTTAAATTGTCACAAGATAATCCAGATATAAGACAGCAGGTTGAGGAGAGCAGAGGTCCGCAGAAGAAGCTTGAATTACTGGTACCCGGTCTCAGAGGTTACAGGAAACTGGAGGACCTTCGTGTCTCTGACAGCCTTCTACGTAATCAGGTAGCCGATAAACTCAACCAAACAAAAAGTAACCTGGAAGACGTGAGAAAGCAGATGGCCGCCGCTGGAGATTATACTAATTTGACATCTATTGGTTCATTGATTGCGCAGGTTCAACAGCTGAGCGGGGAAGTGAGGCATGCTGAACAAGGCTACTCTGGCTTCGTGGCTGCAATAAGCATAAACGAAGATAGGCTCAACCAACTTTATGATTTTGATTACAACTTTGTAAGTTCAGCGATACAACTCTTAGCGGTTACCTCTCCATCCAGCCTCACTTACGATGTATCCGCTCCTGCATCAATTCAAACTGGGCTGGCGAAGGTTAACGCAGCTTTAGTTGACTTCAAGCAAAGGTGGACGGTTAGAATGGAAACTATAAAAAATATTTTAGTCAAATAGGTGAATTGAATTGGCAAGTCTTTTCAAAAGAAAGTCAAGCGATATACCTCCTACCGGCGGCAGCGTTATAGGATCAATAACCATCAACTGGGAGGACCAGTACAAACAGAACAACGTAATGTGGAAGGTTCCGAGAAACATCAGGTTAAACGATAACATAGTTGTAAGAGAAGATGAGATTGCCGTATTCTTCAGGGACGGTAAGGTGCTTACCTACTTTGATCAACCTAACAGGTACGCGCTCACCGACTTCAATGCGCCGATAGTTGGAAATCTGCTCAAATACTTCACCGGCGTCGTACAGCAGGCTGAAGTCTACTACCTCCAAAAAAGATACATGGATGGCAAATTCGGCAGCTCACAGCCATACCAGTTCACAGATCCCACTTTCGGAATCGTCAACCTCCGTGTATTCGGAGAATACAGATGGAAGGTTTCCTCTCCTGAAAACTTCATCAACCAGTTTGTCGGCACTTTCAACGTCGAAACCTCTGATGATATAGACTCACGCCTAAAGGAGCAGATGGTCATATTAATCTACAACGCACTAGGTAAGATGAAGTCACAAGGCCTGAAAGTCACTGATCTAGCTTCAAACCTAACCAATTTAGAACAGATAATGCTCGCGACTTCCCCTGACAACTTCGGGCAGTACGGCGTAGAGATAAACAAGGTTTCTGGCTTAACCATTAGCTTGCCGGACGAAGTTCAGAAGGCGATTGACACCCGCTCACAGATGCAAGTTCTGGGCGTGAACTACATGCAATATCAAGCCGGACAGGCTATGGTCGACGCAGCCAAGAATCCCTCAGGAGTAGCTGGCGCGGGTGCGGGACTAGGTGTAGGACTTGGCGCAGGTGTTGGCATGGGATATGCGTTCGGCGGACAAATGGCGGCTGGGATGGCCGGACAAACTCCAACAAAGTCCTGCGTAAACTGTGGTGCACTAATTCCAGTAAACAGCCCTTTCTGTCCCAATTGTGGGGCTAAGCAAGAACAACCAGCAGGCCAAAATAAGAAAGGTCTGTTCTGCCCACAATGCGGTTCTGCTCTTCAAGCCGGAGCAAAGTTCTGCCCAAACTGCGGTGCTCAGACAGGTAAACAGAGTCAGGAGACACAGTAACTTTGTACTGTCCAAAATGCGGCACCCAGCTACCTGATAGTGCGGCCTTCTGCATGAAGTGCGGAGCCAGCATTACTACAGAGCAGACTACTGAGCAACCTAAACAGGGTGCAGCCCCAGCAGCGCCAATCTTGGCTCCGCAAGGAGTAAGTTCACTAAAATGCCCCAGTTGCGGTGCATCTATATCGCCAAAATTCGGCGAGATGATTATAACATGCGAGTACTGCGGAACAGGAGTAACACTTGGAAACGAAGGCTGGAAAGGTATACAGAAACAGACCATGCTCCCGCTTAAATTTGCGGACAAAGACAGGGTCGTCGCTGAAATCCACAGCCTCATGGACAAAGGACTGCTACACAGGCACCTCCAGGAGAGTTCAATTATAGAAGAGATGAATCTCAGCTTTGTCCCGTACTGGATTGTTTCCGTATCGGCAAGAACGTCTATAATAGCAAGTGACATGGCAGTTCAAGCAGGGCAAATAGCCACAACCGCTGCTTTATTTGGTGTAATGGGAGGCGCGATGGGCGGCAGACGAGGTGGAGGTTTCGGCGGTCCTCTTCTTGAGGGCGCCATGCTGGGTACTATGATGGGGGGTCCGCGTCAAGGCGGAATGAAGACCTATGAGTTAGACAACAACTATAATTTTCCCATAGTCGCGCTCAAAGCGCTTACCGAGTACCAGCCTAGAAATTACCAGTTTAATCTCAACAACAGGGAACTCTTTGATGTTTCAAAGATTCCAAAGGGTGTGAAGATCCTGAACGGTGATGTCGGGGAAGAGGCAGCCGACTATCAAGCTAAGACTCTAGTCACTCAGTTGCAGTCCGATAAGGCGCATGAACAGTACCATATGATCCAAAGATTGCAAACGGATGTGGATGTAGCAGAATCAGAACTACTTTATGCGCCGATATGGTTTGCGCGTTACAATCACAAAGGGGCGAATATAGTCCTAGTTATCGACGGCAATTCGAGCGCCGTAATCGACAGCATAGGTCTCTGAAAGTCAAGAAAAATTTGACTGCAACTATTAAACCGCTTATTGTTCCTTAAGAAAATACTGTATGTCACATCGAACAAGTACAAAATTCTTTAACTCTCTCCGACGCGTTAGCTGTCAGAGCTTCACCATGACCGCTTAACATTACGTCAAAGTCCAGCCGCGAAATCTTTTCAATAGACTGTATTGCTTTAGTCACATCCAAGGTAAATCTTCCTGGTGGACCGTTTATCCTTCCATCGTTAAATCTTAAAGTATCGCCTACAAACAGCACTTTCCTTTCTGAATCATATAGCGCAATGCTTCCAGGCGTATGTCCAGGAGTATGAATAACCATGAGTCTGCCAACCTTATCATTTTCTTTAAGTATTATATCCGGTTGAACGGGTGTAAACTTGAAGAAAGGCGAAAAAGCTTTGAATGGAATACTCATTACGCCTTTAGGAGCTGGCAAATTTTTCTTTCCCGCAAGAAAATCCGCATCGTCTTGGTGGATTGCAACACTCGCATTCGTAATTTTTTTAAGTTCTTTAGCACTTCCAACATGATCCATATGGCAATGGGTTAACACAATTTTTGAGATGTTTGAAGGCTGCCGATTTATTTTAAGAACATAATTTAAAATTTTTTCAGTATTCCTAGGCATTCCAGTATCGATGACTGTTAGTTCTTCTCCGTCAATTACCAGATAAACATTCGCATTAACTCCGTCCACTTTATGTATGCCTTCAACGATTTGCATCCAAATCCCCGCCTTTTAAGATAATATTAAGACCTTTAGAAATAGTGTCTATAAAAAGTTTGAGAGATAAATCCATCTCATTTATATTTTTATTCTGTAAAAGAGTTTCTTCATTGCATATAGGTTTTTAAAAATATGTATATCCTTATTTTTATTTATTTTAACGACTAACAACAGAGGTGCTGTCTAGGATTGGCTAAAGCTGTCTTAATTGAGAGATCAGTTATAGATAATATTTTGAGTTATGCACAGATGCTTCATCCCAGAGAAAGCATTCTTCTATTAAAAGGAAAAATTGATAAACACACAATTTTAATCAACAATACTCAGATACCTCCGTTAGCAACTCATGGACAAACAT
>CAYYPV010000096.1:0-34477 GCA_964473665.1 uncultured Candidatus Bathyarchaeia archaeon
ACAAAAGAAATAGGAATCTTAGGTGAAGCACATCTAGAAGTTCTCAGCAATTTTGAGCTAGAAAATCCCACAGGTATGTTCGAGATTTCACTGGAGGAAATCCTGAGGCTGAAACATTAATTGCTCTCAATCGAGTTGCCAGAGGAATTCGTCGATTTTGTAAACTACATAACCAGCAAATACAGTAGCGCCCTAAAAATAGTGGAAGTAGGCATCGGCAGATTTTGTACAGTTGCTGCCGAAATAAAACACCTCTTACCCAATACTGAAATAGTAGTCACTGACTGTGACATCATCGTATTGAATGAAGCTAAGGAAAAGTATCCATCACTCAAAGTTGTTAAAGACGATGTGGAAAAACCGAATATTGAGCTCTATAGAAATGCTAACCTAATATACACAATAAGAGCCCCACCCGAGCTTTGGCCAAAAATGGTTAACCTTTCCAAACTTGCAAATTCCGACTTAATCATACGTCCATTATCCACGGAGACCCCTATTACAATTCAAGGTTTTACACTGGTAAATTTCGGGAAAACTCGTTTCTACCTTAAAAAGATAAACTAAATTTGATAAGAGAACAGACGTTTCCACATAACTGTCTTAAAACTTTTCTTTATGCAGCCGTAGTCCATATACAAAGCAATTAGTCTTCTTTGCGCACTACATTTTTGGTGTAATATCTTCAACAATTGGACTTGCTTTCTCTTGGCTCCCCAACAACGCACTTATCGACTCAAGTATCCCCGTTAATATAAACACGCCTGAAACTATAATATACAATACTAGAAAAATCCTAAAATCTAAAACTATGGTCGCTGAAACTGTAACCCCCGCTTCCACAGCTATATTCGGAAGCCCGAACGTCATAACCCCCCCGTTCATAAGTATTAAGAGGAAAACTATCGACGTAACAGTCCTAGCCACTGTACATGCACCTGGGATAATCGTTCCATAAGTGGCCGCTCCAACGAACGCTAATGCAAAAATCACTAAACCAATCGGCAAAAGATAAGGATTTGAACCTATCGGCGTTCCTCCCGAAACTGGCGGCAACAACTGTCCAATACTCATGAAAATGTATTGCGGCAAAATGACAAATATAACAAAAGCAATTGCACCTGAAAATGCACCCCTAATTATTCTACCTACGATATTAAATACACGCTTAGTCGTTTTGCTATCTTTTTTATCACGGGATTGTAAATCTGTACACCTCCGGTCCGTAGCTGAACACATTTGTGCTGAAAAATAGTTTAACCGTTAGTTCCTTATCCGACAAGCTGTAGTAGGATGTTAATGGAATCACTACCGCAATTTGCTGATTGAAACTTTGCCCCGACATCGCAGTCATATTCTCGACGGTTCCACCTAAAAGTGTGCCAGTACTGTTTTCAAGATCAACGGTCAATTTTCCCGAAATGTCGAAAGGTGAATGGTTACTAAACATGACCGGTAAACCGATAGTTACTGCCTGCTGAGTCAAAGAAGGAGTTACTTGCGGGTTCCCAACTGTAAAGCCGGAAAGAGGCGCACCCCACGGTATATCTGAATTTACATTTAATCCAATTCCGAAAAGGTACGCATAGGTCAAGCCGAAATATAAACTGCTTTTAAATGTAGTGTCATTGAAAAGTAGCATTGTGTATCCATCGCTCAGAAATTTTGTGTAATTAAACATGAAATCAACATTTGTGGTGGCATTCGTAGTGCTCTTTATTGCACTTACTGTTGCATTGCTCTCAGCGAGCATATAGCCAGTTGTATTTTCGAAACTAATCTTAAACAAAACATCAGTAAAATCGTAAGGGCTGTTGTTAACTATAGTTATCGGAAAACCTACTGTTACCGCTCCCTGTGCAACCTGTAAACCCGATGGTGAACCCATGCTTACACTAATATTTCCATTCATCAAGGATTCAGCGGCTGAAAACGCAACTAGCCCAGCCGTAACGAATAAAAATAAAGTAAGAAGAGCACCTATGATACTCAACATTCGCACTGAAATCCGCATGGACTGTACCTCTAAGAGCAGATATTAAGGTTGCTTCGCTCCACAGTAGGGGCAGAACTTTATGTTGGGCTGTATTTCGTTTCCACAACCGCTACAGATGCTTCTAGTTGTTGTTTGAGTCTTAGGCGGCGTTGAGGAGACCGGAGCCGGAGCTACCGGTGTGGCTACTGTGGCTTCAGATTTAGCTGTGACTATGTTTACTCCTCTTAGCAGTATGATGGCGCCTATCCAAACCATAAGCCCAAGATACACTGCCCTTACTCCTGCCACTATGATCGGTCCCAGAATTCCGCCAAACGAGGTTAAAATGTCCTGTTCTCCAGGTACTGTGGGTGCTATGACTCCTAACACATACACGTAACACACGTAGAAGGTGAAGACCAATAATACTAGTGCAATTCCCAGCAAAACTCCACCCAAAATCCTATTACTCATTTTCAGTTTCGAATTTCCCTCCAGTTATTTCTTTTTGTTCCTCATTTAAAAAATAAACGGATAAAAATAAGCTATCTGCCGAATAAACAGATAAATAACTGCTTTAGGTCAATTCAATCTTAAAGGTGAACTTACTATGGCTTGGGATGAGGAATCGCTTAGGAAATGGTGGAGACGTTTTCCATTTATTCCACCCGCCTTCATTGAGGATATTGACAAAATAATGGATGAGGCTTTTAAGGAAATGAGCAAAGGTGTTCCAAAAGAACTGGTTAGAGAACGCAAGCTACCTAGCGGGGGCGTAGCAAGAGAAATCGGTCCACTAGTATACGGATACTCTGTGATAATTGGTTCTGATGGAAAACCAGTTATACGTGAATTCGGCAACGTTAAGCCATCTATGAAACCAGCGCCACTTGGACTACGAAGACCAGGTCTAGAGGTAACTGAAGAACGTCAACCTTTAACGGATGTGCTTGAGGAAAAAGACACAATAAGAGTTATCGCTGAAGTTCCAGGAGTAGAAAAAAGCGACATCGACCTAAAATGCACCGAGAACATCTTAACAATCTCGGTAGATAAACCGAAGCACAAATACTTCAAGGAGGTAGCACTTCAGGCAGAAGTGGCCCCGAATACAGCAAAGGCAAACTACAAAAACGGTGTTCTCGAAGTAACAATTTCAAAATTAAAGAAAAAGAAGCCATCTAAAGGAAAATCAGTGACTATAGCTTAAACAATATGGCTGGGCGGAGCATAGCTTCTAAGCCTTTTTAACGCCTCAATTCTTTCCACGTTTCCAAGCTTAGCTTGTTGAATAGCTGTTTCAATCACTTTAATCGCTTCATCATATTCGCGACGTTGTACAGGAAATGGAACACCATCCTTGCCTCCAAAAGCAAATGAATACTTAACCGGATCTATCCAACTAGGTCGATCTCCATATATTATATCAGAAACTAAAGCCAGTCCTCGAACAGTTGTCGGGCCAACTCCTTTTAGTCCCAAAAGCTGCTCATAGTTAGTCGGTTTAAATTCATACACCATCCGTAAAGCTTTCCAATTTAATTCGTTTGGTAGTGCCAAGTATTCAGTCACATATTCTTTTTCCTTAATTTTAGGCAACCATTCCAATAGAGACTTCTGATATTTCGGCCTGATCGAATTCAGCATTCTATTAATTCTTTCAGGTTTTTCTTTAGCTAAATCAGTAGATGTTCTACGGCAATCTTCACTTTCCTTTGCAGTCATGTCCAGAACAATCTCTCTTCTTCTATCTCCTACAATTCCTGTATGTGGTTCCACAACGAAACTATTCACTTGATCCGACAGCCAATGATACCTCCTAGCCGTTTTATCTCTAATGCTCATTCCTTGCTGTACAACCGCCCATTTTCCGTCCTCAGTTACTATGAAGACATGGTGATAGAGCGGATAATTAGCCTGAATCGCTGCGTTATCCACCTTTGCGCTCATTCGGCTTGTGTATTGTAATTTGCTGATTTTATCTGTTGATAAATTGAATTTATCCCCTGCCACCCCTATTTCATTCGGAGTCTGTCTACTTGTTTTACCTTTACCTCCGCATACCGCTATGCCGAACTCCTCAGGCTTCAGTACAGTCTTCAATACACCAGTTACCACCGTAGTTACACCCGAAGAATGCCAATCATAACCTAAAACGCATCCGAACGCTTGAAACCAATACGGGTTTGAAATCCTAGTTAGAAACTCATTTCTCCCGTACTCATCGATTAATATTGTTACTATTTCCTTTGAGAGCTTCTTCATTCGGCCAACTAGCCATCTAGGTGCCGAACCATAATGTAGTGGTAATTCAGCTACGCCAATCCTCAACTGTTATACCCCCTTAATGAATCTCACGCCTTTTTGAGAGAGAATCTTCACTTCTTCCTTCCGCACTCCAAGAAAAATAAGCAATAAATTTCTTGGTACACAACTCTAAACATCAATTTTTTTCTTCATCTGGATTGTATTTAACACGAGTTTCACGTAGCTGATTATTCTACTTGCGCAATCTTTTCCTTAATAAAATCACAGCCATAACATGTGAACACATATTTTTCCTATCAAACCCAGGGCAATTACATGTTACCTTTCCATCAAATAGAACGGAGACAAGATATGTTCCATGATCTCCAACCACATTGTATCTGTCATCTTCAAGCGGCATCACCCTTCTACTTCTAACTAGGCGCTCAGCCTTCTCCATAAGTTCATTCACTGACATGTTTCTCTACAAACAATAATTTTCAAGCTGACTCTTTTACATTACGTTCAGCTTGAATCCATTCTGCTCCATGCTTGTTTAGCGAAAACAGCCGCCTTCTTTGGATACTCGGTAACCTTAATCTCTACAATTGCTGGAAATGGAGTGGGTACCGCCATACCCCAAAGCATCGCTTCATGATCTGCTAACCCAGGCAGATACGCTTGTAAAGTTTCTGAGCCGTACTCAGTATAATTCATCATCGCATCTTGGTCGTTTCCAGATTTTAGCCTGAAGCAGGCCACTGTATTACATTGGCTTATTACACTTTTTGCCACATAAGCGGGTCTCTGTGTCATAACGATGAAACCCACATTGTATCCTCCTGCTTGACTTATACCCTCCACCAATGCGCTTGTTGGTTTACCCGCTTGAAACTCAAACATCCCAGTTCTCTCCGGAGCTAAGTACTGCGCCTCCTCTATTGCAACCATAGCCGCAAAATCGCCTATGTTCCTTCGTTCCATAGCGTATTTCACAATTCTATTAATAATTTCGCCAGCTGCAGCTTGCTGAGACCTCAAGTCCGCATCAACAGAAAAATCCACAACAAGGATAGGTGTTTTCAACACAACTTCAACAATGTCAGCTGGCACTGCCTGCTCATCTAAGAATTTTCCCTTCTTATCTAAAATTTCATCCAAGAACTCAAGAACATTATCTCTTCTCTCATCAGCTCTTATAATAGTAGATGCAACCGAATGCATCTTACCGCGCAACGTTGACCTAGTAACCAGTTTTCCCTCTTCCGCCAATTCGTTAACAGCATTTACCACTATCTTTTTCTCATCTCTACTCACACCTAACATTTCAGCTATCGTATCTGGGTCCTCAACAGGTGGTCTGAACCTTATATACGACTCAACTTTTGCGCCGTACTTTGTTAACGCACCATATTCACCACGACGGTCTAAAATAATAAATCTGGGTTTAGGTTTGAGATTAGATGCCTTTACAGCCAAATTTATCACGAAACTACTCTTTCCGCTCCTAGTCATGCCGGCGACGAAAATGTGTCCTTTAGCAACAGTATTCAAGTCTATGTACATCGGAATCTTCGTTCCGCGGACTTTACCGATTTCAAGGTAATGAGCATCAGTAGCTTGTTCAGAGGGAATAAAAAATTCTTTAAGCTCATTTTCATCAGGCTCATAGACCACATCCCAAGGTGAAGGCGCTAGTTCAAGTCCCCTCCACCTACGTTCATCATCATAAAACCCAAGAGTTTCAGCCGAAGCCACCTGGTACTCCAGCCTTTTACCGTATTTAGCTGCTCTACCTTTTTTTCCCGCTAAAGGTCCAGTTCGCCCAGTAATCATTTCGGGATTATAAGGGCTTGTGCGGTATACGCGAATCAACACGTTTTGATTAGTTATTGGGTGTTTGATAAAATAGTAGTTGTTGACTTTAGCTTTTTCAGTTTCAACAACAACAAAATTCAGTAGTCTTTGATCACAACCTGACAATGCATAACCAATTTCTTTCATTCTCATTTACCTCCAGGCAAAGCACTCATCCCAACCTCATCGCATAAACCAAAAGTTTCACCATATTGAAGTGCAAGCAGATTCAGATCCTCCGGCTCCATCTCTCCCTTCTTAACTAAATCGAAAGCCTTACTGAAAAGCATAAGTGTCCTTATGTTTGAAAGCGTTGTTGTTATTTTTGTCATACCGTCTACTTCACGAATCGCATAAGGAATTCCGTCCTCTTCACACGTAGTATATATAATAGAACAAATCTCTGGTAACTGATTCAAACTATACTTCGGTAACTCAAGCCTGAACGGTGTAGTTAATCCCGTCCTAATGTATACGGAATATATGTTTAAGCAGTTATCAATGAAATCTGAATCCATTTTTAATTCAATTGATTTTTTCTTATACGCATCAACAACATTCCCGCCCATGACATCAATAGGCTCTGTATACTGCCCGCCTCTAAGAATTAAATCAAGCAACGCTGTATCGCGAATTTTTTCCACTCCAAGCTTGCGACTAATCTGGTTCAGGCGTGTACGTTTCACAAATCCAACAAGCGGTACATTACTCTTCCAGCATGAATGAATAAGTCTAACAGCCGACTCCAAAGTTTCGTCGTAATCCTTAAGGTAAGCGACACCCGGATTTGTATCCGGCATCAACTTAATGTTTAGTAGAATTGTTCCATCAATCACCGCATATTTCGGCTTCCACTTAGTGATAGCGTGTCTTGTAACATCAAATTGAGTTTTAGCTGATAGCAGAGCCTCACGGCCTTCAGGTTTAAACTCATCAGCCCACAGATCAGGCTTACCTGCCTTGCAAACGGGTTCATCAAAAATGTCCCAACCCTCTGAAACTATAGCTGTGGCAGCGTAAAGTGGAGCGAAAGCGGATCTGAAATCAACACCATTATTTCCAGCATCAGAAGCTATAATTCTTGTATTCGCCAATTTTTCATCGCATTTAGCTTCCTTAATTTTTACTAATTCCATGCATTTCTTCATAATCTCCTTACGTTTCACATTGTAAGCTTTCAAATGTTCAATGATCAGGTCTGTGCCCTCGTCAATAAGGTTCTGGTATAAGTCTGCATGTATTGTTTCAGGCTCGGGTCCTGCGAAGAGCGAGAAATATTGTTCACGGAATGTTTGTGGCACTCTTTCCAAGATTCCTTTTTTACTTTCAGACATAATCAAACTACCTACCTACAAAAATTATACGTGTAAACTATAAAGCGTGTCGAATAGTTTCATCGGTGAGTGATCAGTGAAAGTGATTACGGAAAAGAATGCTTTGCGAGGGTGCTTGAAACTTTCTTTTTGAGTCCCCATTTTTTTTCCTCATAAAGTATTGGAATTATCTCAGCATCTATTAACTCGAAAATAGAGTCTCCACCCGGCAATGCAGTCTTAAACTTTTTAACTTCACTTAACCTTCTTGGGCACGCCTCTACTGCTTTAGGATAATCATTTTTACTCTTAAATTCTATAAAAACCAAGAGCCCCTTCTTAGCTTTGCAATCTGCACACAACTGATAAAACTTATCCACACGCCCCATCTTCTCATTCTGGCTTCCAGCAGCATGCCCGCCAAGAGACCTCTTCGAAGGATTAATCAGCTCTAAATTCACAATGAAGCCATCTCTTTCTCCAACACAGTCAAAATTAGGCGCACTTGATCCCCTTAGTGTACCTACATTAATTTTCTTTTCCCGCGTTCCCTTCTTCAATAAAATATAGCCTAAATCTTCAAGAATCTCATCCAAACTAAAGTTACTTATTATCTCCGTATAGCTCACATCCGATTATGAAAATGCATGTTTGCTATTATGATTCGCCAACCTATAGACAAGAACTCTTCCAGAGTCTTTTATAAAAAACCATGCCAATGCATATTATTAGTTAAGAAAAAATGCGGTTGTTAAGAATGAAGCCCGAAAAAGTTATTGAAAAAAAGCTTGAAGCGAAAGCGGCAAAGCTAATTGATTTAATAAATTATCAGGAAGGATCTGTAGTAAGTCGAACGATAATCGATAAAAAAACTGGGACGGTAACTTTATTTGCTTTTGATGAAGGACAGGGATTGAGTGAACATACAGCACCATACAATGCTCTAGTTTATCTCGTTGATGGCGAAGCAGAAATTACTATCTCAGGTAATCCTCACTATCTCAAGCAAGGAGAAATGATTGTAATACCCGCCACAAAGCCGCACGCTCTAAAAGCAGCGAAGAAATTCAAGATGCTACTGATTATGATACGTTCCTAAATACTCCAGTAAATGGAGGAAGGAAAGTGCAACAGCGATTTAGAGGAGCATAAGAAGAGGATACCGAAGTTCACTATACCTTTATCTTATTTAGAAATCACTAATGATTAGTGATTACACCATTGTTTTTTGTCACTTTATATGGCGGAGTTGATGAGGTAGGTGGAAATAAAGTTCTACTCAGTAGCGGCAGCAATCGAATATTTCTTGATTTTGGTAAAACCTACGCGAGATGGACAGAATATTATGAAACGCCATTTCTAAAGCCAAACAGTATTAGAGAGCTGATTCAAACAGGGATAATTCCAGCCCCAAAAAATGAAATTGACAATTTATACACATCGTGCGAGAAGGGAAGCGGTTTATCAGTTGATGATGAAAAAGAACCGAAAATAGACACATGCATATATTCCCACGTTCACGGCGACCATTTAGGCTACATGTCGCTACTAAATAGAAAAATCACGATGTACATGGGCGAAGCAACTAGAACAATTCAGAAAGCCTACAAAGAACACGGTCGCACAAAAACGTTTGAAACAAACCTTGAAGGATTTGATGATGGAAGGAACGTCGTCACATTCAGAACGGGCGACACTTTGGAATTCGGGGACTTCAAAATATATCCGATATCGGTCGACCACAGCGTACCAGGAGCCTACGGCTTCATTATAGAAACCGACAAGGCGAGAATCGTTTATACAGGCGATTTAAGGCGGCACGGTCCAGCTAAAGAGTTAACCGATAATTTTCTAAAGAAAATTGATGAATTCAAACCAATTGACTTTCTAATATGCGAGGGTACATCACTTTGTAAACCAGCTAAAGAAACTAGAAAAACATTTGGCACTGAGAACGATGTCAAAAATCACGTATTCAACGTTATCAAGAACTGCAAAGGTCTTTTAGTGGTCAACATTTCATCAATCGACACCGATAGGATAAATACCTTCTTTGAGGTTGCAAACCATGAGTCTGTTAATCGACAGATTGCTATTAGCCTAAAGATCGCCTCTACACTTTCACGTCTTAAAAATAAACGGATAAAGAACTTCCCGCAACTTAGTGAAACCTCTGTCTACTGTATTGAAAGAAGTAGACCTGACAGGTGGCAAACACATTTCCTTGCTGGTGCGGCTCACTCTAAAGAATGCACGGGTGAAGTTGAGCATGCATACGGCAGTTCATTTAAATGTGCTCTAACTGCTGAGGATATAGTCAAGAATCCTCAAGACTACATTCTCTTAACTGCTTTTTATTCCCTGAGTGAATTGAGAGAACTATTCGAAGAGAACAATTATACCAAATTCGAAGACGGCGCATACATAATGAGCACTTCAGAGCCGTTCAGCGAAGAGCTTGAAATAGAGTTCAGGCGGCTTTCAAACTGGATTAAGCTAATAGGTTTAAACTATGAGTATAGTCACTGCTCAGGGCACGCCCACAAAGAAGATTTAACGCAAATAGTTAATTACATCAGCCCTAAGAAGGGAATTATTCCTCTCCACACAACTAATCCTTTGGCTTTCAGGAAGCTTATTTCAAAAGAAATACCTCTAATAGCTCCGAAACTAGGCACAAAAATCCAAATTTCTTAATTCATTTCTTTTTTTGAAGTGGTTCCAACTGATACTAATATTAAAAAGTATGAAATCCATTCCTATCTGAGTTAAAAAATAGGGTTCGAGTTAAATCTTGGCAAAATGTCAATTGTGCGGACAAGAATTAACCATCCCATTCAGATGCGCTTACTGCGGCTTAGAGTTCTGCGCAATACACCGCTTACCTGAATCTCACGGCTGTCAGATGGCGGCCTTAGCTCGTCCACCTCCAAGAGTTGAATTCTACGGAATTCCTAGACCCGTTCTGGGACATACTTATTCTTTGAAGATGAGAACAAGCATTACTGAGATTGAGCACTTAGCAGTAGCCGTAATTCTTCTAATCCTGGTAGTAGCTTTACCTTATTCCGCCTCAGGTTCGCTTTCGCTCGTGGGCCTAACTATTTTGTCCTTAGGTGTTTTTTTGGCTCTCATAGTTCACGAGCTTGCCCACAAATTTACCGCTCAGAAATATGGTCTATGGGCAGAGTTCAGGCTGAACAGCTTAGGGTTACTAATCACGCTTCTTTCAATCTTTTCACCAATCAAACTAATTGCTCCTGGTGCAGTCATGATCTATGGATATGGCTCCACAAAAGACCAGATTGGAAAAATCTCTCTTTCAGGTCCTCTAACAAATGTAGTTCAGGCTCTACTCGCCGTCTCTCTATTAATGGTTTTTCCAAACAATGAAGTAGTATCGCTTATAGCCCTTCTGAACATTTGGCTTGCTTTCTTCAATTTGCTTCCTATTGGTCCATTTGATGGAAAGAAGATTTTCAATTGGGATAAAAAAATCTGGAGCGTATTATTCGGTATTTCAGCGTTCTTATTCATCTTATTCTTAATAATGAGCATTAGCTAGATGGGGTTCTCATTTATAGACTGGAAAATAGAATATCTAATGTAAAAAGGGATTACTATGGATATATTCGATGCCATAAAAAATAGAAGAAGTGTAAGAAAATTCAAACCAGATTCTATTCCTGATGAAGTAATTCAACGCATCTTAGAAGCCGCCCAACTTGCGCCTTCAGCTGGCAATCTTCAAGCACGCGCCTTCATCATAATTAAGGATTCTAAAGTAAAGAGAAAGCTTTGTAAATCTGCATTAAACCAAACCTTCATAGAAGAGGCGCCAGTCAATATAGTTGTATGCGCAGATGAGGCTCAGTCATCCGCAAAATATGGCAGTCGCGGTAAAGTCTTATACTCCATTATCGATGCAACTGCAGCAGCTGAGAATCTTCTTCTCGCGGTTCATGCGCTCGGGTTGGGATCGTGTTGGATTGGTGCATTTGAAGAAGAAAACGTAAAGAAGATTTTGAATTTACCCGAAGGGATTAAACCAATCGGAATTTTCCCAATAGGTTATCCAGCTGAAAAACCATTACCCCGCGATAGACTACCACTAGAAGCTGTTGTACACAAAGAAAAATATGAAACAAAAAAATTCAATTAAAGATCTCAATAGGGCGTATGGTAATCAGTGATAGATGAAGCAGCTATTGAAAAAATAATAAAGAGAATTGACCCATCCACTAATATTTCCGGCATCACTGTTAAAAAGTTCGGCAGCATTTTCAATACGCTTTTTGAGATCCGATTCAGAAAGGAAGACAGAGAATGTAGGCTGATGATGAAGAACTACGATGATTTGGCTGGCTTAAAATGGTTTCCAGCCGCAATATACGCTGGCGGCACCAAAAGCTTCTCCATATCAAGCCGAAATAGGTTGGCCAGTGAATATTCGGCTAACGAGATTCTAAAAAAGGAAGGCTTCAAAGTTCCAGCAATACTATTCGTTAATAGAACAAGACACCTACTGATTGAGGAATTTATTGAGGGAGAGGTTCTTACCGGAATTATGCGAAAAGTAATCTCGAAGGGCAGTGCGACTGAAGATGAAAAGAATATCTTAAGAAAGGTTGGAGAAACTTTTGCACTGGTTCATAAATCGCAAATAACCCTAGGAGACACAAAGCCTGATAATTTTATAATCACTAAAAATGGAGAAGTATGCATTGTAGATTTAGAGCAGGCTAGAAAAGGCGGGGATCTAGCTTGGGATATATCTGAGTTTCTATACTTTTCCTGCCACTATGTCTCGCGAAACGATTCTGTAAAGGGAATTTCAATTATCACTAAAAGCTTCATTGAGGGCTACCTATCTGCCGGAGGATCAAGAAGCGCTATAGTAGAGGCTAGCAGAATAAAATATATGCGTTTATACACTATAATTTCTCTTTTACCTACCCTGAGTCGAGTTTCAAGCATTCTCAGAGGTTACGCGTAATTCTACTGATCCTTCTATCAATCTGTCCAGCTATGTCTACATTTTCTTTAAGTTCACTCTTCAATTTAGTTACAATTTCTACTGGAGTCGGGTCAGTGTTATTTAAAATCGCTAGATATATACTGACAAAGTCTCCGATATAAATTGCAGAAAGCATTCTCGCAAGTGTAAATTTTCCTTGTCCATATAACTCTAAAATTACTCTAACTTTTTTCTTTAAAACAAGTTTTTTAGTTAAATCAATTCTCGCCTTAATTTCCAGTGGTTCATCTAAATCTCTCAACAAAATTACTGAAAAATTTCCTGTCAGCTTTTTGGACCCCTGCCACCCTACAATTTCATTATGGTTTAACTCTGGGAAAACATCACATTTTGCGGGCACTTTACTATTTTCGTTAAATTGATCTTTAATTCTGGCAGCCACTCCACTATAATGGCGAAACCCATAGATCACAGGAATAGTGCCCTTAACCTTCAAAGCAATCTGTTTCGCTATATTACGCGAAAAAGGCGTCTCAGGTTGAATCTGCTCTCTAACTTTACTCAAGACAGTAATAGCTTCGCTTATCTCAACACTTTTCCCATCAATAATCTTCATCTTCTTCAATACAACAATTAATGGAAAAAATAGATACGGCAAAGCGGTTCTAGGCGGAATGCCGCTCGGTAATTCTACGACAGGAATTGCCAACTGTTTACAGAGCATTAAAAGTTGACCGCCTGAAGTGATGGCCACCACCATACATCTACGTTCAACAGCCTCGACAAAACTGCTTAACGTCTCTTCAGTATTCCCTGAATAACTTACAACAAAAACCAATGTTTTTTCATCAACGTAATTAGATAATCTATAGTCACGTGAAACATCAATTGGAATTGGTGAAAAATCACTTAACCAACTGCGAAGTAAGTCACCACCTATAGCCGATCCGCCCATACCCGCGACCAAAATCTTTTCAGGTTTTTTGTAAACAATTCGAATTTTCTTTGAAATCTCTACATGATGAGGAATTCTTAATTTTTCAGCCCGATTTATCGCATCCTCGCAATTTTCAGGTAAATGAACCTGAATCTTACACATCCCATTTCTATCAACAGATTTAATCTTATTCAAACTGTCCAAAGTCAAATCAGGAATCATAGCAATTTATCCTTGAATTTAATGCATAACATTCTTTTTTTATTTGGTTAAAAAACTAAGTACCAACAAGCACATTTTCCGTAATTTTCCTCAAGCTAGCAATCGCTGAAACTGCAGCCAAATAGCTTGTTTTAGGATTTTCCGGAGAAGGAACGTTCTCAACGCGAACTTTAAGCTCGCCGAACTCCCCTCTAACACTAATTTCATGTATATTCCTGCTGATTCCTGGATCAGCCACCATGCGGACAATAGTCCTCTCAGGTCCAATGCCAGCTAAGCTTAACGCTGCCGCAACATTTACGTTATTTGGGAAAAGCTTACACGCCTCCAACGCTGGGCCCTCATAGATTTTTTTAGCCACACTTACAGCGTCAAGATCTATTTTTTCCTGTTGTATGAAAGGTGCGTCCTTCAATCCTTTCGGCGGCTTCCTAGTAGTTAAAATAACCTCGTTAATTTTACCAATCGCTGCAGCTCTCACCCCGTCTAAACCGGCGATAGCACCTGATGGAACATAGATTCGCCTCCCGGTTTTTTCAGCAAGCGACCTAACTCTTCTGAACAGCTTGTAATCAACCAATGCACCAACACTCATTATCATCAAATCTTTATCTGCTCTGAGAACTTTTTCTGCATATTGCCTAACCGCATCTTGGGAAGCAGCTTCGATAATTAAGTCAACATTTTTATTTTTTATAAGCTGCTCCGGGTTTTTCGCGATTTTAGGTTTCTTTGATAAACGGCGTATAAGATTTTTTGAACGCTGTATTATTGAATCATGAACAATTATTAACTTTATTTTTCCAGCACGGCCATCATCGATTGCCTCCGCTAATGTAGTTCCAATAGCGCCGCATCCAATCAAACCTACATTAAGAGTTTTGATGTTTGGGTGTTTTTCCCTCATATCTAACCCTACTACCCTTATTGGTCATTAACGCCTCATATAGCCTATGTTTTTTCATTCGGTAAAGAGCAGTATTTAGACGACAAATGGGGAAATAAGAGAATATCCGAAGTGACCGTGTTACTGATACTATGTACTTTCCTGAAATTTCCATTTAAATTATTTAAATCTGAACCGAAAGTTTTGTTTAAATCATCATTCTAAATGTGAAGATATAGCGAGCGAGGAATTTTCATTGAAATCTATACTACTGAAGTCCTTGGGCAATGCAGCAGTAGAAGAGTTAGCCACTCCCAGCCTGAAATATGGCGATATTTTGGTAGAGATGAAAGCATGCGGCCTATGCGGAACAGACATAGAGAAAATGCACGGGCAATATACCGCCGCTCTACCTGTTCTTGGCCATGAGGCGACCGGTGTAGTTGTAGATGTCGGCGAAGAAGTGGATGGCTTAAAGATTGGAGATCGCGTTTTTCCACACCACCATGTTCCATGCTACAATTGCTATTTCTGCAAACACGGCAATGAAACGATGTGTTCGCATTATCGAACCAGCAACCTTGATCCAGGCGGCTTCTCTGAGTACTTTCGAGTACCAGCTTGGAACGTGCGCGGTGGAGGTGTACTGAATCTCCCTAGCCATGTCAGCTTTGACGAGGCCAGCTTCATTGAGCCTACGGCCTGCTGCATAAGAAGCCTGAATAGGTGTCAAATCTCCGAAGGGGTCTCGGTTTTAGTTGTTGGTGCAGGACCTATGGGGCTTACGCAACTTCAGCTACTGTTATTACATGGAGCAAAGGTCTTTGTAAGCGACCTAAGTGAGATGAGATTAAAGTTTGCAGAGAAGATGGGCGCCTCCTCCGTTTATGATGCGGCGAAAACCGATGTTCCATCCGAAGTCATGAAGGAGACAGAAAGCCGAGGAGTAGATCTAGCTGTAGTGGTTTCAGGGAATCCCAAAGCCATAGTTCAAGCCTTGAAGGCAGTTAGGAAAGGCGGAAAAGTGTGCTTATTTGGAGTTCCAATAAAAGGCTCTGTACTGGACTACGATTTCAGCGAAATGTTCAACTCAGAACTTTCAATAATATCCAGCTACGGCGCCACTGAGGCTGAAACCAAAGCTGCCCTACAACTGATAGAAAATCACAAACTAAACTTGAGTTCACTGATAACCCATAAATTCACTCTTGAAAAATTCAATGAGGCTGTTGAAACGGCTAAGAAAGGAAATTGCATGAAGGTAATTATAACACCTTAAGCATATACAGATAAAATAAAAAGTTTAACTATCAAAAAACAATTCTTGAATATGGGGTGTGTAACATAAGCTGGGGAAACGAGAATCGCCTATCACGTATAATAAAATCGGACGGCCGCGCAGTCATGCTGGCGGTTGACCACGGATACTTCCAAGGACCGACAACAGGACTGCAAAATCCACGAGAGGCTATCAAACCGCTTATCCCTTACACCGATGCACTTATGCTTACTAGAGGAGTCTTACGCACATGCATCAACGCTAAATCCGATATACCTATCGTCCTAAGAGTATCCGGAGGCACAAGCATCCTCAAGGAGGATCTATCAGATGAAGGGATCGTCGCATCTGTCGAAGAAGCAATCCGCCTAAACGCATCAGCTATGGCGCTATCTATCTTCGTAGGGTCATCGCATGAAAAACAAACATTGCTTAACCTATCAAAACTGGTAGATTTAGGAGAGCGGTACGGAATTCCAGTTTTAGCCGTAACGGCTGTTGGGAGGGAGATTGAACGCGACGCTCGCTACCTCGCCCTCGCCTGTCGAATCGCCGCCGAACTTGGCGCGCGCTTTGTTAAAACTTACTATTGTGATGGATTTAAGAAAGTCGCAGAGGGATGCCCCGTGCCACTAGTTATAGCAGGAGGCAAGAAGATACCTGAGCGTGACGCATTGCAGCTTTCCTATAATGCCATTCAAGATGGAGCAGTGGGCGTTGATATGGGCAGGAACATCTTCCAATCCGAGTCTCCCGTTGCCATGATCAAAGCCGTACGCGCAATCGTTCATGACAACGCTAGTGTAGATGAAGCCTATGATTTGTTTCAAAAAGTTAAAAGTGAAGTGCCTCGGCAAGTTTCTCTTGCTGAGGAAATTGCTGGCTCTATCGAGAAAGTATAATCCGTCCTAAAGTCGCCTTTCCCACTTTCTAATTACAAATTGACGCAGTCCATTAGCATGGTACGGATCGGCTTCAGCTAGGCTCTTAGCTTCTTCATCCGAGCTAGCAACAAGAATGTATATTCCGCCTTTTCCATCTGCAAACCTGCCGGCAATCTGAAGCTTACCTTCATTCTTGAGCTTACTAAGGTAATTAAAATGTGCCTCCCTGTAGGGGCCGGCTTCCTCGGGCTTCGCAATTAGATTGGATATGACCACGTACTCTGGCATACTTTTACCTTTGAATGCCTAGATTTATAATCGATGCGGCTGGACACTGCAAATTAATGTTTAACTGTTTTGTTTGTTAACTGTGAAGCAAAAAATGCAACGCGAGCTGTTTCTTCGACGAGTTCAGCGTTGTTAAATGCCTCTAAGAGATTTTGTCCCACTGCTAAGAACCCGTGGCACTGTAGCAGAGCGGCTTTAACTTTCGACTTTAAGAATGCATCATTCACCAGGTCAGCAAGTTTAACTGACCCTGGAGGTGCGTAGGTGATGACTGGAATTTTTCCTAGAACAGTTTTAGCCTGAACAGTAACGGTTGGAATCTCCATACCTGATACAGCGAAGGCTGTTGCTATGGGTGAATGAGCATGAATTACTGCTCCCACATCTCCTCGAACCTTGTATATGTTAATGTGGAGAAGCGCATCCTTCGACGGTTTTCCTTTTCCCTTAACAATTTTACCGTGCAGGTCTATCATGATGAGATTTTTAGGAGTTAAATCGCGTAACCTTACTCCAGTCGGCTTAATCAATACCCGGCTGGTGCCCGGTACGCGTGCACTAATGTTTCCTCCAGCAGCTGAAACTAAGCCTCTATCATAAACTTCCTTTGAAATTCTAACTAGCTCTGCTCTAAGCATTTTTTCCTCTGCCATGACATCCCTCAGATAACTAAAATTTAGGGGATGCCCAGTTGCTTACATTGAGCGTCAACAAAGCCCTGTATTTTGGTTATTTCCTTTTCAGTTAAATGCCGAAATCTTCCCTGCAACTTTAAAAACTCAACAATTGGTTTCCTTTTTGGAATCGATATAGTCAATGTAAATTTGCCGTTCTCAATCTCATACAACGGGTAGTATCCAGTCTGAGTCGCCAATCTGCTAATTTCGATCGTTAAATCATTATCCATTCTCCAGCCTGGTATGCATGGGGTTAGAATCTGTATATACGCCGGGCCTTCTACAGCTGCACCCTTCTTAACCTTCCTAGCAAGATCAAGAGGGTAGGCTAGGGACGCAGTTGCAATGTACGGAATATTATGGGCTGCAGCAATTGCCGGCATATTCTTCTTCCATACATAGTTCCCTACACTCAGCTTTCCAGGCGTAGTTGTAGTTGTCCAAGCTCCAAATGGCGTGGCACTGCTTCTCTGTATTCCAGTATTCATGTACGCCTCATTATCGAAGCATATGTACAGAACATCATGCCCCCTCTCCATCATGCCCGACAATGATTGAAGGCCAATATCAAAAGTGCCTCCATCTCCAGCTACAGCTACCACATTAATCTTTTCATCTTTACGCTTCCTCTTTTTCACCTGCGCTTTCAGCGCCGCCTCCACGCCAGACGCTACAGCTGCTGTATTCTCAAATGCAACATGGCACCATGGAACTCTCCAAGCTGTCTGAGGATATGAGGAACTTATAATCTCCAAGCACCCAGTAGCACTAATTATGATAACTTTTCCACCTAGTGCTTTAAGGACAAGACGTGTTGCAATTGTTTCTCCGCATCCTGGGCATGCTCTATGTCCCGGCGCAAAAAACTCCTCTTTTCCAAGCTCCCTAGCTATCGCCATTCTTCATTATTCCTCCAAACCAATGAACTCAAAATCTTTCTCAACATGACCTCTCTCCAAAACGTCGTAAGCTTTCGCTGTTATCGTTATGAAATCTTCCACCCTGATGTCTCTTCCGCCTAAACCGATTACGAATCCAGTTATATGCGGTTTCTTCTTAAGTTCAAAGAATGCTGAGCGCACCTCATTTAATGCAGCGCCGCCTGTAGCTCCAAGGGAAACGTCCCTGCTTACGACTGCAGCGACTTTTACATGCTCAAGAGCCTTCCTTATTTCCTCCGTTGGAAACGGTCTTATGCACCTTATTTTCAACAACCCAACTTTCTTTCCCTCTTCTCTAAGTTTCTCAACAGCCACTCTAGCCACTCCAGTCATCGAACCCAGTGTAACTAAAACAGCATCCGCATCTTCAACTTTGAATGTCTCAATCAATCCATCGCCATACTTTCTACCAAAAATTTTACCATACTCCTTATTCGCTTCCTTTATGACATCCTTAGCATTTCTCATTGCCTCCTCCTGTTGTCTCTTAAACTCCATATAATACCCTTGAGAAGTCCATGCGCCAATAGTTAATGGCTGATTAGGGTCAAGAGTATACTTAGGCTTCCACGGGTGTAGAAACTTTGTAACATCAGCTTTGTCAAAAACTTCAACTGCCTCAATTACGTGGCTCAATACGAAGCCGTCTAAACAAATCATAACCGGAAGTAAAACACGTTCATTTTCAGCGATTTTAAAAGCCTGTAGCGTAGAGTCGAAAGCCTCTTGACAGTCCTCAACGTAAATCTGGATCCAACCTGAATCCCGTTCAGCCATTGAGTCGCTGTGATCGCAGTAAATGTTAAGCGGAGCTGAAAGTGCTCTATTTGATATCGCCATCACAATCGGCAGGCGGTATCCAGAGGTAATGTATAATATTTCATGCATCAATGCAAGTCCCTGTGAACTTGTAGCTGTGAAAACCCTAGAACCTACAGCCGCACCCCCTATGCAGGCGCTGAGCGCTGAATGTTCAGATTCCACGTTAATGTACTCCGAATTAAGATCACCGTTGGCAACATATTTGGCTAGTATCTCAACTATGTGTGTTTGCGGCGTAATCGGGTAAGCTGCGATGAGATCGACGTCCGCGAGCTTCACCGCCATTGCAACCGCTTCGCTCCCCTCAAGACTCATTCTTCTCTTCAAAGTTTATTCTCCTAGACTTTTTCTTCAATCATTACAATTGCTTTAGTTGGGCACTCTCTTGCGCATACCCCGCATCCCTTGCAGTAATCCAAGTTTATTTCCATGAATCCATCGTCACGAATTGAAATTGCCCCTTCAGCGCAATATGTCCAACAGAGTGCACACTTGCTACATTTTAGCCTGTCATATACTGGTTTAATTGACCGCCAACTACCAGTTTTATTGTTCACAGAGCTTCCAGGCTCTAGTATAACTGCGCCAATCGGTAATTCTTTCCAGCTCTTCTTTTTTGCACTCAATATTCAGTCCTCTATAGCTGTCTCCTCATAGGATCTTTTAATTGCATTTGCATTCCTACCGTCAACATCGCCGGCGAAAATTTCCTTTGTTGCATCAATCATCGAGTCAATTTTGACTATACCCACAGCCTTTACAAATGCTCCCAAAATCGCGGTATTACTTATTGGTTTTCCCAGCGTCTCAACTGCTATTTTAGTCGCATCTACGGTCGCAATTTTACCCAATATGTTCAGCTCATTTTTAATGTCTAAGGGTTTTTTTGTACTGTTAAAAATGGCTATTCCATCCTCCTTTAAGCCTGATTTAACATCGACCGTTTTAGTTAACGTTGGATCTAGTATAACTATGACATCAGGATGATACACCGCTGATCTTATCGTAATACGGCTATCACTAATCCTTGTGAAAGCCAGAACAGGTGCTCCTCGTCGTTCAGGCCCGAAGGCTGGAAAAGCTTGCGCCCATTTTCCTTCACTTATAGCTGCCTTAGCCAGAATAGTAGCTGCCGTTACTGCTCCCTGTCCACCTCTACCGTGCCACCTAACTTCGAATATCTTCTGCGACAAACCTAATGCCCCAAACACCCGTAATCTATACTATTTTCATTTTGCCATTTTCATACTTATCGGTTTAAGCTATTCTGGCGTAGTTAAGAAGGAAAACCACATTGTTTTACAAACTTAATTTTACTATGAATTAGTTGGCGCAAGAGGCTATTAATAGCGAATGGAATTATAAGAATAGCCCAAATAACATTTGATGTCTTCATAAAACTATTAACATTTTGAGGCTGGATGGGATGAAGAAGCAGTATATCTCCAGAGAGCAGGTAGAACATGTCGCTTGGCTAGCCAAAATTGAGCTCTCTGAAGAAGAAAAGGAATTGTTCACCAAACAGTTTAACGAAATACTAGGCTACTTCAAAAAAATGGATAAGCTTGATACAAATAATGTGCCTCCAACATCTCACGTTCTTGATTTAGTTAACGTTTTTCGCGAAGACAAAGTGAAGCCATCTCTTACAAAAGAAAAATCCATAAAAAACGCACCGAAACGTAAGGGGAGATATCTAAAAGCTCCAAAAATTATCTGAGGTACAATATTTGGGTAAATTCTGGAATCTAACCGCTAAAGAAGCGGTCGCTAAAATTGCGAAACGCGAAATAACTGCGAAAGAACTTACATCATCTATTTTTGAGCGAATAAAATCTGTTGACAGTAAAATTCACTCCTACGTTAAACTCACCGAACAACTTGCAATGAAACAGGCAGCAGAGGTCGATAATAAAATTGCGAAGGGCAATAAAGTTGGGCGTCTAGCAGGAGTTCCAATAGCAATTAAAGATGTTATTTGCACCGAAGACGTAGTCACAACATGTTCTTCACGAATGCTCAAAGACTTCATTCCACCCTACAACGCTACAGTTATTGACAAGCTCATAGAAGAAGATGCCATTATAATAGGCAAAACCAACACAGACGAATTCGCTATGGGAGTTTCCACTGAAACAAGCTACTTCGGTCCAACCCTAAATCCGTGGAATCCGTTGCACGTACCAGGCGGCTCCTCAGGAGGCAGCGGAGCAGCGGTCGCAGCCGACGAAACAATTTTAGCTTTAGGATCAGACACCGGCGGCTCTGTCCGTTGTCCAGCCAGCTTCTGCTCCGTTGTTGGATTGAAGCCTACATACGGTCTTGTTAGCCGCTATGGTTTGATAGCTTACGCGAACAGTTTAGAGCAAATAGGACCTATAACAAAAAACGTATACGATTGCGCATTACTGCTAAGCGTGATTGCAGGTTATGACCCATTAGACAGTACCTCTGCAAATTTACCCTCTAAGAACTACACCACAAAGCTAACCGACGATATGAGAGGACTGAAAATTGGAGTTCCTCAAGAATTCTTCGGGCAAGGTACCGACAAAAAAGTGGCAAAAATAGTACGAGATGGAATTGAAAAATTAGAAGCATTAGGCGCATCCTCCGAGGAGACATCTCTTCCAAGTTTAAATTACGCTTTACCTGCCTACTACACAATTGCCATGTCTGAGGCAAGCTCCAATCTTGCAAGATACGACGGAGTAAGATACGGATATAGAATACGCGAAGAAAACCTTGACTGGGGTAAGACCTTCTCCAAGGATCGAAAGGCAGGTTTCGGTCCAGAGGTTAGACGAAGAATAATACTTGGAACCTACGCGTTATCAGCAGGTTACTATGATCAGTACTATTTGAAAGCATTAAGAGTGAGGACGATAATCCGGCGAGACTTCGAAAAGGCCTTCAAAAAATACGATGTTTTAATCGGCCCCACTATGCCCATTTTGCCATTTAAACTTGGAGAAAAAATTCAGGATCCCTTGGCACTCTACATGTGTGATATTGACACTGTGCCAATTAACCTAGCGGGCATCCCAGCTATATCAATTCCATGCGGCTTCAGCGGAGATTTACCCATCGGTATGCAGATAATGTCCTCCTCCTTTAAAGAGGAACAACTACTTCGTTCCGCATATGCATTTGAACAAAATACCCAGTTCGCAAAACAAAAACCAGAGTTGTGAAACTGAGTTGTCTGAACTTAAAAAACTCGAAGTAAAAATAGGACTTGAAATGCATTGCCAATTAACAATTCTTAAAACTAAATTATTCTGCGGTTGTTCGGCTAACTATCGAAGAAAAGAACCGAATACATTTGTATGTCCAATTTGTTTAGGCATTCCCGGCTCTTTACCTAAAACCAATGAGAAGGCAATTAAATCAGCAGTTATGGTCGCATTAGCTCTAGGCTCTAAGATTTCGGACAGGATGTTTTTCTTCCGTAAAAACTACTTCTACCCAGACATGAGTAAGAACTTTCAAATATCGCAATACGACCGTGCTGGCGGTGTACCCCTTGGCATAGGTGGGTGCGTAAGTATAACGGTGAATCATGGATCAAAAGAAATTAGGATAAGAAGATTACACTTGGAGGAGGATCCAGCTCGACTTGTTCATCTTGGCCCGATAGACACTTCCCCATATACCCTTATTGACTATAACCGTTCAGGAATAGCCCTCATCGAAATTGTGACTGAGCCTGATCTAACTTCGCCGAAAGAGGCGAGAATACTTCTCCAGAAAATACGCTCAATTCTCGAACACCTAGGTGTTTCTGATGGAAGCTTGGAAGGGGCCATGCGGTGCGATGCAAACATATCAATAATGGGCGGACCTCGAGTTGAAGTTAAGAATATATCCTCATTCAAAGAGGTTGAGCGGGCTCTGAGCTTTGAGATTATAAGGCAAAGAGATCTGATGACTCGAAAAATTCATGTGAAACAAGAAACACGTCACTGGGATGAAGCTAGAAGGATAACCATTACGCTGCGAACAAAAGAGGAAGAGCATGATTATAGATATTTTCCCGAGCCAGACTTGGTTCCTATTGTCATCGATAAAATTGCAATTAAAGAAATTGAATCAAATATGCCCGAGCTTCCCGATGCGCGTAGAGACCGCTTCATCAGAGACTATAAACTGCCTAAATACGATGCTGAGCTTCTAACGAGCGACAAGTCTTTGGCAGACTTTTTCGAAAATTGTTTGAAACTCTACCCTAAACCGAAAGATATCAGTAATTGGCTGATGACTGATTTTCTACGGTGGATTAATGAATACAATTTAGATATAGCAAATGTGAAGACTAAACCTGAACATTTAGTTGAAATGCTGAAACTAATCGATTCAGGTATTATAAGTGGGAAAATAGCGAAAACAGTTTTGAGGGAAATGATAACAACAGGCAAACCGCCCACGCAAATTGTTGAAGCACAAGGCTTAACGATAATAAGCGTTTTCGGAGAACTTGAAAAGATAGCTGATAAAGTGTTTAAGGAAAACCCGAACGCTGTTAAGGACGCATTAACCGATGTGAAAGCCGCCCACTTCCTCGTTGGACAACTTATGAAGGCAACTCGCGGAAGAGCAGATCCGCAGATTGCTAATAAAATAATTTTAAACAAACTAGAAAAAGCACGGGCTCGTTGATTTTTTGCAGCTACAGATCGGGATAAATAAACTGAAGACGTTTCCATTAATCGACTAAATCTTACCATGCGTAATGTTAATAACTTAAATTTTTAAATTTGGGCAAGTTTTTTTAAAATTACAAGGCGATGTGAATTTAGAGAGGAGAATAGAAGAGACTGATAAAAAAGATAATGTCAGCAATAATGTTGACACTGATTTTAGTGGTAACGCTTCAAGCAGAGTTTAACTTTACACCAGTTAAGGCAGATTCTACGACGACTTTAGCGGATCAAATAAATGCTTGTCTAAGCGGAGTTACCAGTTGGAATGACGATGTGGCGATTGGTGTTGTAATGCATAAATCGTCACTGAGCAATTTTGACACCTGGATAACCCGTATGGCCAATGAATCCGATTGGATGGGTGTCCTTTCTGTAAAGCGTTACGCCGAAGAAGCGGGTTACTCCTCTCCAGTCATTGATGCCGAAGTTAAACTTGCCTTAAGCAATATGCCAATGTTCAAAAATTATTCACTTCCAATAACCGACACTTCAGGTCCTGGATACTTTTGGCCTTCATACAGTTATGTTCTCTACGGTTACCGTTATGCCGAGGAATTGAATTGGGAGACTCAGAGATGGAATATAACTTCTGGATTTTTAGCTTTAAAGTCTATGAGAGATCTGTATGGAAGAGCTTTTTACGAATGTAATCCCGACATTCGGAACGCATCATCTCTGCTTGGAACGAGGTGGCATGAAGCTGGAAGTCTGATGGGCTGTTTCTTCATTTTCTACACATTAGGCGTTAAAGATGCTCTAAATTACTCAGTTCAGGAATGGGAATGGTTAAACAAAAATTTATGGTCGAATAACCACTTTTCCTATGCGCCTCTATGGTATACTTGGGAATTTAGTGGAATGAGAGTCTTCCCAAATGTTGCTAAACTAGAGTTGAATGGAACTAGTTTAGACAACTGGAACAGGGTTGCGACGGATTTGCAGTTTAGGTACCTTAGCAACTCGTGGAGTTCTCCGCAGTGGTCTACAACCTACAGAGTTGTGCAGCATGCTTCTGCAAATCCTGAACGAAGGTTAGACGGAACATTAGACGCCTGGATTATGCTCAATACATTTTACGGGTTATTCAATGCTGGTAACCAAACCAATATGGAGAATATGTTAGAGGGAAACGGAGTGACACAGGCATGGATCGGTTTAAACGCCTCAGACTTAAGGCAAACTACCGCAAACTTGTTTAGAAACACAAGCTCTTCCGATTATTCTAATGATTCAACAGCATCAGCGGCGTTATGTTTGTTTTTAATGGGGATTTCTCCTCAAAACGGCAGAGGCTTAGCGATTCCATTAGTTTCGGATAGACCCAGCGACTACGACTGCTTAAATTATCGCCATTTTGAGTTTGACTATGTAAATCACAGAATAAAGATTCCGGTTTGGGGTGGGACGACTTTGAGATTCATGTATGGCACAACAGCTGTAACCGAATATTTTGGAACAACAGGCATTTACAATATTGATTTTACATCTGATTGGAACTCTATTTATAATATTACAAAAGTTTCAAACCTATATTCTAACGAGTATTATTTGTGGACTCCTGCAAATAATCAGACCTATCAAGAACAGACTTATTCAAAACAGATATTTCAGGAACAGACCTATCAAACACAGACATATCAGGAACAGGCATATCAAGGACAGAAAAGTCAACAACAGTTAAGCTTAATCGGCAGTGCAGTTGCAATAACTGCAATTGTAGCCCTTGCAGCAACAGTAATTAGAAAAAGAAAAACTATATCCCGAATTCATCTCCCAAAGCAATTTCGATAACGGGATATCCCCTCATATCTTCTTGACTACTGATATTTCTGTAAAAATTAGCCTAAAAGTTAGAAACTATATAAAAGTCTCTTCCTAACTGAAATCTATGATTCTTTCCATTGCTATTCCAGCATCGCTTGTTTCTGATACGCCTCACCTGCGTGAGAAAACATTCAAAATTGGGTTAATCGGTAGAGCTGCAGCAATTTTCAGGGTTAACGAAATAATAGTTTACCCAGATATGCCAAAAATTGATCAGGCGCGAGACATAGATTTTATTACTAAAATTCTGAATTACATGGAAACTCCGCAATATTTACGTAAGCGTTTATTCACGTTTGAAAAAAATCTTAGCTATGTAGGCATTCTTCCACCTTTAAGAACTCCTCATCACCTAACGAAGAATAAATCATCTGACATAAAACTTGGCAGCTACAGAGATGGAGTAATCATAGAATCAGATGCAAAAGGGTCTACAGCTGATGTCGGCGTTGAAAAACCAGCACTAATAGATGAACCGAATATCGCAGTTGGTAAACGTGTAACCGTAAAAATCATCAAAACTGGCGATGTTGTTCAAGCTTCTCTCGCGAAGAATGAAGAGATACAAATATATTGGGGCTTCAACGTTAATGCTTCAAAACTTCCGTTGGGACAGCTAGTGAAAGATAAAGGCTTCAACCTAGTCATAGCGACCTCACGTTACGGCGTTCCGCTCAACGTGGTCTCTTCTGAGATAAATAAACGCTGGAAGGCTGCAGAAAGCGCGCTAATCGCATTCGGGTCGCCGACGCAGGGGCTTAAAGAAATACTGCTACACGAAAGATTTAAACTAGAGGAAATAGCCAATTTCACGGTTAACACTATACCAACACAGGGGACGGAGACTGTGAGAACAGAGGAAGCAGTTTACATTTCGCTTGCTACCTTAAATCAAATCATAAACCAGTGATGAAGGATGGGACATAGAAAGAAAGTGGCTCCACGACGGGGTTCGATTGCATATTTACCTAGGGCACGCGCTGCACGATTAACAGGCAGAATAAGATATTGGCCTGAAATTAAAGATGGACCCGCAGTTCTAGGTTTCGCTGGATATAAAGCAGGTATGACCCGCATCTATGTCACCGATAATAATCCAAGTTCACCGAACTACGGAAAAGAAGTCGTTCAACCCGTAACCATAATTGAAACTCCGCCGATGATTGTTTGCGCAATCAGAACTTATGTAGAAACAGTAACAGGTCTCCAGACACTCACAGAAATCTGGGCGGAAAAGCCTCCAAAAGATTTGGAACGAGTTTTAACTTTACCTGAAAAATTTGACCCAAAAAATGCGTCAAACAAAATTGAACAAAATTTAGGCAAAATTAACGGAGTCTTTCTATTTTTATGCACACAACCAAGAATGACTGGCGCACCAAAGAAGAAACCTGATATGATGGAAGTAAAAGTTGGCGGGGGATCAACCCAGCAACAACTCGACTATGCCCATAATCTTCTAGGGAAAACCGTTAACGCCTCAGACGTACTTAAAGAGGGGCTCCTCGTAGATGTAATCGCAATTACAAAGGGTAAGGGAATTGCCGGCGCTGTGAAACGCTGGGGAGTACATATGCTCCCCCACAAGGGCAGAAAAACAAAGCGCGGAATAGGCACACTTGGGCCTTGGCATCCTGCTCACGTGATGTACACTGTGCCAAGAGCAGGACAACTAGGTTTAGCTCAAAGGACAGAGTACTGCAAGCAAATTCTGAAAATCGGATCAAAGGGGGTAGCCGTCACACCTGAAGGCGGTTTTATCCGTTACGGTGTTGTAAACAGTGATTTCATAATACTCCGAGGGAGCATACCTGGTCCAGCTAAGCGTCTAGTTAAACTGAGATACTCAGCCAGAGCACCTGAAACGCCTAAACCTGCTCCACAAATATCATCCATCAGTCTTGAATCCCAACAGGGAAGATAGGGGAATCAAATTTGGTTAACACAACAGCAGTTTACGATCTTCAAGGAAAAGTTGTTAAGAGAGTTTCTCTTCCAGAAGTCTTCCAAACACCATTAAGGCCGGACGTAATAAAAAAAGTGGTCATCGCAATTCAATCTCACAGTTTTCAACCTCAAGGACGCGACGTTATGGCTGGCAAGCGAACAACAGCCGAATCTAAAGGTACTGGCTACGACCTCTCTCGAGTACCGAGGATAAAAGGTGGCGGTTCATTATCAGGCTCAGGAGCTTTAGCTCCTGGAACAGTCGGAGGCAGACAGGCGCACCCTCCTGTTGCTGAGAAAATAATCGCAAAAGCGATTAACAAGAAGGAGAGGCGTTTTGCAACTCGTTCAGCCATCGCCGCTACAGCTAACAAAGATCTTGCAGCTTCAAGGGGACATATTGTTAGCGAAGTTCAAGGATTTCCTCTTATCGTTACAGACGACATTCAGAGCTTGAAGACCGCGAACGATGTTAAGGAAGCATTTGTTAAACTCGGTGTATGGTCCGACATCATAAGGATTAAAGAAGGAACTAGAACTCGTGGGGGTAGAGGTAAAATGAGGGGACGCCGCCTAAAACATGGAAGAGGTCCACTTATAATCATCGCTGAAGATAAAGGAATTAGAAGAGCCGCCTCTAATTTTCTAGGAGTTGAAGTTATCCGAGTTAATAATTTAAACGCCGAAGCACTAGCACCAGGCACCAATCCAGGTAGATTAACTGTCTGGGCTGAGTCCGCTGTAAAAGGTCTTGACGAATTATTCCCTTAAGAGGCAATATAATTGTCGAAATTAGAGCCGAAATTAACGCCGCAACAAATTATTCTGTACCACGTAATGACCGAAGACGCTGTAGTCCTTATTGAATCTGAAAATAAACTAACATTCATGGTAAACATCAAAGCAACTAAAAAAGACATTAAAAAGGCCGTCGAAGAACTATACGAAGTAAAAGTCGAATCCGTTAGAACGGTAATTTTGCCAAGCGGAAAAAAGAAAGCCTACACAAAACTTAAGCCTGAATATAAAGCCTCAGATGTGGCGATTAAACTAGAAATACTTTAGCGGGGAACAAGTTTTGGGTAAAAGAATAGTTGTTCAAAGAAGAGGTCGCGGTACATCAACGTTCAGATCTTCAACTCATAAACGTGTTGCTCCAGCAGTTTATCCAAACTTATCAGAAAATCAATTAACTTCAATGGTGAAGGGTGTTCTCCAAAAGATTGTTCATGAACCTGGAAGAGGAGCTCCGTTAGGCTTAATTAAAACTGAATCAGGCGACGAGTTCTATACAGTTATCCCTGAAGGTGTTTCTGTTGGACAAGAAATAAGCCTAGGAAAAACAGCGTCCATAGAAATTGGAAATATTATTCCACTCGGCAATATTCCTGAGGGAACTCTTGTGTGCAACATTGAATTTTCACCAAGTGACGGTGGTAAAATCGCCCGTTCATCAGGCGCTTACGCTTCAATCATAGCTCATACCCCGGAAGGGACAGTTTTAAGACTGCCTTCTGGAAAAACCGCCTCTATACGCGACCTATGCCGCGCAACAATCGGTGTGGTAGCAGGCGCTGGTCGGGTGGATAAACCGTTCTTAAAGGCCGGTTCCCACTATCATCTCATGGTTGCTAGAGGACGAACTTATCCAAGAGTTAAAGGTGAAGCAATGATAGCGGCCTATCACCCGTTTGGTGGTGGTAGACATAAACATCCAGGTAAATCTAAAACCGTAGCCAGAGGCGCTCCACCTGGTAGAAAAGTCGGCTCAATAGCTGCAAGAAGAACAGGTTGGGGAGCGAGGCAAAGAAGAGCAGAGAAGAAAGGTTAACCGACTTCCTAGATGAAACTTTAGTATCTTCAAATTCAAATAAAATAAGAGAACAAGCATTTAAAAATACGAATAATTAGTTAAGTTTACGAAAGTTTAAATAATTTCAGCTAAAACAAAATCTGTCGAACTAAATAAGACGTGAATAAACAATGCCAAAAATATTCACATATCGCGGCTATCCTCTTAAAGAACTGCAAAAAATGTCAATGGACGATTTCATCAAGTTACTTCCATCAAAAGAGAGAAGATCTCTTGTAAGAGGTTTGACACCGGAACAACGTATTTTCCTTGAAAAAATAAAAGAAGCAAGAAAAACCCTCGAAGAGAAGGGCAAGAAAATAATAGTGAAAACCCATTCAAGAGACATGGTCATTCTTCCCGAAATGGTTGAATTGACAATAGCTGTACACAATGGGAAGGAATTCGTCCCAATCGAAATTACACAAGAAATGATTGGTCACAGGCTGGGCGAATTCGCTTCAACCATAAAAAAAGTTGTTCACGGGACTCCAGGAATTGGGGCATCAAGAGCTTCGATGTACGTTCCTTTAAAATGAACATCAAACTTTTCAATAGCCAGAGTTTTTCCTAAAATCTGGGAAATCATGGATAAATTATGTTTAGAACAAAAAACAGCCCGAATAACGAAACCATCACTATTTCTTAGCCGTTCAAGTACTACAGCAAAAACGCAAACCACAAATATCACTTCCATTACGTTCTTTTTGCAATTCAGGTGATATCATGCCTAAGTGGGGATACTCAGTTACTGGGTTGGATCCCAGTAAAACTGTTAAAGCGTCGGGTAGAGAACGTAGAGTATCGCCTAAAGCAACTAGAGAAGTTTGTCGTGCAATAAAAGGCATGAAGCTTGATGACGCGAAGAGCTTCCTCGGCAAAGTAATTGACAAAAAGATGCCAGTAGCCTTCGCTAGATACAAAAAAGAAGTGCCTCACAGACGCGGATTAGAACGTGGGTATGCTGGAAGATATCCTGTAAAAGCCGCAAGTGAAGTTCTTAATGTATTAGAAAATGCTGAGTCCAACGCTGAAAATAAGGGACTTGACCACGAAAAACTGCGCATAATTCACGCCGCAGCTCAACGCGCTCGTCAAACAAAGAAAATGATTCCGAGAGCCTTTGGCAGAGCCTCTCCATATTTCGAACAGCAAACTCACATTGAACTTGTTTTATCGGAGATGCCTGGGTAGGAGTAGCAAGGAGAGATATAATTAATGTCATCCGTTAAACATTTCATTGAGGAAGCTATAAAGAAAACCGAAATAGATGAATTCTTAAGTAAAGAACTTGAGAGAGCTGGATACGGCGGAGTAGACATCGCGAAAACGCCGATGGGTACACACATTACAATTTACGCCATGAAACCTGGGCTTGTTATCGGGCGGAGAGGTCAGAGCATTAAAGACTTATCTAAAATACTAGAGGAAAAATACGGTCTTCCAAGCCCGCAAATAGCTGTTGCTGAGGTAGAGGTTCCGGAGCTTAACGCCTACATAATGGCCACGCGAATAGTATCCGCCCTTCAAAGAGGTGTACATTTTAGAAGAGCTGGCTTTTGGGCTTTAACTCGCATACTAGCCGCAGGCGCATCAGGAGCAGAGGTCGTAATTAGAGGAAAATTAACAACTGAGAGAGCCAGATATGAAAAATATCGCGGAGGCTACCTGCCAAAATCAGGTGATCCTGCGCTAAAATTCCTAAAAGAAGCTGTGGTTCACGTTAAGCTAAAACAAGGATTGCTCGGAGTTAAAGTAACGCTTCTGCCGCCTAACGCTGAATTTCCAGATAAAATTTCCATGAAGACTCCGAAGGTCGAATCTGAACAGCTGCCTGAAAAAACAGCTGAAGAAGGAACAGTTTCAGTGCCTGAAGAAAAAATTGAAGGTGAAGAATAGATGCCGATAGTTAGAATGCACGAACTCAAACAAATGACACCTGAAGACCTAGATAAAAAATTAACTGAGTTTAGAACAGAGCTAGTTAAGTTGAGAGCCATGTCGAAAGCTGGAGGAGCTGTTGAAAATCCATCACGCATAAAAGAGATCCGTCGAACTATCGCACGTATTCTAACAATACAAAAACAAAACGTCACTGCATCTAAAAAAGAAAAAAGAAATAATAAAGGAAAAACCGAAAAATGACACAGAAAGCAAATCGCGGCATCATATACGGCGAAATCATCGGGTTAAAAGTGAAAATCATAAAGAGCACTCACCCTGGATACGTCGGCATAGAAGGAAATGTAGTTGACGAAACGCAGAATAAAATTACTGTACGCCACGAAGATAAACGAAAGGATATTGTAAAAAAAGCTTCAATTTTTCAATTCACCTCACCTGATGGGGCAGTAACGGAGATTGATGGAAGAATTCTCGTGGGCAGGCCTGAAGACAGAGCTAGGTAATAAACGAGGGAATCATATGAAAAATATAGGCGTGAAAGTTACACCTCCGAAAACGGAATGCGAAGACATTTACTGCCCATTCCACGGCTCATTATCTACCCGAGGCAGAATTCTGGACGGAGCCGTAACTTCAAGTAAGGCACGAGGTCTTGTAATCGTAAGAAGGGACTATACACAGTTCAATCCGAAGTACATGCGGTCTGAAAGAAGGCATAGTTCAATACCGGCACACAGCCCACCCTGCATAGACGCAAAAACAGGCGATAAAGTAAAAATCATTGAATGTAAACCCTTATCGAAAACGGTTCACTTTGTCGTAATAGAAAAAATGGAGGAAAAGTAGTTGCCAGTACCAAAAACAAGGGCAGTTTCAGCAAGAGGCATACTTGAATATCGCCCACACATTACCAAAGGACTTCCCGTCGGCTCAATCGTCCATTGCACAGATAACACCGGAGCTAGAAATCTAAGGATAATTCAAGTTATAGGCTACAAAGGTCGCCTGAGACGCTTACCATCCGCAGGTGTAGGTGACATGGTTATGGTTTCAGTTAGAAGAGGGGCACCTGACATGAGAAAACAAATATTTCCAGCAGTAATAGTCAGACAAGCCAAACTGTTCAGAAGACCCGACGGCGCATGGATTCAGTTTGAAGACAACGCAGCCGTCATAATGACGCCTGAAGGAGAATTAAAAGGATCAGAAATCCGCGGCCCAGTAGCTCGAGAGGCTGCAGAGAGATGGCCCAGAGTAGCCAGTTCTTCAAGCATAATCGTGTAGGTGTGGTGCATAGTGAGAATTTCGACAAAACCAAGGGAGCAGAGAAAGCTAATTTACTCAGCAAAAACGCATCAAAGACGTAAAATGATTACAGCGATGCTTTCACCTGAGCTAAGGGACAAATTCAACTTAAAATCTCTCCCCGTCCGAAAAAATGACACCGCAAAAATACTCAGAGGCAACTTTACTGGCATTGAAAGAAAAGTTACCCGCGTCGACTACAAAAACTACAAACTATTCTTTGAAGGCGTAACCAAAGAAAAAACAGACGGAACACCTATTCAGGTGCCGATTCACCCCAGTAAAGTTATGATCACAAAACTTGATTTAAGCGACAAGCTTAGGAAGGAAGCATTAGAAAAAATTACTGAAACTCCGGAAGCACCCACACCGACTGAAGAGCCTGAAAAACAATCTGAAGAGAAGGAGCTCAAGGAGGCTTAAAAATGGGAAAGAAAGGAGGCTCTAGGCACCTTAAAAGAATGCCTGCACCTACATTTTGGCCAATACATAGGAAGGAATTTCAGTGGGTAGTTAAACCAAAACCTGGTCCACATCCACTTCGTATGTGCCTTCCACTTCTTATCGTTGTACGCGAAATAATGGGGCTCGCAAAAACAAGGAAGGAATCCAAAATAATATTTGCAGAAGGCCAGGTTAAGGTTGACGGCAACGTTAGACGTGAAGAAAAATTTCCAGTCGGCTTAATGGACGTTATAGAAGTGTTATCCCTAGACAAAGCATATCGCGTAGTTCCAGAACCGAATAAAGGTCTAACATTACACTCGATTAAAGGCGAAGAACAGAAATTCAAGCTCAGTAGGATTGAAAATAAAACAACAGTAAAAGGCGGAGCTTCACAACTTAACCTACATGACGGCAGAAACATCCTGATAAAAATTAAAGATGTACACAAACCAGCAGAAGACATCTACAATGTCTCAGACGTTCTAAAAATAAGTATTCCCGACCAAAAAATACTCGATCACATAAAACTTGATGAAGGCTCATTAGCTACCGTAACAGGCGGAAAAAACATTGGAAGATACGGAAAAATTATTAAAATTGATCGAAGAACCGGTCCATTTCCCACAGTAGTAACAATCGAAGATAAAAAAGGAAATAGCTTCCAGACCAATTTGGAATATGTTTTCGCTGTAGGAAAAAATAAAAGCTTGATATCGCTACCGGAGGTTGATTAAATGAGTCAGAAAGCATCTGTAGAGGCAGTACAAAAAAATCAGCCAATGGTGAAACCAAGAGTGGAAAAAGTAACAGTTAACATGGCTGTTGGGAAAGCAGGGGAGCCTCTAGAGAGAGCAGTGAAAGTGCTCCAACAAATCACAGGCCAAGTTCCATCAAGAAGGAAGGCGAATAAAACCATAAGGGACTTCGGGATTCGACAGGGCGAACCTATGGCTTGCATAGTTACGCTTAGAGGTCAAAGAGCCTTAGAATTTCTGAAAAAGGCGTTACAGGCGGTTGGAAATAAACTATCACAATCGCATTTTGACCAATATGGAAATTTTTCGTTTGGAATAATGGAGCACATAGAGATTCCTGGTACAAAATACATTCCAGAACTAGGCATATTCGGAATGAACATATGCGTAACAATGAGTCGACTAGGCCAACGTGTATCAATTCGTCGTCGAA
>CAYYPV010000097.1:0-37788 GCA_964473665.1 uncultured Candidatus Bathyarchaeia archaeon
AAAAATGCTAGACTTGAAATAAGAGCCAGACGTTTTTAGATGATGAACGATGTTCCTATAACCATCAGCCTAATAGTTAGCTAACGAATAGTTAGTACAGGAGTTAGTAACGGAGTAGATAGGATAAGATGTCTGAAATAAATAAATCAATAAGTCCACCCTGGAACGTTAAGCGGGAGCTGTTGACAAAAACTGAGGAAGAAATAAACATTCAATATGGGCATTACCCGGAAAAAAGACCCATTAAAGATTACATCCGATACGGTATAATAAACCTAGATAAGCCTCCTGGCCCGTCAAGCCATGAGGTTGTCGCTTGGGTTAAAAGAATCTTAAATCTGCAGCGGGCCGGTCACAGTGGGACTCTAGAGGCGTAAGCCGGAGAAACCCTCCTGTAACCGGGATTCTACCAGTTGCGCTCGAGGACGCCACTAAAACTCTACAAGCCCTCATTTTAACTGGCAAAGAATACGTCTGTGTTATGCAGATTCATGCAAAAGTACCTGAAAAAAAGGTTCATGATACTGTAAACGAATTTGTCGGCGAAATTTATCAACGCCCACCATTACGCGCATCAGTTAAGCGAGTCGTAAGAACTAGGACAATCTACTACATAGATTTGCTTGAAATTCAAGATATTTTTGTACTGTTCAAAGTCGGTTGTCAAGCTGGGACATACATTAGAAAGCTTTGCCATGACATTGGTGAAGTTTTAGGATGCGGCGCTCACATGAAAGAACTTAGACGCACACGTGTAGGGCCACTTGTCGAGGATAAAACTCTAACAAACCTATACGACGTTGTCTATGCTTATGAGGCCTTAAAAAGTGAGGGTGACGAAACACAGATCCGCAAAGTAATTCAGCCGATAGAATACGGCTTATCTCTTCTACCGAAAATTTACATCAGAACTTCAGCTGTGGACGCCATCTGCCATGGCGCAAACCTCGCAATTCCCGGCGTTCTCAAAGTCGAAACTGGAATAAAGCCAGAGGACGTGGTTTTAACGTTAACGCAAAAAGGAGAAGCTGTATCCTTATCCAAAGCAACTATGTCCACTGAAAACTTAATGAAGGCTGACCACGGCATAGCAGCAAATACTATTAGAGTAATAATGTCCCCAGGAACTTATCCACGATTATGGAGGACAAAAGGCTAGGTGTCCTACCTTTGCCGGAGCATTACTACACAGAAAACCCATCATCAAAAATGCGACTAGGCCTACTGCGGGTAAATCTACGTGGGCTATACCTAGAATTCTTAACAGCTCCAAGTATTTTTTCTAAGAAGAAAATAGATGCTGGCACAAAATTGTTGACTGAATGCATGAAATTACCTGGGGATGGCTATGTCCTCGATTTGGGATGCGGCTATGGTCCTGTAGGTATAGTTGCTGCGATATCAAACCCGAAACTCCATGTGATTATGACTGATGTGAACATGAGAGCTGTTTGGCTTGCATATCAAAACATAAAAAGAAACAACGTACATAACGCAGAAGTTAGATGGGGATTCCTCTACGAGCCAGTTGACGCAATTAAATTCAAAACAATACTCTCAAATCCACCAATAACCGCGGGGCTGAAAAACACCATAATTCCTTTAATAATTCAAGCCAAACATCACCTGACAAAAGATGGCAACCTTCAACTTGTTGTACGCACCGGAAGCGGAGGAAAAAGAATAGGCAGAATCATGAAGGAAACATTCGAAAATTCCGAGGTGATTGATAGACAAAGCGGTTATCGTGTCTTTATCTCAACCATCTCTAACTAAACACTTTAATAACAATGCATTTTTCTTCAACATATCTAAAAGCCGGGGTCGCATAGCTCGGCTAGTGCGAAGGCCTGGAGGCTTAAACTGCCCGACAGCCTTTGAGCCGTAAGGCTCACATGGGTTCAAATCCCATCCCCGGCGCTAAATATACCCCTCCTCCATTTTTAGAGCGAAAATTATTCGGAGTATTCTTCTTGCTGCTCAAATATCATATTTAAATATTAGCCATGTATTCTGGTCTTTAGCACTGCATAAGGTGAACGAGTTAGTGTCAGAGTTCAAGCATATAGTTAGGATTGCGAGTGTCGACATAGACGGTTCTAAAAAGTTAGTAAACGGATTGATCAAAATTAAAGGCGTAGACATCTCTTTCGCTAAAGCTGTCAGTAGCGTTTCAGGCATCAATCCAGATACTCGAATAGGTTTTCTTACTGAAAGCCAGATTGAAAAAATAGAGGAAACCATGAGGGATCCTATTAAATACGGAATTCCTAGATGGATTATCAACCATCCCAAGGAATTCGAATCAGGCGGGGATAGACACCTAATAGGTGCTGATCTCGCCCTTAAAACAAAAACTGACGTAGACTTTATGCAGAAAATAAAATCCTGGAAAGGACTTCGCCACTCACTCGGTTTAACTGTTCGTGGACAAAAAACGCGGACGACAGGAAGATTTGGAAGAGCCGTCGGCGTAAGAAAGAAAGTTCTAATCGCGGCTGCTGTTGCCGCTGCACGCGCTAAGGAGGGAGCCCCAGGGGCACCTGCGGCGCCGGCACCTAGTGCACCAGGAACTCCAACGCCTCCTGCAACAGCGGAAGCTCCTAAAAAGAGTGAAACTGCACCAAAGAAGGAGAAGAAGTAGGTGAACTAAATGGGTGCGGTTAGGCAGAGAAAAAAATATCAAAGACCCAGATATCACTGGCGTAAAGATCTTCTCGATAATGAATTGAAATTAATCGGCGTTTACGGACTAAGAAATAAACATGAACTCTGGCGGCATCATTCAATGCTTTCAAAATACCGTGAAATGGCGCGAAAAATCTTAGCCAAACCGCCTGAGCAACGTGAAAAATCTGAGAAAGAACTTTTAGGGAAACTCCACAACCTAAGTATGATTTCAGAAACAGCAACGCTTGATGATGTTCTTGACTTATCAATTGAAAATGTCCTTGAACGAAGATTACAAACGCAGGTTTTTAGACTTGGATTAGCCTTATCCCCTCAGCAAGCTCGCCAACTGATAGTTCACGGTCATGTATCTGTCGGTGGGAAAAAGGTTTTTTCGCCTAGCTATATTGTTTCAAAAACCGATGGACATGAAATAAAATTTTCTTCAACAAGCGCCTTAACTAAATCTGATCACCCTATCAGAAAGGCGATAAAAACTTTGGAAAAAGCCAAGAAAGAAACCGAGGAAGTGCAACTTATAGAAGCTAAAGGATCTGAGGAAGAATGAGCGAGAAAAAAGAGACAAAAGATGAACGCTGGGGGATTGTCCACGTTTTCAGCTCTTACAATAACACTATAGTCCACATAACTGATCTAAGTGGAGCGGAAACAATTGCACGATGTTCAGGCGGAATGTATGTTAAGGCGGATAGATTAGAATCTTCTCCATATGCAGCTATGCAAGCCGCCTTTCACGCCGCACAAATCGCAAAGGACAAAGGTATAACCGCTATACACATCAAAGTCAGAGCGCCCGGAGGTAACGGGCCAAAAACACCTGGCCCCGGAGCTCAAGCAGCTATACGCGCGTTAGCGCGATCAGGTTTTAGAATAGGGCGTATTGAAGAGGCAACGCCAATTCCTCATGATGGCACCCGCCGTCCAGGAGGTAGGCGCGGCCGTAGAGTCTAAGCAAGAGGATAAAACGATATGGAAATAGAAGTACTTGAACAATCTGAAAAGAATTCGCGATTCATTTTGAGAGGGGTCTCGATACCGTTCGCCAATGCACTTAGAAGAATTATGATTTCAGAAGTCCCCTCGATGGCTATTGATGCGGTTGTTATAGTTGAGAACAATTCAGTCATTAACGATGAAACATTATCTCATAGACTCGGCTTAATTCCTCTTAAAACAGATCTAAAAACCTATGTTTTGCCAAGCGAATGTTCATGTAAAAGTGAGCTCGGCTGTAATAAATGTCGAGTAACTCTAACGATGGAAGCTGAAGCAACCGAAACCACGCGAACAGTATATTCAGATGAATTAAAGTCTGATGATCCTGACACAACTCCTGTAAGTTCAAAGATTCCTATAGCAAAACTGGCGCCGGGCCAAAAAATTAAGATAGAGGCATACGCTAGGCTCGGAATCGGTAAGCAGCACGCAAAGTGGCAACCAGTGGCTGTTTGCGCCTACAAGTTCATGCCTAAGATTGCGTTTGATCTTAAAAAATGTGACACGTGTGCAAAATGCGTCGAAATGTGTCCTAAGGGGGTACTTAAAGTTGAAGGAAACACGTTAACGGTTACAGACATATTGAAGTGTACTCTCTGTAATGAATGTGTCAGAACCTGTCCAAAAGACGCCATAGAAATAGACTGGGATGACACTACATTCATCTTCAATATAGAATCAACAGGCTCTCTTCCAGTTGATCAAATAGTGGAAGAAGCAAGTAACATCTTAGAAGAAAAAGTGAAATCGTTCACTGATCAGATTTCGAAGATGAGGTAGCCCGAATGGCTAGTAGTTCAACAAATCCGGAATTAATTCAACTAATTCATTCATTGCGCAAGAAGTCTAATGAAACAAAAACTGCCATATGGCAAATTATAGCTGAAAGAATTGAATCAACACATAAAAGGACGTCCGTCAATCTCAGTCGCATAAGTAGGTATACCCGTGCTGGCGAAACAGTAATAGTTCCCGGTAAAGTGTTGGGAGCTGGAAAATTGAATCATCAAGTAAAAGTGGCCGCGCTTCAATTCTCCAAACAGGCTGAAAAGAAAATAGTCGAAGCGAAGGGTAAGTGCATGACAATAAATGAACTTGTGGATAAGAACCCGAAGGGATCAAACGTTAAAATAATTGGGTGAGAATTGTGACTGAAAAAAATAAAGAGATGATTATAGATGCTTCAGACCTCATTCTTGGAAGAATGGCAAGCGTAATTGCCAAGAGACTGCTCAAAGGCGAAACTATAATCGTTATAAACGCTGAGAAGGCTCTAATGTCAGGAAGTAGACGAAGCAAAGTTCAAGAAGCTAAGAAAAAGCTCAGAATAACGTCGTTAGGCAGTCCAAAGTACGGGCCGTTTCATCAACGAAGACCTGACCTAATCTTGAGGCGTACTGTTCGTGGTATGCTTCCATCAAATCGTCCTCGTGGCAAAGAGGCTTATAAGCGACTTAAGGTTTACATCGGTGTTCCAAATGAGTATGCGAATAAATCTGCGGAGGCATTAAATGAGGCAAGTTCAACTAAACTTAGGGCGTCGGTTATATCGTTAGGAGAACTTGCGAAGGAAATTGGATGGAAGTCAACTGGTGAAAGATAAAAATGTCTTCCGCAAAAAAACGATTTTTATTAATAAGTGGTAAACGGAAAACAGCCATAGCGAGAGCTATAGTTAAACCTGGTAGTGGAAGAGTAAGTGTAAACAGAATTCCTATTGAGGTATATACACCTGAAATAGCTAAAATGAAAATTATGGAGCCGTTAGCCCTCTCTGGAGATGCCTGGAAAGGAATAGATATAAATGTAAAGGTTCAAGGCGGCGGTTTCATGGGTCAAGCTGAAGCCTCAAGAATGGCTATCGCTAGATCCATCCTAAAATGGACGAAGAGCTCAGAAATAAAAAAAGTTTTCACTAAATATGATAAGACGATGGTAGCCGGGGATTCTCGCCGAACTGAGCCTAAAAAATTCGGCGGGCCGAGCGCACGAACTAGAAAACAGAAATCATATAGATAATGGTGAGATCAAAATGATAATTCCAGTTAGGTGCTTTACTTGCGGTGCAGTTGTTGGCGATAAATGGGAAGAGTTCGCTTCCAGAGTTAAAAATGGTGAAATTCCAGGCAGTGTTTTAGATAGCTTAGGTGTTTCACGCTACTGTTGCCGGCGCATGTTTTTATCCCATGTAGATATAATTGATGAAGTGCTAAAATTCTACGAACAATCTGAAAATAAACGCAGAGAAGAAGAAACACGGTAACCTAAGTGGAGAAGCACCATGAGCGCTCCGACCGTAATCGAAGACATCAGAGCTAGGAAAATCTTCAACAGTCGGGGAGAAGAAACAATTGAAGTTGACGTAATAACCTTAGGAGGTTTTGGCAGGGTATCCGCTCCAGCTGGAGCGAGTAAAGGGAAATCTGAAGCTGTTTCTTATCCTGAGGGTGGTGTTGAACAGGCATTAAGAGAAGTTGAAGAAGTCATAGCGCCTGAAATAATTGGAATGAACTCTGATGAACAACAAACAATCGATAATCTTCTTCACGATATTGACGGCACTTCAAACTTCAGGAATATTGGGGGAAATACTGCATACGCGGTCTCGATAGCTGTAGCGGAAGCAGCTGCAGCTGCCCATGGCATTCCTCTATTTCAGCAATTAGCTGGCTCATTTGTCTCAGATCTTCCTCATCCCCTTGGAAATGTTTTAGGCGGAGGGAAACATGCCGGAAAGAATGCTCCCGACATACAAGAATTCTTAGCGTTACCCGTGAAGAGTTCCTCGTTTACTGAGGCTGCTGAAGCGAATGTTAAGGTTCATAAAACTGTTCGAAGCTTAATAGAGAACGTTGACACTTGTTTCACTGGAGGAAAAAGTGACGAAGGAGCTTGGGTACCCAACCTTGGCAATGAAGAAGCATTAAACATAGTTTCTAAGGCTTGTGAAACTGTATCCGATGAAGTAGGTATAGCGATTAGTGTCGGTTTAGATTTAGCAGCCTCATCATTCTGGGACTTAAAGAAAAAGAAATACATCTATCGAAGAGACAAAATTGAACGCGATTCAGGTGAACAAATAGACTTTATAGTGTCTATGACTAAAAAATATCATCTTGCATACGTCGAAGACCCACTTCATGAGGATGACTTCGACGGATTTGCTGAAATAACGAAAAAGATTACCAGTTGTTTAATCTGCGGCGATGACCTTTTCACGACAAATAAAGAACGCTTGGTACGTGGGATTGAATTGGGGGCTGCAAACTCGGTCATAATAAAACCGAATCAAATAGGCACTTTGACTGATGCTTATGAATCTGTTAAAGTAGCTAAGAGAGCGCATTATGCGCCAGTTGCGTCTCACCGTTCAGGTGATGGTTGCGACGTTCAGTTAGCTCATATCGCTGTAGCGTTCGGTTGCCCAATCATAAAAACAGGGGTGGTTGGTGGTGAGCGTATAGCGAAGATAAATGAACTTATACGAATCGAAGAAGCTTTAAGTAATAGAGCTAAAATGGCTTTCCTTAAAATCTGAGGAGAATAAACGTTGTCATCGGAGAAAAAAGTAGAATCTGACGCCAAATCGGCTGAAGAAGAAAAAATGGCCGCGGGTATACCTCTTCTTCTTCAAAGAGATGTTTTGCTATCTTCAGGCATTCAAATAGGAACCAGAATAAAAACTGCTGAAATGGAGCAATTTATTTTCCGAGTGAGACCTGACGGTTTATTCGTATTGGACTTAAAGAAAACGGATGAAAGAATTAGAGCGGCAGCAAAATTCATTGCTCAATTCGAGCCGTCAAAAATTATGGTGGTTTCAGCTAGACTTTACGGTAAAACTCCTGTTAAGAAATTCTGTGAAGTAACTAAAGCCACTCCAATAATTGGAAGATTCTTGCCGGGGCTTTTCTCTAATCCCGCCTACTCAACTCACATCGAGCCGAATTTAGTGATAGTTACGGATCCAAAAACGGATCTGCAAGCAATAAATGAGTCAGCTGCAATCGGTGTGCCTGTGATAGCATTATGCGACACTGACAACTCGTTCACAAACATAGACTTCGTAATTCCAGTAAACAATAAAGGTAAGAGAGCTCTAGCGACAGTTTTCTGGCTTCTCGCAAGGCAGGTTTTAAGAGAAAGAGGCGAAATTGGAACAGATGAAGACTTATCTATATCCATAGATGATTTTGAAACAAAGCTAGCTGAAATAGGTGAAATCGCCGAAGAAGAAACCTAAAGGCGGCTGTTTCATGAAAATTCGGCGACCATCTCAAGCCGGAGCTTTTTATCAGGGATCCGCCAATACTCTACGCCAACAATTAGAATGGTGCTTTAAACATAAATTTGGGCCAGGTAAACTTCCAGAAGTGAAAAACGGTCCTAAGAAAATTCTAGCATTAGTCTGCCCGCACGCGGGCTACATGTATTCCGGTCCTGTTGCCGCCCACTCATACTACAACTTGGCATTAGATGGGAAGCCTGACATCATAGTCATACTAGGTCCAAACCATACCGGCATGGGCAGTGGCGTATCCCTAATGAGTGAAGGCGCTTGGAATATGCCTTTAGGCAACGTTAATGTGAACTCCGAAATCGCTGACAAAATCTGGAAAGCATCAAAAATCATAGATCTAGATGATGAAGCTCATCTTTACGAACATTCCATAGAAGTTCAACTGCCATTCCTTCAATACATCTATGGCTCTGACTTCAAGTTCGTTCCAATCGCCATGTTAATGCAAGATTTACAAACAAGCAGGATGGTCGGTAACGCCATAGCTGAAGTCCTTTCTGGCAAAAATGCAGTGATCATAGCTTCATCCGACATGACACATTATGAGCCTCAAGAATATGCGGAAAAAAAAGATAAGATGGTTGCCGACACTATACTAAACTTGGATGAAGAAAAGTTACAGTCAACAGTCGATTCACAGGGAATTACCATGTGCGGACCAGGTCCAGTAACAGCAGCCATAACTGCAGCTAAAAAGCTAGGCGCAACAAAAGCAAAAATGCTATGCTACAAAACAAGCGGTGACATAACTGGTGATTACTCTCGAGTAGTAGGATATCTGGCTGCAGCTATATCGCGCACGTAAGCGCCTGCTCCGTAATCCTTTTCCAACCAACCAAACATTATTTTAGTAATACTTCAGAGAAGGATAAATGTTGAAAATAAAAGCTTCAGCGCCAGCTAAACTGATACTGTGCGGAGAGCACGCTGCGGTCTTTTTTCAACCCGCAATAGTCATGGCTATTGATAAACAGGCATACGTGACAGTAGAACCTCGGAGAGACCAGGCTATTTTTATTAAATCACAGAATTTAGGTTTAGCCGGTCTTTATGAGAGAAATTCATTCAAACCAAAAATAGGCGGAGCTGCAGCTAAGAATAAACTTGAACCGATAAAAATTGCTGCTGAAAAAACCATTAAATTAGCAAAAAAAAGAATAGGTATTAACATTTCAATTGACTCCAACATTCCTGTAGCTTCTGGACTCGGATCCTCCGCCGCAGTAGCTGTCGCAACAATAGCCGCTACAGGGAGAATTCTCGATCTTAAGCTGTCAAAAGAAAGAATATGCGCACTCGCCTATGAAGCAGAGAAAATAATGCACTATCATCCTTCAGGAATAGATAACTACATCTCTACTTACGGCGGAATAAATGTCTTCAGAAGAGGAAAAGGTTTTACTCCAATACAAACGAAGAAGATAATTCCACTAGTAATAGGCAATACACAAATACCTCGCTCAACAGGCAAACTTGTAAGCCATGTTCACAGCCTAAAAATACATTATCCCAAAGTTGTTAATCCAGCAATTCGAGCAATAGGACAACTTTCACTTATAGCCGCAAAAACAATTGAGGACGGCGACCTAGAAGAACTCGGCGAACTTATGGACATAAATCACGGCTTATTGGCTGCGATGGGTTTATCGAACGAAGAATTGGATAGACTAATTTACGCTGCTAGGAAAGCCGGCGCCTTAGGCGCAAAATTAACAGGTGCGGGGGGCGGCGGCTGCATGATTGCATTAACTATGCCCAATAAAGTGAATACTGTTGCAGAGGCAATTCGTAAAGCTGGCGGCATTTCAACTATTGCTAAAATGGTGAATAGAGGTGTTAACGTTTGGTCAGAGAATTAACCATTCTAAAACTCGGAGGCAGTTCAATCACAAAAAAAGATAAACTATTCACTCCCAACGTTAATGCGATAAATAGGCTTGCTGGTGAAATCAAAAAAGCGAGAGTTAAACCACTTTTAATAATTCATGGCGGTGGATCCTTCGGTCATCCTGTAGCAAAAAAATATAAAATAAAGGAAGGTTACATCGCTCAAACACAATTGCAGGGTTTCTCTAAAACCCATTATGCTATGGTAAAATTAAACCGACTAATACTCGACTCATTAATTAGGCGGGGGATTCCAGCTGTCACTATTCAACCGTCTGCATGTATAGTAACTAAAAATGGCAGAATAAAGTACATGGAAAAAAGGCCTCTCATAAATCTACTAGAAATAGGGGTAATTCCCCTTCTGTACGGTGATGCCGTGATCGACTTAACTAAAGGTTTCACAATTTTATCTGGAGATCAATTAGCATCAAGCTTAGCTGTTAACTTGAATGCGAGACGCATAATCTTCGGCGTTGATGTTGACGGTTTATTTGCAGTGGATCCAAAGTTAGATTCGACCGCTAAATTCTTCAAACAACTTTCCCTAAACCAACTAGAAAAGCTTAAACGCAGTTTAGGTGAGTCGGATGTCACTGATGTGACTGGTGGGATGCGTGGGAAAATACTTGAACTCGCCCCTGCAATACAAAGAGGTGTACCCGCTATAATTGTTAACGCAGCCAAACCAGGCAGGATCTATAAAGCACTTAAGGGAAAAAAAGTCATCGGGACAATTATAACGGCGAGGTGAATTCGTTGACAGATACCGAAGAAAGAAAGTTTGATCACATCCAAATTTCTGCAACTAAAAAAATTCAAGCCCGACTTGCTACGACGGGTTTCGAAGATACATATCTAATCCATAGGGCTCTGCCTGAAATTAACCATAGGCAAATAGACATTTCTACAAAATTTTTCGGCCACAAATTAAATGCCCCAATAATAGTGGCTGCCATGACTGGCGGAACAAGCATGGCTACAAAAATAAACGCTTCATTAGCTGAGGCTGTTCAACAGCTTAATTTGGGAATGGGGGTTGGCAGTCAGAGAGCTGCGCTTGAAGATCAAAAATTAGTGTACACATTCAAAGTTGCAAGAGAAAAAGCTCCTAACGCATTTCTAATAGCTAACATAGGCGCCCCTCAACTCACTAGTGGATATGGGGTTGATGAAGCTCGAAAAGCCATTAAAATGATTGAAGCCGACGCATTAGCAGTTCACTTCAATCCCCTTCAGGAAGTAGTTCAAAATGAAGGCCAAACAGACTTTCGCGGGGCATTAGCGAAGGTTAGGGAAATTTCTCATGCATTAAAATTTCCAGTTATAGTTAAGGAAACTGGATCTGGAATAGCTGCCGAGGACGCTATAGCCCTAGAAGAAGCTGGTGTTGCCGGTATCGATGTTGGAGGTGCTGGTGGAACAAGCTGGGCTGCTGTTGAATATTATAGGGCGGAGAAAGCTAGAAACGAGCTTCGTCGAAGGATAGGACAAGTTTTCTGGGATTGGGGAACGCCAACTGCAGTAAGTCTAATTGAAGTAAAGAGTTCAACCAAACTAACAGTAATCGCAACAGGTGGAATTAGAACAGGTGTCGATATGGCTAAAGCAATTGCACTAGGCGCAGACACTATTGGAATAGCCTTCCCATTGTTGAAGCCAGCCATGCAAGGACCTGAAAGTGTTGCTAAGGAACTGAAGCATTTAATGACTGAACTTAAAACAGCGATGTTTCTAACCGGAGCAAAATCAATTCAAGATTTAAGGAAAGTGCCAGTAGTAATTACTGGAAAAACATCTGACTGGCTTAAAGCCAGAGGTTTCAATCCTGACCAATATGCGAGGAGAAAGTGAATATGAGTTTAGCTAACCAGCTAGCCATTGCCCAAACAAAAGTTAACAAAATGATTGATCAGATACTGAGCGCGGAAAGTAAACCTGAAATTCTTTACAAAGCTTCACGGCACATAATTGAAGCCGGCGGAAAAAGGTTGAGGCCGTTCTTAGCATTGAAATCATGTGAAATCGTCGGTGGAAAAGAAGAAAATGTTTTAGCCATGGCAGCTGCATTGGAGTTTCTTCACAGCTTCACTTTAATTCACGACGACATAATGGATCAAAGTAAAATCCGGAGAGGAGTCCCCGCGGTTCATGTTATTTGGGGAGTACCAATTGCAATAGATGCAGGAGACCTAGTATTCGCAAAAGTCTACGACGCCGCTATTAATTATACTAACCCAAATGTTTCAGGCGACCGTATTCTAAATGCTCTGAAAATTATAACCAACGCGACTATAACCGTGTGCGAGGGGCAGATCTACGACATTTCTTTTGAGAAGAAAACGAATGTAACTGAAGAAGAATACTTTAACATGATTCGCTGGAAAACCGCGGCTCTGTATAAGGCCGCTGCAGAAGTTGGTGCAACTGTTGGAGGCGGAACGAAGGATCAAGTTAAACGGCTAGGAGATTTCGCTTATAACGCGGGTGTGGCCTTCCAAATAAAAGATGATGTGTTAGGTTTAATCGGGAAGGAATCAGTAATCCAGAAACCAGTCGGCGACGACATTAGGCAAGGTAAACACACCTTGTTAATTGCATATAGTCTAACGCATGCCAATTCCGCGCAGCGAAGAAAGATATTAAATGTACTTGGTAACCGAACTATCTCTTCCAAACAGGTACATGAAGTGGTTGAAATTATCCGTTCACTTGGCGCAATAGAGTACGCTAACATAAAAGCGAACGATTTTATCGATAAAGCTACGAAACAGTTAGATTCATTCCCCACCTCATCTGCAAAACATACACTTCTAGACTTAGCAAGCTTCTTTGTAAAAAGAGAATACTGAAATAGAGGGCGTAATTTGAGCAAGGCGACTGAGTTAGACCAATTAATTCAGAAATACGCTCTCCAAAATGCAGTTAAGCATAATGGTAAAGCAGAGATAGGGCCTGTAATAGGTAAAATACTCGCTGAGCGTTCAGATTTTAAATCACAGGCTAAGGAGATTACTAAACGTGCGGCTGAAATAGTTAAAGAAATCAACGCACTATCTTTGTCAGAACAGAAAAATCTTCTAAATGAAAAATGGCCCGAACTACTGGTTGAGGAAAAAGTCAGACCTGAAGAAAAAGTCCTCCCTCCATTATTGAACGTTAAAAAATACAAAGAAATAGTTACGCGCTTCTCACCAAATCCTGACTGTGTTTTACATGTAGGAAACGCCCGTGCAATAATATTAAGCCATGACTACGCCAGAATGTATAAAGGAAAATTCATTCTCCGCTTCGAAGATACTGACCCAAAAACAAAGAAACCAATGCTTGAATTCTACGAATCAATACGCGAAGATTTAACGTGGTTGGAATGTAAATGGGACTCTGAGTTTCGCCAAAGTGAAAGACTGCCAATTTACTATGAATATTCAAAAAAACTTCTACAGAACAATCAGGCTTACATATGCACATGTAATCGAGAAAAATTCAGAAAACTCATAATGGATAGTAAGCCATGCCCATGTCGTAATCTATCGCCTGAGGAGCAACTTGATAGATGGAATAAAATGTTGGGCGGAACATACCTTGAGGGCGAAGCTGTAGTAAGAGTTAAGACAGATTTAAACCACCCAAATCCAGCTGTGAGAGACTGGCCCGCGCTAAGAATAATCAATACAAAACTCTATCCGCATCCAATTCTCGGCAGCAAATACAGTGTATGGCCCCTTTACAACTTAGCATCTGGCATTGACGACCATCTAATGGGCATCACGCATATAATCAGGGGAAAAGAGCATCTCACAAACGAGGTTCGGCAACGATACATGTACACGTACTTCAATTGGAGTTACCCTGAAACGATACATTACGGTCGACTAAAGGTCACTGGAGCCATTCTCAGCAAATCAAAAATTAGGTTAGGTGTTGATGAAGGGTTTTTCACAGGCTACGATGATCCAAGGCTTGCTACATTCAAGGCTCTAAGGCGAAGAGGAATAGTCCCTCAAGCTATACGAAAAATTATAATTGAAATCGGTCCAAAAACAACTGACAGCATAATAAGTTGGGAAAACTTATACGCCTATAATAGAAAAATTCTCGACTCTACTTCTAACCGCTACTTCTTTGTAACTACCCCGATTAAATTAATAGTTGAAAAAATCTACAAACCCTACAAAACCACTATTCCACTTCATCCTGATTACAAGCAAAGAGGAAACAGAAGTTTCACGGTTAAACCAACAAATAATACAGCGGCATTCCACGTTTCAAGCAACGACATTAAACTATTTAAAAAAGGAAAAATAATCCGCCTAATGGAGCTTTTCAATTTAAAAATAAACAAAGTAGACACACAAGAAGTGAAAGCAACATTTCACAGCGAACCCTATTCAGAGGCGAAAAAAATAGGTGCACCATTAATACACTGGATTCCATTCGGAGAAGGTGTAAAAGCAGAAGTCGTTATGCCAAACGCATCCATAATTGAAGGCGTAGCTGAGGATGAGTGTAGAAAACTAAGCGAGGGCACCATTATACAGTTTGAACGATTCGGTTTTGTTCGAATTGACCAGCAAAAAGAATACTTAACCGCATACTTCGCTCATATTTAAGCCAATAAGCCAACTAAACAAAAGCCTCTCCACACTATAATTAGCGGCTGTCCAAACCCCCATATGCTAATCTTTATAAGTATAGGGTTATCCAAAATCTTTGCTAACATCACGATGAAGCTCCAAATAGGGGTGAGTAAAATTGTCTAAGCCTTTTTATGTCAAAATTAGTGTTCCGAAGGAACTTTCAGAAGCGGCCTATGAGGCGCTTCAATTAACAAGGGACACAGGTAAGCTAAGGAAAGGAACTAATGAAACAACAAAAGCCATTGAAAGAGGATCAGCAAAACTGGTAGTTATCGCGGAAGACGTAGAACCGCCTGAAGTAGTTGCGCATCTTCCTCTTCTATGTGAAGAAAGGAAAATTCCGTACATTTTCGTTCCGAGCAAAATGCAGTTAGGCACTTCAATCGGAATAAATGTACCAGCAGCCTCTTCATGCATAGTAGAACCAGGAGACGCTGCAGAGCTAGTGAAAGAGATAACAACAAAACTAAACGATCTACACAAAAAATGACTCAGGAATAAACAATGAGTTCTAAGGAAAAGGAAGCTGCAGCCCTCATACCCGCAGAAGTGATACAGGTAGTAGGTAGAACCGGAGTCACTGGTGAAGTAATTCAATGCCGCGTGAGAGTAATGGAAGGAAAAGATAAAGGAAGAATAATAACTCGGAATGTTAAGGGTCCCATCCGCGCCGGAGACATTCTCATGCTCAGAGAGACTGAGCGAGAAGCTAAGAAAATAAAATAGAACCCGTTTTTGATCCAACATTCTGCTCAAATAAATGGAGGCTTCAATATGCCTAGAACCAATCGATGCTCGTTTTGTGGGAAAGACTTCTCTTTTGGAACAGGGATAATGTACGTAAAGAACGATGGGACAATCTACTGGTTCTGCTCAAGCAAATGTAGAAAAAGCCAAATAAAATTAGGTCGCGATTCAAGGCAGTTCAAATGGAGCAGGCATAAAGGTAAGAGGAAAACGGATTGAGTAAAGGGTTAGAACAGACCTTTGTTATGTTGAAACCCGAAACCGTTATGCATGGATTGATAGGTGAAGTTACTGCGCGAATAGAGAAAATGAGATTTACCATTTTATCTATGCGAATGATTTGGGTAACTCCTAAACAAGCTGAAAAACTGTACGAGATGCATAAAGGCAAACCATTTTACGATAAATTAATTGGGCATATTCTTTCAGGACCAGTTATCGTTATGATTGTACAGGGTGCAAGCGTGGTTAAAGGTATGCGTCAAATTATTGGCGCTACAGATCCCGCCGAGGCTGAGGCAGGTACTATTAGAGGCGACTATGGCTTAACAAAAACTGAAAACGTAATTCACGCGGCAGACAGCCTAAAAAATGCAGAGAGGGAAATCCGCATTTTCTTTAGATCAGATGAAATACTATCCTACAAAAAACCAGCTAATAGAAATACCCTCTCCAAAAATTCTAAAAAGGTATGTTAATTAATTACGCACATGCTTTTTCCCTTTTCAACATAAAGTAGATGGAGGGGAATCCTAATGCCGATAAGGCAGCCTATATGTGTTATCCTTGGCCATGTAGACCATGGAAAAACCACGTTGCTCGATAAAATTAGAGGTACCGCTGTAGCAAAAAGAGAACCTGGCGAAATGACTCAGCATATTGGCGCCAGTTTTTTCCCACTTAAAACTTTAGAAGAAATATGTGAGCCCGTCTTAGGAAAATTTAGAGGCGAAATAAAAATTCCAGGATTACTTGTTATAGACACCCCTGGCCACGAGGCTTTCATTAACTTAAGAAAAAGAGGAGGATCTGTCGCCGATATAGCAGTTTTAGTTATCGATGTTAACAGAGGCTTAGAAATGCAGACCTATGAGTGTATAGAAATACTCAAGACAAGAAAAACACCGTTTCTAATCGCCGCAAATAAAGTTGATCTTATTTCAGGCTGGAAGCCTAATCCAGACAAGCCCTTCACAGAATCACTTCAAAGTCAAGATAAATTCATCCAGAAGGATTTGGACGGGCGTCTATATACCATGATAGGCTCTCTATCCCGTCTAGGCCTGAAAGCTGATAGGTTTGACCGAGTAGTTGACTTCACAAAGTTTATAGCAATAATACCTGTTAGCGCCAAAACAGGCGAAGGCATACCTGAGCTGCTTTCAGTCCTAATCGGTTTAACTCAGCAATACATGCAGGATAGGCTTATCGTTACTAAGGGTTCCGCTAAAGGAGTTGTCTTAGAAGTTAAAGAAGAAGTGGGCTTAGGCATAACTGTAAACGCTATAATCTATGATGGGGTACTTCGTAAAGGTGACACCGTAGTTATCGGTGGAAAAGAGAAGCCCATAATAACAAAAATTAGAGCGATATTGCTGCCAAAACCCCTGGATGAAATTAGGGATCCGCGAGATAGGTTTACGTCAGTTGAAAAAGTTTCAGCGGCGGCCGGAATTAAAATTGCTGCTCCAGGTCTGGAAAACGTTTTAGCGGGCGCATCACTTTACACGGCTTCACCAAGTCAAACGCCAGAAGAATTAACATCAATGATTTCTGAGGAAATTGAAAAACTACGAATTTCAACAGATAAATTTGGCGTTGTAATCAAAACAGATACGTTAGGTTCCCTTGAAGCAATGCTCAACGAGCTTGAAAATTACAGTGTCCCAATTAGGTTCGCAGATGTCGGCGACGTTTCACGAAGGGAAGTAATTGAAGCAGCCACAGTTAAAAAAGAAGCTCCTTTACAAGGTGTAGTCCTCGCATTTAACGTTAAAGTACTGCCCGACGCTGAGGAAGAAGCTAAAACTCAAGGCGTTAGAATTTTCCAAAACAACATAATATATCAACTAATAGAAGAGTATACAAATTGGACAAAGAGCGAACAAGAGACACGGACGCAACGAGATTTTGAATCACTGGTTAAACCCGGGAAAATAAAAATTATACCGGGTTATGTCTTCAGGAAAAGTAAACCCGCAGTGTTCGGCGTTGAAATATTAAGCGGCCGCATCAAATCAAAGTGCTCCCTGATGAAAGAAGATGGAAAGATAGTTGGGGAAATAGCGCAAATTCAAGACAAGGGCCAAACTATTCTGGAAGCAAAAGCCGGAATGAATGTCGCGGTATCCATGAAAGAACCGATTGTCGGACGCCACATAAGAGAAGGTGATACATTGTACGTCGTTATTCCAGAGGAGCACGCAAAAATACTGCAGACCACATTTCAAAGCAAATTAACACCAGATGAATCTAAGGCGCTGGACGAAATTACAAAAAAAATGAGGGAGAAAAGCCCAGGCTGGGGATTGTGAAAAGTTAATTAATGCTCTTCCTTAGCTATACGTTACACTCCATCGGAGGAAACATAGGTTTGGCTAAGTTCAAAATAATCATATCTGATCCAAAATCAAGTAAAAGCCAAGTTATTGAGGTTGAAGGAGTAAAGGCGCAACCCTTGATAGGGAGAAAAATAGGTGAAACCGTCGACGGATCACTTGTAGGTTTAGGCGGGCAGAATCTGCAAATAAGAGGCGGAAGCGATAAAGACGGTGTTCCGATGAGATTTGATGTTCAAGGCGGATTAAGAGTTAACGCTATTCTAAGCGGCGGAATAGGTTTCCACCCTCAGCGAAAAGGGGAAAGAATGAGAAAGCCTATACGGGGAAACACGATAACCGAAGAAATTGTACAAGTAAATATGCGTATCCTTGAAAAACCAACCGAGACAAAGCCTCAGGAAGGGACGGAAGAAATTAAAAAACCTGTCAAAGAAGCTGAAAAAAAGCCTAAAAAGGTGAAGGTGGAGGAAAAACCAAAAGTTGAGCGCAAAGCTCCGACAGCAGCCGGAAGTTAACATAGGGACGGCTGGTCATGTTGACCATGGCAAAACAACTCTTATAGAAGCTCTAACCGGTGTTTGGGCTGCCAAGCACAGTGAGGAACTGCGTCGCGGTATCACGATAAGAATCGGTTACGCAGACACAGCGTTCTATAAATGCCCTAAATGTCCACCGCCACAATGCTATAGTAACAATGATAAATGTCCACTCTGCGGCTCTAAAGGCGAATTTCTCAGAGCTGTCAGCTTTGTTGACTGCCCTGGTCATGAAGTTTTAATGACTACGATGTTATCTGGAGCAGCCGTTATGGATGGTGCAGTTCTCGTTATAGCCGCAAACGAAAATGTTCCACAGCCTCAAACACGGGAACATTTAGCCGCTCTCCAGATTATCGGAATTAAAAACATAGTAATAGCCCAAAATAAAGTCGATTTAATCCCGCGCGATAAAGTCTTTGAAAACTACACGCAAATATCCAATTTTGTTAAGGGAACTGTAGCTGAAGATGCGCCCATAATTCCAATTTCAGCTCAACGTAACATTAACCTAGACGCCTTAATAGAGGCTTTTGAGAAATACATTCCAACTCCAAAACGAGACCCAGCTAAACCTCCGAGAATGTTCGTCGTCAGATCATTTGATATAAACAAGCCAGGCATTCTTGCAGACGACATTGTTGGGGGAATAATTGGTGGGACAATACTACAGGGCGCATTCAAAGTTGGTGACGCGATAGAGATACGTCCCGGTTTACGAATAGAAAAATCTGGAAAAGTTACTTACGAACCAATTAAAACGGAAGTCACAAGCCTTCATGTAGGTGAACGATCTGTAGAAGAAGCTAGATGCGGAGGACTTGTGGGAGTTGGAACAAAACTTGATCCATCATTAACAAAAGCTGATGGACTTGTCGGAAACGTCGTAGGTAAAGTAGGCGAACTTCCTCCAATATTGGATCGATTAAGGCTTGATGTACATCTATTTGAACAGGCCATTGGAACGCCTGAACTGGTAAAGGTGGACAGAATTAAGATCAATGAGCCAGTTGTTTTAAACGTAGGTACATCTGTAACAGTCGGCGCAGTACAATTAGTGAAAAGCGACATAATCGAAGCTGGGTTAAAGAGACCCATATGTGCAGATACTGGTTCTCGCGTAGCCATAAGCAGAAGAATAGCTAATCGATGGCGTCTAATAGGTTATGGAACCGTTATACCTTAACAAAGCGAGCAACACCGCACAAAATTTGCACAATCATGGAGATAAAACATTTTCATGGTTAAAGTTATTCTAGACACTAATTTCCTAATGGTGCCAGCTCAATTTAGAGTAGATATATTCAGTGGACTTGAAGCTTTGCTAAACCAGAAAATTGAGCCAATAATACTATCATCAACGTACAGTGAACTTCAAAAAATTGCTTCACGAAGTCCAAAAGAGGGAAAGGCCGCGAAAACAGCGCTGCAGTTAATTAATAAATTTCAGGTAGTTAAGGCAGAATCATACGCAGACGAAACTGAAGACGACATTATTGTCCGCTTTGCTAAAAAATTTAACTGCCCAGTAGCAACAAACGATAAAGAGTTACATAAAAGGCTAAGAGTTTTAAATATACCTGTAATCTATCTAAGACAACGGTCTCACTTAGCAATCAATGGTGCGGTGCCCTAAAATATGGATTTAATTCTGCTTGTACCCGTCGCATTACTTGCCGCATTTTGTTACATGATCTACGTTGCAAGGAAAATCAGCAAACAACCAATTGAAAGCGAACGTATGAAAGAAATCTACAACGCGATTCGAATAGGATCTAAAGCCTACATAAAGCGACAATATACGACGATAACAATAGTCATGATAATACTAGCAGTTTTATTCTACATAGGCATCGACGGTGTTGGGCATTTTCCGCATGTAGCTTTCGCATTCCTACTTGGAGCAGCATGTTCACTTGTCTCGGGATACGTAGGCATGGATATCGCAACCCGGGCAAACGCGAGAACTACGACTTTAGCTAGAAAAAGCTGGAGAGACGCACTGTTATTCGCGTTCGACAGCGGAATGGTTATCGGGCTTTGTGTTGTTGGGCTAAGTCTCTTAGCTGTCACTTCATTATACTACCTTTACGGCGGCAGTCCGCAGCTAACTCCAAGTTTAATCGTTGGATTAGGCTTTGGGGCGAGTTTAGCAGCTTTATTCGCTCAACTTGGTGGAGGAATTTTCACTAAGGCTGCAGATGTAGGTGCTGATCTCGTCGGAAAAGTTGAAGCGGGTATCCCTGAGGATGACCCTAGGAACCCAGCGGTGATAGCTGATAATGTTGGCGACAACGTAGGCGACGCTGCTGGAAGAGAGGCAGACCTCTTCGAATCTCACACAGGTGAAAACATCGGCTCCATGATTGTTGGTGTTGCGATATTTTTAGTCACAAAAAACATCTACTTTGTCCTATTTCCACTTATAGGAACAAGCGTAGCAATCCTCGCTACACTCGTAAGTATTCCAGTAATTAAGTTGACTAAATCGAACGATCCTATAGTTCCACTTAGAAATGGACTTATCTCCGTCACGATTATTTCAGCGGTCGGCCTTTATTTTGTTATAATGTACATGTTCAAGGACATACATCTATATTTGGCCGCATTAACCGGGCTCATCGCCAGCGTTTTAATGTACTTCATAGCTGAATACTACACCTCCAGCAAACATCGCCCAGTAAAACAAATCGCCGAATCATCGACCGCTGGAGCAGGCGTCACAGTGATATCCGGCTTATCCGTAGGCCTAGAATGCACAGCTCTTCCAATAATCACACTTGCAGCAGCCCTTCTAATCTCATTCTACTTTGGTTACTCATCAACATTAGCTCGTACAGTGGGAGTTGGGACTTTCGCAGCAGGAATTTACGCCACAGCGATTGCGACCAGAGGAATACTCTCTTCATGCGGAATGGTTCTTGCGCTAGACGGCTTCGGGCCAATTGTCGATAACGCTGGAGGGATAGCTGAAATGTCAGGTGTCAGTGAGGATATAAGATCTTCAATTGATTCATTAGACGCTGTCGGCAACACCACCAAAGCGTTAACTAAAGGATACGCCATCGGCAGCGCAGCTCTCTCAGCATTCCTACTTTTCAGGGCATACTCCGCTGTCGTAGGTATCAGCATTGTTAACATAGCAGATCCAGCAATTCTTGTAGGCGCCTTTATCGGGGCCTTGCTGCCATTCATCTTCTCTTCATTTGCAATTAACGGTGTAAGAAAGGCGGCCTATGGAATTGTAAACGAAGTTAGGAGACAGTTCAAAACAATTCCAGGGCTAATGGAAGGAACTGCTAAGCCGGATTACTCAACATGCATAGATATAAGTACACGTGTTTCTCTTCACGAAATGATAGTACCCTCTCTCATAGCTCTTATCGCTCCGATCGGTGTCGGTTTTCTGCTAGGCCCTGAAGCTGTCGGCGCTCTATTGATTGCAGCTACAATTACAGGTATCCCCTTGGCGCTGCTTATGAATACTGGCGGAGGAGCCCTCGACAACGCTAAAAAATACATTGCAGATGGACATTTCGGAGGAAAGAAATCACCTGCACATGCTGCAGCTGTAGTCGGCGACACTGTTGGCGACCCTCTTAAAGATACTGCGGGTCCATCGCTTCATGTACTAATAAAGATGTTAAACACACTTGCCTTAGTATTCGGTCCATTGTTTGTATCATACGTTCTAATTAAATTCCTGTAACGCTCTAAACAAGACAGCTGCAAGCTAAAGGGATATAAATATCTCACTAATTTAACTCAAGGATACTATTTCGCTCTCTAATGAGTTAGGAGAAGAATAATTTTTGTTTAAACTAATCACATGCGAAGATACAATCCGAATTCCTCCTGAGAAGTTTGGAGGCGAGTTGGAGACGGTTGCTCATGAACAACTTAGGACAAAATACGAAGGAACTGTTAGCGAAGATTTAGGTTATGTGATCGCTGCAATAGATATAACGATTGATTCAACTGGAAAAATTATACCTGGTGACGGAGCAACTTACCATAGAGCTACATTCACTCTTCTAACATTCTTTCCTGAACTACAGGAAATTGTCGAAGGAGAGATAGTTGAAATTGAAGACTTCGGAGCCTTCATTCGAGTAGGTCCTATAGATGCATTACTCCATGTGTCTCAAATAATTGACGACTTCATCTCGTACGATGAAAAGCAAAGTGCGCTCTATGGAAAAGAAAGTCAGAGAAAATTAAAAGAAGGCGACAAGGTTAGAGTAAGGATAACCGCAGTCAGTCTAACTAAAGGTGGAGTTAGTGGAAAAATAGGAGTAACTGCACGTCAGCCTTTCTTAGGTAAATTAGAGTGGATTGACGATGACATTAAGAAAATTAGGGAAGCAGCAGCTAAACCTACTGTAAAAAGCTAGGGAAACAAAAAATGATTGAAAAAGCCTGCCGTAGCTGTCACACATTAACGTCTGGAAACATTTGTCCAAACTGTAAAACAGCAAATCTATCGGACGACTGGACTGGTATACTGATAATAGTTAATCCAGAAGGATCAAAGATATCTGAAAAATTAGGTATTAATAAACCTGGTAGATATGCGGTAAAGGTTCGCTAAATCCAATTGAAATTCTCATTTAATTGGTTTAAGGCGTAAGCTGGAGAGCTCAAGGATTAGGATATGAAAGTAAAAACACTAGTATTGACGCAGAATCTTCGAAAAAAATTGAAAAAACCAATCGGGACCTTAATGAAGGGTCCTGTTAAAACTAATGTAAAAAAAATTAAAAAAATAGTTGAAAAAGAAAAGCCTCCTAAACTAGTTGTAGTTGGCGATGTTATAACTGGCGGTATGGTAAAGCAGAAGGTAAACGCTGACCTATACATCATTGATTCTCACGTTATGAGAAAATCTGTGCGACCCGTCCGATTAAATGTCAGCGAAACATTTTATGTAGATAACCCAGCTGGCACTATAACTAAAGAAGCTTGGCTAACTATAAAAAAAGCGCTAAGCAAGAAGAATAGCGTAAGGGTGATAGTAAAAGGCGAAGAAGATCTGCTAGCATTACCGGCAGCGATTAACGCTCCAGAGAATTCGCTTATAGCGTACGGTCAGCCAAATAAAGGAGTAGTTCTAGTTCGGGTTACAAAGAAAAAGAGGTCTAAAATCCATAAAATTATGAGCTCTATGAAAAGTTAATTAAGGTAAAATCATATTCGCCTTCAACAAACTGTGAGGAAAAAACCGTGGACATAAAAATAATATCGGAAAATTACAACCCAGCAATTAAACGAAAAGAAATATTGTTCCAGGCCAAACATAAATCAGCTTCAACACCTCAACGATTTGAACTTCGGCAAAAGCTGGCGGCCGCAGTCAACTCTAAACTTGAATCAACCTTCATAATCAAGGCAGAAACCAAGACTGGCACAAATGAAACAATGGGCGAAGCTCATGTTTACGATACACCTGAAAAAGCAAAGCTGATAGTACAAAAACACATCTGGATAAGAAACCTCTCCCCTGAAGATAGAGCCAAAATAGCTGAAACTAAGACTGCGAAGGTTGAAAAGAAGCCTGCTGAAAAAGCTCCTGCAAAAGCAGCAAAAGAAGAACCGAAAAAGAAACCTGAGGAAAAAAAGGCGTAGATAAACAAAGAAGCAAATAAACCTACAGGTGAGCCAAGTGAGCGAGAAAATTGAGAAACCAAAAAAGAAGGAAAAAGGAGTTTGGCAGATCTACGAAAGCAACTATACAACTGGTAAAGTTACATTAAAAAACAAAAAATGCCCAAGATGCAGCGCGGTTATGGCACATCATTCCAAGCCGGTTGCTAGATGGGCTTGTGGTGCATGCGGATACACTGAATACATAAAACATTCACCTGAAAAATAATGCATCTTCATTCATTACTTTACCTAAAAATCTTTAAGGCGGATGACTGAACACCGCCCTACTTTTCAACGCTAATATTGACACGATTAAGGGGGTTTCAACGTTATCTTTACAGTATTTGTTTATTTATCCCTGTAGTTCAATACAACGGAACAAGAAAGTTATTAGGCTAAATTATGGTAACTTAGACTCATATTACAGGGATGAAAACTGTTGGTTTACTGTTCATGGTGCAGACGTTACATAGACAAGTCTCAATCTAAATGGAGATGCGGCGACTGCGGAACATATTTCTGTGAACATTGCGCCAAAGAATCGCTCAATGAGAAATGTCCATTTTGTTTAAAGGAAGGAAGAGAATGTGCATTAAAATTGTACACTCCTCCAATATACTGAAATTTAGCATCTAATTCACTCTACAAAAACTGATTAACAGTTGGCATTCGTACAATGTATGCAAAAGACAAAAAAATAGTCTGTCTAGGCATAGAGTCAACTGCACATGAGTTCAGCTGCGGCATCGCATCTTCAACAGGCGAAATAATGGCCAACACCGGCAGAACATATGTACCTAAAGAAGGAGGAATACACCCGCGCGAAGCAAGCCAATTTTTCTCAACGGTTGCAGGCGATGTTCTTAACGAAGCCTTTAAAGAATCTAAAATTAAACCTTCAGACATTGGAGTAGTTGCATTCAGTCAAGGTCCAGGTCTCGGTCCTTGTTTAAGAACAGGCGCAACAATGGCTAGAGCTCTCTCAATACAGCTGGGTGTTCCTTTAGTGGGAGTCAACCACTGTATTGCACATATAGAGATCGGAAAACATGTAACCGGCGTAAAGGATCCTGTTACATTGTATGTGTCAGGCGGAAACACGATAGTTACTGCGTATGAGTCTGGAAAATACAGAATTTTCGGTGAAACATTAGACATAGCTATCGGCAACTGCTTAGACGTCTTCGCCAGAGCCGCGAACCTACCTTATCCAGGCGGCCCTATAGTTGAGAAGTTAGCGAAAAAAGGGCACAACCTTATTCAACTTCCATATATCGTAAAAGGAATGGACCTATCGTTCAGCGGGCTATTAACCGCCGCAATCCGCACTATAAATGAAGATTATAAAATTGAAGACATCTGTTTCAGCATCCAAGAATACGCTTTCTCCATGCTCACCGAAGTAACTGAAAGAGCATTAGCTCATACAGAAAAGAAAGAAATTCTTTTAACAGGAGGGGTTGCTGCTAACAAACGGCTGCAAGAAATGCTCAGATCAATTTCTAGCGAACATAACGCGCAATTCTTCACCGTTCCAGCAAAATATGCTGGTGATAATGGCGCAATGATTGCTTGGACAGGTCTACACGCTTATAGTTATTGTAAAACCGTTCCAGTTGAGAAAAGTTACGTCAGACAAAGATGGAGATTAGACGCTACAACTGCACCATGGGTTAAAGGAGGCGCAATTAATGCTTCTCATTAAGAAAGGCGCTGAAGCAAACTTGTTTCTGGAAAATTGGTATGAAAATAAGGTAATTTTGAAAAGACGCCTTTCAAAAAGCTACCGTAATCCTAGCCTTGACATCAACATTCGCCGATTCAGGACATCTCATGAATCACAATTACTGCACGACGCAAAATTAGCCGGTGTTTCAACTCCGACAATTTTTTCGATAGACTTAGCTGAAACCACAATCATTATGCAGTTCATTGACGGCGTCCAAGTTAAACAGATCCTGAACAATTTACCTAAAGAAGATAGGATCCTACTTTGTCAAAATATAGGTGGAGCCATTGGGCGCTTACATAAATCAGGAATAATACACGGGGACTTAACAACGTCAAACATGATTTTAACATCGAGCAAGAAAATTTATTTTGTAGACTTCGGTCTCGGTGAACACTCAAACTCCGTAGAGTCAAGGGGCGTAGACCTACATCTTATGAAAAGAGCTTTTCAAAGCACACACTACAAATATGTGAAAGAATGCTTTGAAGCAGTTATGAAAGGATATAGAAATGAAATAGGTGAAAAAAAAGCTGGCGAAGTGTTTAAGAGAATAAAAGATATTGAAATGCGAGGACGATACGTTGAAGAAAGATAGATCAGTGTTTTTCGCAACAAGCAACATAAATAAGTTTGAAGAAGTCAAATTAATTCTAAATGAATATGGAATAACCGTAACGATGGTCAATGCGAAAACACTAGAAATACAAGCCGACGACCTTGAAGAAATAGCTAGAGCAGCTGTCATGTACGCCGTTAGAGCTCAGAAAACACCGATTATCGTTGAGGACGCAGGGCTTTTTGTAAAATCCCTAAATAACTTTCCCGGTCCATACTCCTCCTTCGTAATGCGCACAATAGGCAATAACGGTGTGCTGAGACTTATGGATGGGTTTGATGACAGGAGAGCCGAGTTCCGGTCCACAGTTGCCTTTTGTACTCCAGATGTTAAGCCATTGAGTTTTAACGGTGTTGTTGAAGGCAACATTTCATTTGAAGCAAGGGGAAAAAATGGTTTCGGCTTTGATCCCATATTTGTCCCGACGGAAGGGAGCGGCCAAACATTCGCGGAAATAGATACTGTTGAAAAAAATAAAATCTCCCACAGAGCGCGTTCAATAAGGAAATTTGCTGAATATTTCACTGAACAGTTTGGTTGAACCCTAATTCTCAGCTAATCAGTCAGCTTTAGCTCTAAATCGCTTCACTTCGCAGTCAAAAATTAAGATTCAATAGTGTAAATTTGGAGTACAAAAATAAAATCTGGCTCACTTCCCGTTTAAGCAGCTGCGCCTTCATAAAAGTAATGTAACGTAGGGTTAAGTAAACGGTTTTGAGCAATATTAGGCTATGGAGAAGAAACTTGTTGAGTAAAAGACTTAGCTAACTATTTAAATATCAGAGACTACCGTTTAGGAGAAAGCTTTCGAGGTATCATGTTTGGCTCGACTATATGCACGTAAACACGGGCGTTCCCACTCAATAAGACCTATCACTAAATCTCCGCCAGCCTGGGTTAAATATGGGCCAGAAGAAGTTGAAGCGCTAGTAATTAAACTTGGCAGGGAAGGTAATTCTCCAAGCAAAATTGGGGTAATTCTACGTGACCAGTATGGGATTCCGCTTGTAAAACCTATCGCCGGGAAAAAAATAAACCAAATCCTCAAAGGTGCTGGGCTTGAATTAAAAATCCCTGAGGATCTAAATGAGTCACTGAAGAAAGCAACAGCTCTCCGACTGCATTTAGAGAAGAATAGAACCGACTCCACTAATGTTAGGTCACTAGAGCTGTTGGAGTCAAAAATTTATCGTCTTTCCAAATACTACCGAAAGAAGAAAATTTTACCGCCTGATTGGAAATATGAACCTGCAGTTGCAGCGTTAACCTAGCCTACTGGGGGACATATATGGAAGCCGGTCAAACGGCGGACGCCAAGGCACTGATGGAAGATGTTGGCGAAGCAGCGAAGGTCATAATTCAACATGCGAATGCCGGGAATCTAATTCTTGCAGCATCTCACATCGATGCAGATGGTATAGCTGCTGCTGGAATAATTGGAAAGTCGCTATTTCGCCTCGGCGCTTATTTTCACATTAAAATCCTTAAACAAATTGACGAAAACCTACTCAAAGAGCTCTCAGAAGAAGAGGCGCCGCTTTACATTTTAACAGATTTGGGAAGCGGGTACCTCGATATAATGAAAAACAGTTTTCCTAGAAGTGACGTGGTTGTACTTGATCATCATCAAACAGTTGGAGAGCCATTCCCAAAACTAACTCAGGTTAATCCGCATCTACAGGGCTTTAACGGCGCAAGCGAAATAAGTGGAGCCGGGGTCGCATACTTAGTGGCAAAAAACATCAACGAAGAAAACATCGATCTTTCACCGCTCGCCATAGTAGGCGCACTTGGTGACCTCCAAGATAAAAACAAAAAAAGGGAATTACATGGATTAAACGAAATAATAGTGAAAGACGCCACTTCATCTGGGCACCTAAAAACAGAGTCTGACCTAATATTCTACGGCCGCGAAACCAGACCCATTCATCTAGCTCTGTCTCATACAACAAACCCATTCATACCAGGCTTAAGCGGCGAAGAGGACAAATGTCTAGGTTTCCTAATAAACATTGGAATAAGCCTAAAGAAAAATGAAAAATGGAGAACTTTAACCGATCTAAGCACAGATGAAAAACAAAAAATATTCTCAGAACTAACTGCACATATGATAGCAAAAGGCCTCTCCAGCGACGCCGCTTTAAGCCTCATAGGAGAAGTCTATACTTTAACTGATGAAGACCGCTGGACTCCGCTTAGAGATGGGCGTGAATACGCTTCAGTTTTAAACTCCTGTGGAAGGATGGATAAAGGTGGGTTAGGTGTTTCCATATGTATGGGCAGCCGTGGGCCAACAATGGATGAAGCTCAAGGCATATTGGCTGAGTATCGGAGAACATTAGCCCAGTACATGGAATTACTTACTGGAACGCCTGACAGAATTAAGGAAATGGAAGCCATTTACGTTGTTCGCGGAGAAGGCTTAATTGATGAAAAAATGTTGGGGTCAGTATCATCTATACTCACAACAACTGGGTTGTTTAAATCAGAGAAACCTGTTATCGCGTTTACCATGGGTGATGATGGAGAAATTAAATTTTCAGCGAGAGAAACCCAAACGCTCGTTGATCAAGGAATTAACCTAGGATCAATAATGCAAAAGACTGCCGAAAAATTTTCGGGGCGAGGCGGTGGGCACGATGTTGCAGCAGGTGCACAGGTACCAAAGGGACATGAAATTGAATTTCTAAACCAAGTGAACTCCACCGTAAAAGAACAGATGCGAAGAGTCATTGAATGAGAGCTGAAATCTCAATCGGATACAAAACGAAGGAAGAAGCTGAAGCTGTAGCAAAAGCACTTTCCCCTGATAATTTCAAAGTGCCAAGCGGCTTAACTGTTAAAACCTTCAGAGAAAAGAATGCTGTAGTCACCATTATTGAATGTGAACGGGGCCTTAAGACGTTAATATGCACAATAGACGATCTTTTAAGGTCTATCCAGGTCGCAGAACAAGTTTTTCCTGTAGGAAGAAATTAATTTAGTTAAGTTTTAATAAAATTTACATTAAATAATTTGGCTGTAAAATAGCTTGAAGAAATAAAGTTTCACGCTGTGAGTAGTTAATCTCGAAAAATAACTTTTCGAAGTCATCTTTTGTTATGCATTTAATCCAAAGGTTTAGAATATGGATTTTATGAATTGCGCGGGAACTCGAAAAGCTAGCAAATTAGAATTGATTAAAATTGAAATATGAAACCGCCCTTATCCGAATCAAACGTGTAATCCGAACTTTTTATTTTCAGCATCATCATTTTCCATTAACTTAACATTACTAAGCCCAACAATTAAATAATCTCATTGAATACGGTTACAGGTAAGGAAAAAGGAGAGACTGGAAGTTGCCAGAAGAGTTCCGCATGGTTTTAAAATGTATTTTTAACTTAAGCCGAGAAGCTGAGGCGGCAAGTAAAGATATGGCGGCATTCATTGAAGAGGCTAATAAATCAATAATGGTGAAGGGAGCGCCGAAAGAACAGGTTGGGAAAGCATCCAGAATCTCAGATTGGAGAATTAAGGGCGCTAAACTTTTCTTAACAATAGAATCTGGATCCTACGTTAGAGCTCCAGCAGCCGCTCTAAGAATAAATAAATCTCTCGGGCTTTTATTAGGCGAAAAATATAGAATAGGCGTTCGCGGTATTGATGTAACCGACTTCACAGTTACTATGCCTATTACAGAAAAAGTATCAACGTTTACCATAGATAAAATTAGTAAAATTGAAGGCGTTCAATCCGCAAAAATGGAAGCGGGGAAAATTACTGTAAGTCTTAAACCGTTTACAGATTCAGAGTTTAAACGCAATATCCCTGACAGAATCCTCAGTTTAATTGAAAAAGAACTAGTGGAAACCGGTGAACCGGCAGAAGTAATCGCAGAGGCTGTTCAAGTTCTGAAGCAAGGTCCAATGAAAGAGATGAAATTCAAAGAAGATCCTATGAAGCTAGCGGTTCAATTAGGTTGGATTAAAGAGTTCCCTGCTAGAGGGCAGTGGATTTACACTATTCCATATACACGATTGTTTTCAGCTATTGAAAATATCATGGTAGAAGAAATCGCTGATAAGCTAGGCTTCCAGCCGTTCATGCTGCCCAAACTTATTCCAATGGAAGTTATGAAGCTTATGCCAGGTTACTTAGACGGAATTCCGGAGGGTATGTACTACGTTTGTCCTCCTCCCAGAGAGCCCGAAGTGTTCGAGAAATTCAAAGAGCTTGTTAAAATTACAAAAGAGGTTCCAAAAAAAGAACTAAAGCAATTAATTAAGGATCCTGAATATGTGCTTGCACCTGCACAGTGTGAGCCTTTCTGGTATTTCTTCTTCAAGGAAACCCTCAACGTTGAGGAATTGCCAGTAAAATTCTATGATAGATCAGGATGGACTTATCGATGGGAGGGAGGCGGAATAGAAGGTTTGGTGCGTCTGCAAGAGTTCAGAAGAATTGAATTAGTCTACTTCGGCGTTCCGGACGATGTTGTCAAGATTAGGGACGCAGTTTTAGATGAAAGCATACGAACAGCTGATAAACTTCTAGATTTAGAGTGGCGTGTTGTACCTGGAATTCCATTCTTCATGCGCGCAGGCGGACCTATTATTGACATAAGGGACAGCAAAAACGTTGCAGCTTACGATTTAGAAATCTATCTACCGTATCGTGGATCGAGAGAAAAATCAGAGTGGCTTGAAGTTACGTCTTGTTTTGTTCATAAAACTAAATTCATAGATGCCTTCAAAACAAGAGAACTGAAAAATAGAGTCGTATGGTCAGGATGCACCGGCATCGGCTTATCCAGGTGGGTAGCAGCCTTTCTCTCAGAACATGGGTTCGACGCTGATAAGTGGCCGAAATCGGTTAGAGAACGATTTGGCAAATACAATATCCCAAAGACTTTATCATGGCCGCCCCTCAAATGAAAACTGGGACTAGAATTAAAGCCTGCGCCTTAAACTAGAATTTGCTATTGTGGGGAAGTAACGTGCTTTTTGCGGCTTGTTTAAGTCGTAGTCCAGACAAGTTGTAGTAAAAACGTTTTTATAGATTGTTTATCGAAACCCTAACAACGTAGTGTATGTGGGCATTGGAAAAATCAGGTGAAATCTAATGAGATCATTTTATAAGTTATCCGCATCGCTCATCGGTTTGCTTATGTTATTAGCTACATTTAGTTCAGCATTAGTCCTCGCTGGCACATTAACTGCACCTACAATGGCCGTAGAAAGCCAAATCGGAAGCAATTGGTATAGCAGTAACTGGTCTGGGTACGTAGTAAACAGTTCGAAAGGCTCAGTGACTTACGTTTATGGATCATGGAGAGTTCCAACAGTCACTGGTAGTAGGGGCACAACTGCTTACTCATCGTTCTGGGTTGGCATCGACGGTTTCATCGGTTCAAACACAGTTGAACAGATAGGAACAGATTCAGACGTTCAGAATGGGAAAGCAGCGTACTACGCTTGGTATGAGTTCTATCCAAGTGCAATGGTCCAAATAAGCAGCTTAACAATAAATCCGGGAGACACTATCTCGGCAAGTGTAACGTATGTAAGCGGTACCACATTTACGGTTTCTATTACTGACGTAACGACAGGTAAATCTTATTCCACGACAGGAAGTGTTGCAGGTGCTACGGAAACCTCGGCTGAGTGGATTGCAGAGGCCCCCTCATCCTACACTGGGGTCTTACCGCTGGCAAACTTTGGCACGGTAAAGTTTGGCTACGATAACACAGGAGTTACGGCAACTTGTGATGCTACTGTAAAGGGGGTCACAGGGTCAATCGGGTCCTTTGGTTCAGTCTCTGGCAAAGTAGTTCAGGAGATAACAATGGTCACCTATAGGATTGTCCGCAAAGCTTCCCCCTCAACATTGTCCAGTGATGGAACGAGCTTCTCAGTTACATGGGAAAGCAGCGGATCCACAGAGTTTATGTGAGTTAACATACCAATTTTTTCTATTTTTCGTTGCAGTGTCCAAAAATGCGCTTACTAATACTGAGATAGCATAATATAACTTTCTGGGCTACTCGAAAAGAAGCATTTGTTAAATAGTATTTATAGAGAGTTATTCCATTCGTGATGATTCTTACCGCACTGATTAAAGTGCTTGTGATGCAGCCTATGAAATATAAGTTTTAATGGGTTTTCACTTAGTTGGGTGCAGTTTCAATAGGAACTAGTATTAATATCAAAATTATGTGAGAGCGATTGTTGCAACTAAATGTGTCTTAGGCCGTGGTCTTTCAGGCATCCAAATTAAGAATGTCAAAGCAACCAACTGATTCGGTTTGTCTAAAATTGTTTATAGGCGGGGATTTTTGATGCTGGTAGCTTCTGAAACTTTGTTGAGAAGTTTTTCATACCATTCTGGTAGTTTTAATCCCTCAACAAGCCTATCAGGGGTGTAAGGTTTTATGTCCAAAATCGGGGTCTTATCCAATAAGTCTAGACCTTTGACCTGTAAAAATCGATTATCTCTATTTAATAGTTCAACTATCGTAATAGCGATGGGAACTGGTCTGTGAGGTGAATCGCTGCAGAAGACTCCCACTTCGGGTATTTCTTCAAGTTTCATCCCATATTTCAAGAGACGTCTAAATCGCATCCTCAAAACTTTTCGCTCTTCCATCCCAACCCTGTCGAGAAATGCAATAATGATTAAGTGTGAGAATCCTTCAATACAGTCAAGGCCTTCACTGAACTCGTCAAATACCTCTATTTTTCCCTCAACACCAATGGCTGAACTTTTAATTTCATTTTCATCAAATTTATTGTGCACAATTCCTATTGGTTTAACCGATATTCTTTCCATACAAAACCACCTTTTCTATTCCCTTTAAATCTCCTCAAAAACCTTCGGTTAAGCTGCAAAGTCTTAGATTGATAGCCAAAATTACTCAATAAATGTGGTTACCTTGTTTTATGGGTTTATTTAGCCTTTATTCAGTTTTTATTCGCGGTTTTGAGGGTAACTTTACTTATTCAAATTTATTGGTTGTAACATCATTCTGTTTATTGACATTTAATTATCCTATTATCGCTTTTTCATGGTATTACAATGAATAACAATAATTAGTGGAGTGAATAGAGAAAATAATAAGGGCACAAAAGGGCGAGTTAAATGAGTCAGCAGAATAGGCCGACCTTAGATAAACTGAAAGGATTAGGCGGCAATGTATATTACAAACTTAAACATGCAACACAACCTCATCAAGGTTTAATGTTAACAATTTATGTATTCGTCCTTCTAGTGTTAGTTTCATACACTGCTTTTCTCAATTGGCTGCAAATTACCTATGCAGAAGCCCAGCATAGTGCTGACCATAAAAAGCATCAGAGCCAGTAAGAAAGAAAAAAGGAATTAGTATATTTCCATCTGCTCCATCAGTACAGCTAAAGAAACTAAGCAACTATAGATGCTGAACTAATAACTGAATAGGGCCAGATCATTCTTTCCAATCATCAAAGCTTTATGCTCAGCTACTTTTTCTACATTACAGTATTGGCAAGCTATTTCAAAGAATGCAGGATAGAACAAATTTAGGTTAGATCGCCATTTAATCTTCTTTTGGGTCACTTACGCCAAAGCTTTAAGCTTAAGGATTAGTTCTCCCTTCATTTTCTTGTTCGCTTCAATTTCTTTCCTAGCTTTTTTCCAATCCGCTGAACAATGTCCGTAACTAGATTGTTCGCCAATGTACCTGTGAATAGCTGCATCAATTTTCTCGCTGTTCTTATCTGTGACTTTTACTCCAGCTTCTTTCAAGACACTATCAAACCATTTCCAACAAGTCATTCCAAACTACCTCAATTAACAGTTTGATTTATTAACTAAAAAGCCTTTTTTTGGTTTTTTGAGTTTTGGATTAAAAATTAATTCCCGCTATTTTGTAATTCTGTTTTATGTAATTCCAAGAAATCCAGTACAGCATCAAGGAATTCTCTCTGTCTCCAGAACAAGAATGTGTGCCCGCCCTTAAAGGCGGTCATTTTTGAGGCTTCTATTTCTGCTTGCATCTCTTCCGCCAATTTTTAGGGAGCAAGCCATCCTTCTTTCCATGCAGAATAAGTGTTTAAGCGCGTATCTCGTGGAGGCTGTCCGCAGCGTCATAATTTTGTGATGCCGGGCTGCTATACATATGTAGACAGCGGAGAGGCTTCAATAACTAAAACAATTTAAATAACTCCTCCCTTCAGTCATCTTTTAAAGTCACTAAATTTGGGGATTAGAGTTTGGCAACTGAAACTCGCCGAGTTAGAGATAAGTTTCGTGCAAAAAACTGGTACAGCGTAGTCTCACCTCCATACTTTAACGGGGTCGAAATCGGCAGCACCCCAGGGGGCGATTCTTCAACGGTGATAGGTAGAATAATTGAGGTAACTCTGTACGATATAACTGGAGACTTTTCCCATCAGTATCTCAAGCTCTACTTTCAAGTCACAGACATTAAAGATTCTAAAGCTGATACAATTTTTAAGGGGCACGAATATGGCAGAGACTATCTACGAAGCCTTGTTAGGCGTGGTAGCACAAGAATCGACGGCATATTCGATCTTACGACGAAAGACAATTATAAACTGAGAATTTCAGTTGTCGTTTTCTCCGCAGCAAGAGTGAAGGCTTCACAGGAGACAACCATCCGTGAACTTATGAAAAACATTTCTGAGGAAAAAGCAAAAACCTTAACCTTCGATCAGCTAGCTCAAGATTTAGTGTATGGAAAAACCGCTTCAGAAATCTACAACCAAACCAAAAAAATTATCCCGTTGCGTCACGTCGGCGTGAGAAAATCAAAGCTCATCTCGTGGCCAGGTGAAGAAGCGATTATTAAGAAAGAAACAGCCGCCGCATAGCCCATTTATTTCCCCCTAAAGTAATTTCTCCATTATACAATCCCGAAGGGTAAACCGTTGGAAACTACGAGAAAGAAGGTTGCACGTGAAGCAGCATCCCTCCTTTACAACAATCTCATTCAAGAATATAAGCCGGCTAAAGAGAAAGCCGCTGAAAATTTGGGAGTAAGAATAATTCCGAGCAACTTAGAAGTCGCAGTTGAACTTGATAAAATAGCTGACGAATTTGAGGGGCCGAGTAGAAATGAGTTGATAGTGGAATTGCGTAAATCAGCTTTACAGACAATGACCTTACTAAGCCATCTCAACCCTAAACTCACCGGAAGCGTGTGGCGTGGAACCTGCTATAAAGGAAGCGACATAGACATCCAAATCTTCTCAACCGACGCAGAGTCAGTCCTGGAGAGACTCAAAGCCGGAGGCTTCCAAATAACAAAAACTGAGTGGCGTAAAAAAGCGGAGAAAGGCTCTGTTAAGCACTACTACCACATTTATCTTCAGCTTCCAATAGGAAATGAAGTTGACGTAATCATGAAAAATCCTGATGACATACAAGTGCAAGAGAAATGTGACATTTACGGCGACTCAGTGGTAGGCTTAAACATAAGTCAACTGCATGAACTTTTAGAGAAGAATCCGCTGAAAAAATTTACGCCAACGCCTTAGTTTGTAAACAGTGTCCAGCCTTTCTAGCGGATAAATGAAATATATCATCTATTTACAGCGCGGCTGCATTAACGACTGTTTGCTCTTACCAATTGATGTCTCAAAACTTTTTCACACTAATTAATTTATTAGAGCATTAGCTATTTCTAACCACAATTTGTGGACAAAGGAGAAGTTTAAGGCATTAACGCCCATAATATTCGTAGTGACCCGGTACAGTTTCTTTACTAATTATTTCTTTTGTTTAAACTGTTTGGAAGGAATATTCCTTCAAATTCTCTTTCTGCTTCATTATCATTTCCTTAAAACTTGGAAATTTTTTATCTCCAACCTCACGTAACTTAAATTCTCTAACACCGTTAGCATCAATCATTTTTATTTTCTTATTAATAATTCCGCCCACGGAAATATCTTTGAGAGAATTTAGAGAAATATCAAACTTAACCACCATTTTCTTCAAGAGAATTCCTTCGCTCTGACTCCAAATCAACCTTCTATTTGTTAGAACCAAAAATCCATTTCTAGAAACAGTATTATCTTTCTCTTGGTATGTTTGCCCTACTAATAACTTATTTATTATTCTCCGTGGTTCGAAATATTTTCCCCTCCACTTCTGGACAATTTGTTCTCCATAATCAGTTTTATCATTACCAATCGCTAAGATTCCAGATACAACCTTGTTATACGCCTCTCGCAATATTCCAAACGGGCTAGGTTGAATTTTTACCTCCTTGCCCACCAATCCTCCGCCTACTATGTTTGTATGTTTTATGGGCTCGAATTTTATCAGTGTAACTTCAGGCTTAACGTACCGAGCCGCCTTCTTAACTCTATCAGAAAAATTTGGGGCTACCAAAATAATTTTCGGATCATCTTCAATCTTAATGCCTGCATCAGGAAATTTCTTAACGATTTTTTTTCTATCCTTTTGCACTACATCATAGTACTGTAATGCCTGCATCAAAATTCCCTTGTCATCTGCTATTCTTATTTCAGCAACCGCTAGAACACCGCTAGAATCTACAAACAAAGCATCAATATATCCACTTCCAGCGTAAAGTTTATGGTCAAGATATCTGAGCCCTTTTTCAATTTGGCCCGGATATTTTTTAATCAAGGCCACAAATTCACGTTCTTTTTCAATCTCCATCTTTTCAAATGAGCTCTCCATAGGTGTATATTCCTTAAACTTTCCTTCATAATTAGTTAATTCGCATATATCCCAAACGTCATTTTCTAACTTAGATTAATATCGTTTCTATAATAATTGTCGCTGGAAGGGTTTTACCCTTAATCAAGCACTGAAGCTGAGATGTTTATAACCGATTATATATCGGAACCCAAATCAAAAAGGTAGCGGACCTAGCAATACATGTCCAAAAATTACATTGTGCCTCAGGTATCTTCCCAGCTGGTAAATTACTGTTATAACCATAGTGGTTGTACTAGTTTTAACAGGCGAAACTGTGTAGGAAGTTTTTGTAACAACCGTAGTGCTTGTGGCTGTCGAAACTGGTGAGACTGAATAGGTGGTTTTTGTAGTAACTATAGTGCTTGTGGCCGTAGAAATTGGTGAAACTGAATAAGTAGTTTTTGTAGTAACTATAGTGCTTGTAGCTGTTGAAACTGGTGAAACTGAATAAGTAGTTTTTGTAGTAACTATAGTGCTTGTAGCCGTAGAAACAGGAGAAACCGTATAGGTTGTTTTTGTTGCAAGCTTAGTGCTTGTAGCTGTTGTAACTGGTGAGGTTGTGTAGGAAGTTTTTGTTACAAGCTTAGTAGTTTTAGATGTTGAAACCGGTGAGACTGTGTAGGAAGTTTTTGTTACAACCCTAGTGCTTATAGCTGTTGAAACTGGTGAGACTGTGTATGTAGTTTTTGTTACAACCCTAGTGGTTGTAGCTGTTGAAACTGGTGA
>CAYYPV010000098.1:0-3709 GCA_964473665.1 uncultured Candidatus Bathyarchaeia archaeon
ATCATCAACGGTCTTCTTATCATCATCAAAAAGAAGACTGTACATGAGATTACCTGTCTGTTGTAGGGTACTAAGAATGCTGTGCATTTCAGGAGTTATGAGCGGTAAATTCTGTAGGGGAACGGCTTCAGATAAAGTCGAGAATGAAACTGCTAATAGAGCTATAAGGAGTGTGATTAGAAGAAGATCAGGACCTCTTACGCTATCAATTATAGAGAAAGCGTAAGCCACAGCATAGGCGCTTATTATGATTTTTTTTGAATCCCCTACGGCTAGATTAACTGCTTTGTATCCTATGCTTAAAATAAACCCTAAGAAAAGCATGAATAATGCTATACCGATTATTCCGAAGTCCATAAGTGGAGCGCCGAAGATTGTCGCGTCTAATCCGCCTCCACGCCATGTTCCGCCAAGTTTTTGGTAGATTGTCTGCAGCAGTAATATTCTACCGTCAGGGATGCCGAAAATAACTCCGCCGCTGGTTGTGCCCACTAACAGGTTGGATGATTTGATGACAAGGGTTAGAGAAAAATACAGATGAGGGAACACGGATAACGGTGCATAAAGGTATGACCGAAATGGGGATATCGCTATTAATAACAGTAGCGTTGCTACACCAGAGAAAACAATTAGCTCTTCCTTTATATTTACAAAGTCAAAACATCGAAGCGCAGTCAATATTGTTATCAGAAATGCTGCTATGAAATACCAGATACCGAACCAGTAGAGTAAAAGAACACCGAGAAGGGCGGATACGCCTCCCCAGATGCGTCCCCAAGATTTATTACCCGCCATCAAGAGTGTTGAACCGAGAACAAGACTCACAAAACCTGAAAAAAATATTAGTGATGTGCTAATTTCGTCCGAAAGCCCACCCGGAATTTTGAAAAAGCCAAAGGTCAATGTTGGTACTATACCGAACAAGATTATAGATAGGGCGAGAAATATCAACCCCAATTCGATCGCAATCCTAGCTATAAACTCGTGCGTCATATCGGGTAGTAGAATGAATAAGATGAATATGCTGATTGCAACCATAAGATCCAGTTGCCATGGAGCTGATGCACTAGCGAGAAAGAAGAAAATTCCTATGAAAACCGAGATGACTGAAAAAATAGTGGCTGCATTTTGTAAATGTCGCTCTAAATGATAAATTTTCTTTACTAAAAAATTACCGATAAATATGCCTGCGATGTACCAGATAGTCCCAAATAGAATGATTATCACGGCAAGTATGCTGACGGGATAGTATAAACCCAATGAAACGTTGGTGAGCACCGCCATGCAAATGGCAAAAATTAGACCGAGAATAAAACCGCTCAATGGATTAGCTAAATCGAGCCACTTTAATTTAAACTTAAATTGTTTTTGGCTAAAAGCAGGAGCCATTCCTCTTTTTACCTCTATTCCAATGGAGCCAGTAGGAATATGTTAATAATACATGTTCATAAAGAGATATCCTAAATTCAACTGAACAATAGCACGTGGAACGGCTTGTCAGATTTGTCTACTACTAACGAATTTATGCGAGGGCGGTTAACTGCCTCATTTGGTCGTAATGCTTATGAACCGTAAATCCGCTAAAAAAATCGCTCTAGCTATGAGCACCCCTTTTCAAGTAAATTTTTTTTATCCACTTATCGAAAGGTTAAGTGGGAAAATTGAGTTCATAATTTTAGCTCGCGATCACGATCGAATAATACCGATGTTAGAGGCTAAGAAGCTTGATTACGCGAAAGTAGGAAAACACGGCGGAAAAACCAAGGAAGGAAAACTCCTTGCTTACGCTAAAACAATCCAAAAAATTGTTCCGATACTTAAACGAGAGAAGCCGGATATTCTTCTTACCGAGAGGTGGCCTGAAGCTGTTCGAGCAGCCTTTGGATTAGGTATACCTGCTTGGACGTTATTTTATGATGATCGGGAATACTACGTCAACAGAATGGTTTTCCCGCTTTCAAGTAAGATTTTTGCACCAAAATTCTACACAGTGAAAGAACTTCGCCAAGGTGGTGTTGTCGATATCGGAAATGTTGCTTGGTTCAACGGTTGTCACGCATGTTATTTAAAGGACTACAAGGCTGACCCAGCTAGAAATCCATTCAAAGAACTTGGACTAAAATCTCCGATAATTCTAATTCGACCTGAACCCGAATTTACCGCCTACTTTCCGAAAAAACAAAATATTCTCGAAGACACGACTAAACTATTAACTAAAACTGTCGACGCCACGATTGTCGTAATGCCAAGAACGAAGGAGCAGACTGAGCGCTACAAACATCTGCATGTAAAAATTGTAGATGAAGCGTTCGCTGAAAACCCAGTTGCCTATGCGGATGTAATTGTTGGCGCTGCTGAAACCATGATTGAGGAAGCCTTTGTTTTAGGGACCCCTGCGATCAGCGTGATATATTGGGAACCATCAAAGTCAGTAAAAATGCTTCATAAATATATTCATAATTTAACTGATCCTGAAAAAATTGTTAAACAGACGACCCATTTTATTAACCTGAAAAATAAGATGGAATTTGTTCATTATTCCCAAAAAATCGTGAGCCAGATGGACAACCCGATCGATAAAATAATTAAAGAGCTGGAGGTCACTTAACATATATTTGTTATTTAAAACTTCAACCAGCCGTTTTACAAACTGTCTTAAACTGCTCTATTCATTACAGGTTTGAATTATTATCGAAAGCTTCAATTCACTCATTTTTTATGAGAAGTTATAGTGTTATTGTTATAGCTTTAAAAAAATTATATCTTTTTATAGTTATGTAGAGGTGGCTCGGTGTGCGCGTTAAGCTAGATATTAAGCGTAGCCATGCAATAATCATTTTAGCCCTATTTTTTCTTCCAAGGTTGATATTCGCAATTGGAAAGTATCCACTGGCTTGGGATGAAGCTGTTTACATGCTTCTTGCAAAGAACTTATTGACTTCTGGGCAATTTACTGTAAGCTATTACCTGTGGGAATCCTCTAGGCCTCCATTGTGGTCGGGTATTATTAGCATCGCTTTTCTTTTAGGAGGTGTATCTAGTTTTGTTGCTCAGGTTTTAAATGTTATAATAGGATTATTATCAATTTTTTTGATTTATTTACTTGGGACAAAACTTTATGAGAACAAGAATGTTGGATTTTATTCAGCTATTTTTGCAGCAACTTGCCCTAGCTACATTATTAGCACTTCGACTATTCTCCCCGAACCGCTGTTTATCCTGTTGGCGACGGCGCTGATGATTTCAATTGTTAATACTGTTAAAAATCAGAAATATGAAATTTTAGCTGGTTTGTTTCTTGGATTGCTGTTTCTCACACGATATGAAGGGATCATCATGGCGGTCATTATTGCTTATTACTTATTTGTGAAACTTGGCAAGAAAATGCTGTCCGCAGTTGCTAACCGGTATTTTATTGCAGGTAGCCTATTGTTCATTTTTACGCTCATTCCATGGTTTTACATAGGATATGCGTATTTCAAGGATCCATTTGGTCAGATTAAGGCGTACACCGGATTCAACGTTATGGCTTACTCAGTTGGACAGGTGTCATTAACTCAGGTATTAACTTACGTAGCTAATCATTTAGCAATATTTTTCCTAATTCCAGCGTTTTCATTCCCATTCATGCTCTACGCGATTTATAAGGAAAAAAAGGAGGCGAAGATGTGGACATTAGTCCTATGGATTGCATGTTACTTAGTATTTT
>CAYYPV010000099.1:0-4363 GCA_964473665.1 uncultured Candidatus Bathyarchaeia archaeon
ACGGGCGCTTTTGATGATGCCTGTGCCTCCTACTTCGGAGGTGCAGTAATTACGAACAACATAAAGAGAAAAATCATGAAACGTTTTCAGATAAAAGAGAGAGCAACCGTCCTATTCCATGTTCCAAAAAATAAAGTCTACGCGTCAAACTTCGAAATAGAAAAAGTCAAAAAAATTGCGCCAATAGTGATGACTGCGCATAATGAAGCTTTACATGGACACCTATGGAACGCTATGACTCTGAACGGGGTAGCATATTCTCTAGCTTTAGGCTACAGCACTGCGATTGTAAAAGTGGCGTTTAATGAAGGCGCGTTAGCCGCAGGCTTAACCGGTAAAGGCCCAGCTGTAGCAGCAGTGGTTCAGGAAGATAAAACCGACTTAGTCAAAAAGGCTTGGCAAGCCTTTGAAGGTGAAATTCTCGAAGCCAAAATAAATAATCAGAGTAAAGCGCACATCCTCAGGTGAAAAAATGGTAGAACTAGTAATACATAGAACTGAACAGCTGAAAGGCAGCGTTGAAGCTCCACCGTCGAAAAGCTACACTCACCGAGCCGTTATAGCTTCATCACTGGCTGACGGCGTATCAAAAATAGTTAACCCGCTAGTTTCAGATGACACAATGGCTACAGTTAAAGCATGCAAAGAATTCGGAGCCCAAATTGAACTGAACAAAAATAAGTGGATTATCCGGGGGTTATCAAAGATAAAAACACCCAGTGAAATTATAAACTGCAAAGACTCTGCATCCACACTGCGCTTCATTATACCAATAGCGGCTCTAGCCCCAGGAATCACCATCTTAACAGGTGAAGAATCGCTTAAAAAGAGGCCAATCGGTCCCTTACTCGACGCACTTACAAGGCTTGGAGCAAAATGCTTCTCAGCAGCCGGATATCCACCTATTCTCGTATACGGAGGAGGTATAGACGGTGGAGAAACCCAGATGGTTGGAAATATCAGCTCACAGTTCATTTCGGGATTACTGTTCGCATGCCCTCTTGCTAGAAGAAAAACTAAACTAAAATTAACTACCAAACTTGAATCAAAGCCCTACGTTAAGATGACCGTTGAGACTTTGAAGAAACATGGCATATTGGTTAAAGTATCAAAAGATATGCAGAGCTACATAATTCCAGCCAACCAACATTACAAATCAGCCGACCATACTGTTTCAGGTGACTATTCAGCAGCATCATTCATCCTTGCTGCAGCAGCAATTACTGGTTCAACTGTTACTGTAAAGGGTTTGCATACAAATTCGAATCAAGGAGATGAAGCGATCATAGGCATACTAAGATCCATGGGCGCGAAATTCGAGGTTGGCAGAGACTATGTTAAGGTATCCAGTGGACAATTGAAGGGCATAAACATCGATGCCAGTGATATTCCGGATCTTGTTCCAGTTTGTGCTGCAATCGCATGCTACGCAAATGGTACAACACGAATATTCAACGCTGGCAGGTTGAAGCTCAAGGAATCCGATAGGCTTGCAAATATACCTATGGAGCTTAAGAAAATGGGCGCAAAAATTTCTGAGCAAAAAGATTCGCTGATTATTAGTGGCCCCTCTAAGCTTCACGGAGCCAAAATTGACCCTCACAACGATCATCGGATAGCCATGGCCTGCGCAGTTGCTGCTTTAAAAGCTGAGGGAGTAACGAAAGTTAAAAGAATTGAAGCTGTGAATAAATCCTATCCAGACTTTATATCAGATATGAGAAAATTAGGAGCTGCTTACAATGTCAGGTAACTCAATCGGCAAAGAGTTTGTAGTAAAATGCTTCGGTGAAAGTCATGGAAAATGCATCAGCGTAGTTATTGACGGATGCCCAGCAGGATTATCACTTACTGAACGCGACCTACAAGTTGAATTAGACAAAAGAAAACCGGGGACTTCAAAAATAGTTTCACAGAGATTCGAGCAGGATAAAGCAGAAATCATCTCCGGAGTATTCAGAGGATTCACCACAGGAGCCCCACTAGGCATGCTAGTTTGGAATAAAGAAATTGACTCAACTCCCTACGAAGCAATTAAATACACTCCTCGCCCTGGGCATGCTGACTACCCAGCTTTCGTTAAGTACGGCGAATTCCGAGATTATCGCGGCGGCGGTAGGTTTTCAGGTAGAATTACAGCCGCATTCGTTATGGCTGGTGCAGTGGCAAAGAAGCTTCTGGCAACACGTAAGATAGAGGTGTTAGCCCATACAACCAAAATAGATGGAGCAAAAATTACCCGCGAACCGACTATCAATGAAATAAAACGTAACGTATACAGCAACCCGGTCAGGTGCGCCGATCTAAAAGTTGCAAGGGAAATGGAAAATGTAATCCTAGATGCCAAACGTGAGAGTGACAGCGTCGGAGGCATAGTTGAATGCATAGCCACAAATGTGCCTGTCGGAGTCGGAAGCCCTGTTTTCGACTCACTTGACGCCGACATAGCAAAAATTCTTTTTGACATTCCAGCTGTTAAAGGAGTGGAGTTCGGAGCAGGATTCGAAGTAGCCTGGTTAAAAGGATCTGAAAATAACGACCCTTACGTTATACATGGAAGAAAAATTGTAACATCAACCAATAACGCTGGCGGAATACTCGGCGGACTATCGTCTGGAATGCCTATCATAGTTAGAGCTGCTTTCAAACCGACACCGTCAATAAGCAAAAAACAGAAAACAGTTAATCTTCAAAAAATGAAGGAAACAGAAATCAAAATAGCTGGCAAACATGACCCATGCATCGTTCCACGAGCTGTTCCAGTTGTAGAATCTGCAGTAGCCATAGTTTTAGTTGACCACATGTTGCGTGACCATTTGATCTCGAGGATTCTAAAATGAGTAGCAAAAATAAAATTGATGCTCTTAGAAAGAAAATAGATCAAATAGATATTGAAATCTCAAAATTACTAAAGAAAAGAGCTGAAATAGCTAAGAATGCAGGTAAAATCAAGAAGCTCCACAGCATTCCAATTCGGGACTTGGAGAGAGAGAAAGCCGTATTAAACAGAATGAGTGATGAAGCCAAAAAATTAGGCCTAGAATCTGAAGACGTGAAAGCCGTATACAAAGAAATAATGGCTTTATGCAGACGACTGGAAGGAGAAGAAACAAAAGTCGCCTTCCTTGGACCTCACGGCACATTTGCTGAAGAGGCTGCACACCAATTCTTTCCATCCGCGGGAACAGATTTCATCCAATGTACAAGCACAACCGACGTATTCAGAGAAGTTGAAAGTGGAATAGCATCATACGGAGTAGTCCCTGTTGAAAGCAGCGCGGAAGGCGCAGTTCCAGTAACTCTTGACCAACTTCTATCTTCGAGCCTAATGGTTTGCGGTGAAATTGAACTCCAGGTCAGACATAACCTTATAGTTCCACCAAAAACAAACCTAGCGAAAATTAAAAAAATTATTTCACATCCACAAGGATTAGCACAATGCAGACGATATCTTGAAGAACACTTTCCAGGCGTAGAATTAAAAGAAGAAAGCAGCACAGCAAAAGCAGTTCAAATGGCTTCGAAACTACCCAACACAGCAGCTATAGGAACAGAACTGGCAGCAGAAATTTACGGAATGAAAATAGCGGCTAAAAACATCCAAGACAACCCCCGAAACTACACGCGATTCTTCATATTAGCCAAAACCGATAACCCCCGAACTGGCAGAGACAAAACCTCAATAATATTCGCGGTGAAACATGTACCCGGCGCGCTCTATAAGGCATTAGAGGAGTTTGCCTCCAGAAACCTAAACATAACAAAAATTGAATCCCGCCCAACAAAACAGAAACAGTGGGAATACGTCTTCTTCCTAGACTTTGAAGGACATAAAACCGATAAAGCCTGCAAAGAAGCCCTAGAGGGATTGAAGAAAAATACTTTATTCATCAAAATCCTAGGCAGTTACCCTGAGTACTCTACCAAATAGCTCCCCTTTGATGTTCTAGTAATATGAACAGTGGTACAATATGATAAGAAACCATCCAAAGGAGAGAAAAATCCCACGCACTATGTCCACTCAACACCCTGATAATGCGAATACTCCTTCATGGTGTGAAGGTAAAATAATTCAAGGTGAAGCCGAAGTTTACGAGGCGTACTTCGCCTACAACAAACTCGGCTGCCAAGAAGTTATGTGGGACTCCGAAGGAAAAGATGTAGACACACGTGTTATGCGAAAATTATTCGCTAACTATGGCGAATACTTCAAGAAAAATATCATGGGAAGAGACGTATTTCTCACTTACCGAATACCTAACCCTAAAGTTGAGATTGCGGAAAGGAAAATAGTCACTGAAACTCTTGGAAACATACCTGTAGGCTACGACGTAGCCCAAGTCTTCTACAAGAAAGATATTAC